>NZ_JBSEFH010000005.1:0-295884 GCF_053570585.1 Pseudochelatococcus sp. B33 | reverse complement strand
CACATTGCGGCGCGGCCGGTTTTTCCATGCAGCTTGCGCGGTGTCGTAGGACAGCACGTCGCCGTCCTGCGGATTGTCGATTGCAAGGGGGAGATCGATGGCGCCCACGCCGGGCTCGCCGGGCGGCCCCCGCTTGCCGCGCATGCCGCGTTCGACGACTTTTACCACCTGCACGCGCGACGGCTTCATCAGCACGCCGCCACCATCAGTCGGCATTCGCGCCTCCCTCGATCCTGAGATTGCCGTGGACATAGGTGCGCTGGACCTCGCCGTCGCGCAGCTCCAGCTCGTATTCGATCAGCTCATGTCGCGGCAGCGCGCGCGTCAGGGCGAGCCCGTAGCGCCACTGGATGATGCGTTTCTCGCCGGGCGCGTCGACTGGCTCGCCGTCCTCATCCTCCCTCGCCTCGATCGTCAGGCCGCTGTCCCCATCGGCTGTGCTGAAATCATGGCTGATACCGCGCGCCGGGGATCGGATCGACAGCACCGCCTGAAGCTCGTCAAGGTCGAACTCGAATTCGAAAATGACCTCTGGAGCATTGTTGCCCGCCCAAAGGATCAGGTCGTATTGCCCGGCCATGGCCCCCTCCCTATGCCGCGGTGCCGATAGCCGTGCCGGCTGACCAGTCGCCGGACGTTGCCGACCTCTTGACGAAAACGACCATGGGAGACACGTCCGTCCGGAGATACGCGAAGCCCTGCGCCGCGCCGTTGAAGGCTGCGCGCTGCGCCAACGTGCCGGTCGCGTCCGGGCGGAGGCCAAGACCAGCGTTGATCCGCTCCAACAGATCGCGGATGCCCTCGTTGATCGCGATGTTGCTGTGCCACCAGGAGGAGACATGCAGGATCGCATAGTCGGCCGTATTGGTGACCGACGGCCCGGCCCACGGGAATTTCAGTGTCAGTGCCGTGTTTGTGGTCGGCAGCTCGACCACGCCGACAAACCCGGCGTGATAGATCAGGTCGCCCGGTGCGGCCATGTTGAGCCATGTCGTCGTTGCGCCGGTGACGTTCTTGCTGCCCTGTGTGAGCGTCGCCGTGCCCTGGGAATATGCGGTCATAGGGTGCTCCAATCAAAAGCCCCGCTCGGGACGGGGCTGCTGGTCGTTCGGTTCGGGGGCGGGCTCAGGCGGCGGCTTCGGGATCGCGGCCTTGACCGCATCGCATCGGGCGAGCCAGGCATCGAGCAAGGATCGGTCGCCGCGCTCCGCCCAATAGATCGCATCGGCGAACTCGGCGAGCGCCGGATACCGCTTCGCTCGCGCCGCCCGATAATCCGGCGTGAGCCTGATCTTCTGGCCGGTCATTCCGGAGCCTCGATTTCGTCTGGCACTTCAATCTCATAGGTTTTCGGCATGTAGGCCGGCGCATCGAGCGTGACGCGATAGATGCCGGGCAGCGCGAAATCCAGCTCAACCGTGCTGTCGGTGACGTCGACCGTGCCGCCGGAGCCACTGTCGTTCTGCCATGTCAATCGCGACGGTATCGGCATGTCAGTCAGAGTGGAACCGTCGAGCACGGCCGGGAATGGCCCCCGCATCCGGATCTCTTTCGTGGCGAGATCGACATAGTGCTCATCGAGACTGCCACGCCCGATCAGCCAGCCCTCGCTATTCGCCAACAAATCTACGACCTGTCTGATTGACAAAGTCCCCGCCGTCGTGATCGAGCCTGTATTGATGTCGTACTGCACGACGCTTACAAGTTCTCTTTCATTATCAATGCTCATCTTGCCAACTCCACGACAGCAATCATGTATCTGATACGAGGTTTTTGCAGGCTGCTAAAAGATGCGCCGGTCGCTCTCACCCGGAACCACCTCCACATATCGCTCGGTGTTGTGCCGGGAGAAATCACTGCGAATAATGTTGCAGATATCCAGGCCCCATTTGAACTCAAATTTGTCCGAGTAATTGGCGCGTTGAACTCTGTTTGTGCCACTTCGTTCATCGTAACCTGCAGGGTTCCGACACCATTCATGTCTTGTATATATCGTCCTGGATTTTGGTTATTAACATCTTCATCCGTACCGATTATACTCCCCCATACGAGGACTTTCGCTCCAGGGCGAACATTAAATTCTACAGCGTCGGATTGCTCATCAATAAGCTTGTACTGGTAGAACCCGCCTGTATTGGACACGGCATTGTTAAGAATATTACCTGTGTTGACTGTATTGCCGCCCATCTGTGCGTTGTTACCGATAACAACCTGATTTGTGATGAGCTTCGGGGCGGTGATCGTTCCGTTCAGGGTCAGATCACCGTCGATGATCATTTGGACCGTGCCACCGGAACCGTCATTCCGGCGCGCGCCAAGCAATTTGAAACCACCCTGCACGCCCTGGCCGAGATCGAGCGAGACACCATACTGCGCTGTCAGCCCGCCCGGCCCTGATACCGTCTGCTGGAGCGCGGTGATTTGGCTAGTCTGGTCCCCAACCGTCAACTGCAGCGTGTTGATGGACGATACCTGTGCCGTCACCTGTCCGCCGATCGATGTGACCTGGGCCTCGACCTTTTCATACGACCCGGCCGAGGCCGAAACGCCGTCCCGGCCGACAGCGATATAGTCGATCTGGAATTGCGACCCCGAGCCGACACCATCAGATGGCCGGATCATGAGCATCGTCAGGGCGCCATGCCAACCGCCTGCAACCGTCAGGACGTCGACGGTGCGCTCAATCCATTGGCCGTTCACCGTGGGCGTGGGCAGCTCGATCCTGTTTGCCGCAGCAAATTCGTTGGGCGAGCCAGTGGTCGCGAAACGCACAACGAACGGGCCATTGTTGCTGCCCGAGTTTCGCCTGTATCTGATTTTCAGCTTTGGGATGAGCGATGTCGGTATGTTCAGCCCTGGATACCAGACGTTATGCGACGTGTTTTGCTTCGTAATGTTCAGCACGCCGAGGGCAACATCGACCGATACGCCTCCTGACGCTGAGTTGAACCAGCCAGTTATGCTCTCCGCTACCGCGAAATCAAAGCCGCGTTCGGCGACGAACATGCTGTCGGCCGACACCTCCAATGCGGAGACGCGGCCACTGACCGCGTCGACGTCTCCCTCCGCATCGGTAACTCGTGTCGTCAGCGCGCCAAGCGCCGTTGCCGTGGCACTGACACCCGTTGTCGGGTTGTTGACGGTGTTTTGCAGCGCGGTAATCGATGATGAATGCGAGCTGACGGTGCCGTCTATAGAGCTTACCGCGTTCGTCAGCGAGTTGATGGCGCTGGCGTTCGCCGCGAGCCCGGTGGACGGATGGGCGACCGCATTCGTGAGGCTCGTTACGCTGCTCGACAGGGAGTCGACGCCGTCTTCCGTTTCCTCTACGCGCGCCTCGATCCGTTGAAATGCGCTCGCGGAGACCGGCGCCCCATTGCGTCCAACCGCGATATAGTCGATCTCAAAGCGCGAGCCGGTGCCGATGCCGTCGCTCGGCAGCATCATCAGCATGCTCAAATTGCCGTGCCAGCCGCCCGCGACACTGATGACGTCTACAACGCGTTCGACCCAGACACCGTTGGCAGGCGCCGCGGGCAGCTCTATGCGGTTGTTCGCCGAGAACTCGTTCGGACTGCCGGTGGTCGCGAAACGCACGACGAACGGGCCACCGTTCGACCCTGTCGCCCGCCGATACCGGATTTTGATCTGCGGAATGAGCGAGGTCGAGATGGCGAGGCCGGGGAACCAGACATAGTGCGTCGCCGCCTGTTTCGTGATCGTCATCACGCCAAGAGACGCATCATGGCCGAGGCCGGATGATTGGGAGTTGAACCAGCCGGCTACGCCGTCGCCGAAGTCCCAAACCCGCTCGCCGACGAAATCCGAGTCCTTGCTCGCCTCCAGCGCAGTGATCCGGCTGCTGGCCGTAGTGATGCCCGTTTCTGTGCTTTCGACACGGGTTTCGAGACCGTCGTAGGCCGACGCCAGCGCAGCAAGGCCGCCGTCCGGGTCTTCAATAGCGGACTCCAGGTCCGTGACCCTGCTGCTGACCGACGACAGCCCGTCCGCATTGGCCGTGACGCTGGTTTTCAGGGATTCGTGCGCGAACGCCGACACATTCGCGCCCGGCCCGCCAACCTCGATGTAGTCGATCTCAAACCGATCGGTCGCCGCAATGCCGTCCGAGCCCAGGAACATGACCAGCGATATCGTGCCCAGCCAGTTCGCCGCATCCGTCATCCGGACAGTCGCCGTGATCCAATTGGTATTGGGCGTTGCCGGCAGGTCAACAAAATTGCCCGCATTGAACTCGTTCGACTGGACCGAGCTCTTGAACCTGATGCGGGCCGCTCCCACCGCCGACGTCCCGGTCGCCCGCCGATACCGGATGCGCAGCAAGGGCGCCTGCGCGGCCGGGAAGGACAGGCTACCGACCCAGACCGCGGATGCTGTCGCGTTCTTGGTGTAATAGAGGAGCCCATTGGTCGCGTCATGGTTGGCAGTGACGTTCCCGGTCCACCCTTCCAGGTCAGTCCGGAAATTCCAGCCGAGCAACGGGGCAAACGCGGTCGCGCCGCTTTCGAGAATGTCGACACGTTCGGTCACGGATTCGATACCGTCTTCCGTGTCCGTCACTCGGCCTGACAGCGCGCTGATGGCCGCCGCCTGCCCGGTCAGTCCCGTCTCGGCATCCGTCAGCCGCGTGCCCAGCGCCGTCGTCACGGTCGCCAGCGCCTCGTCTTCGGCGATGCGCGCGGTGCGCTCCGTTTCGATCGCGGCCCAATTATCGAGGTCGCCCTTCGCCAGCTCAACCTTGATCAGTTCGCTGCGCGTATACTCATGCGCGGCCGTGGTCGCCTCAGCCGCCGCCAGGCGCTCGATGGCCTCATCCAGCCGCCGGCGCAGGCTATCGATTTCGTCCCGGCGTTCGGACCAATCGAATTTCGGGAAATCGATGCCCGCGAAGTAATCGGCGATCCATTGCTGCAGGTCGGCCCCGGCCGCCGAGATCAGCGATATCTGGTATTTGATCTCGGCCGACAGCGCGTCCCAATCGATCGTGCCGGCGCCAGGGGCGAAGTCCACGACAGGCAGGTAGGTATCGATGGTCGCATAGACCGTCGGCCCCTGCACGCCCGCATCCGTGACCGCAAACGCTGCGACTGTCGCAGCCATCCCCTCGACAAACCGCAGCGTGTAGGTGCCCGAGGTGGATGGACCGTCGCTCACCGTCTCCCAGGTCGCGCCGTCGTCATAGGACAGGCTCACGACATAGCGCACCGCGCCGCGCGCCACGCCGACCGCCCATTCCATGTCGAGACTATTGGTCTTCTGGATCGGCGCGGCCCGCAGCCACGGGATGATCGGCACAGACGGCGCATCCATGTCGCCGCGGCTCGGGATGTCCGGCTCCGGCGGCACAGGCTGCCCGATCGCCGACCAGACCGCGTCCGAATCCCGCACGGCCTCGATCGTCACCCTGTCTCGGCCCTGCGGCGTGGCGCTGTCGACGATGTACGCGTCCTGCAGTTCTGTCAGCGGGCCGATCAGCACGGACGGCATGTCGCCGCCCTTGTCGTCGCAGATATGCGCCAGCGACATGCTGCTGCTGGCCTCGGCCGCCGCCACGTCCCCGGCGTGCAGGACGATGGTACGGGCATTCCCGCCCTGGGAGACGGACACCGGCCCCCACTCGCGGTTGCGGTGGCTCCGGAAAATGGCGTATTTCCCTGCCGCCTCCACGTCCGTGTCAAGCGTGATCGTATATGCCGCCTGCCCCATGACGCCGGCCGCGACCGCGTCGGACATGTACCAGACGTCCACGCGCGCCGGGTCGCCGCGCGACACCAACCGCCCCTCGTGCTCGACAACGATCGTCCTGCGCTCGCGCCGGTAATAGGCCGCAGCCGCCATCCACGTCGCGAGATGGTGGGCATGCTCATAGGTCGACACACCGGCGGCCGAATAACGACGGGGCGTCAGGGAGGCGGTACCGAACGTCGCGCGCACCTCGCGCCGACGGCGAGGGTCGCTATCCTGATAATACTCGACGATGACATCGGCCTGGCCATCGTCGCGCGACACCTGGAAATGAGCCTGCGAGCTGTCGCGCACAATCTGGCGCCTGGTAAACAAATGCTTGGCGACAGCGCGCGGCTCGTCACGGCCAATCGACCACGTATTGCCGATGCGCACCGGATCTGCCCTGATCACGCCCAGCACTGTCGACGCCGCCTCATGCACCGACACCGGACCGCGAATGATCCCGTCGAAGCTGTCCAGCGCCGTGAGCGTGCTCGCGTAATGCAGCGCCCGAGCAACGTCGATCTGGCTGTCGACCAGGTTGCCGCCATAGGCAGAGCGCATGATATCGCACCATGCCCATACCGCCTTGCGCGTCGGCTGCTCTTCCCATGACGATCCATTCCAGACCGGCAGGCGCCGCGAGGCGCGGACCCAGATATCAGCAAACGACGTCGCCACCAGCGTCTTGCCGGACCGGATCCTGACCGCGATCTCGGTCACGTCGGGCCGGATGATAGTATCGTCGAGCGGCGCGCGCAGGCCATCCCAAGTCAGGTCATTGAAGAGCCGGTGGACGCCATATGCGTCTCCGTACTCGGCAGGCTGGGTATTCTGCGCGCGGACGGCATATCGCCCTTCCGCAACGTCGATGATCCGGGTGAACCGTTGGGCGCGCGTGGTATTGAGCTGTTCGTTACCACGATACAGCACGTTCCATCCGCCAATCGGATTGTTATTGTCGTCGATCGGCGCGTATTCGAACCAGGCGTCATAGAAGATCGGCAATTGCCGGCCGTCTTTGCCCCAGTTCATGTAGCAGCCATGCGGCAGGCTGAAATCGATCTGGATTTTCTTCGTCGTGATGCCGGGCGGGGTGACCGGCCACGGCCCTGACCATGCAGGATTCGGCGCATCATTCGCTCGGGCGATCTCGGCGCCGGCGACATCCGGCGAGGAGATAACGGTGCCCGGCACAAGGCTCGACGTACCGCCCGGCGGAATGATCTCGACCGCGCCGCCGACGAATGTCTCATGGATACCGCCGTCCGGCGTCCACAGCGTGGCCTGCCCGACATTGATGCGCTCAATGTCGTATTTGCCAAGGCCCAACGTCATGCGCTTGTAAAGGACCTGATCTTCACCGTCGTTGATGATGTAGTCGGGCTGCGACAGGTCCGGCTGCGTCCAGAACTGTCCATAGCCGACCGGGATGCGCCCGCCGGGCTGGGGCATGTTGCCGCCGCCGGACACGCCGTAGAGCGGTTCGCTGGTGGCGTTCTGTTTGTTCGCTTTGGCCTGCGTCGCCTTGCTGATCAGATAGCCGCCGCCCATGACGATACCGGCAGCAACCAGCTTCCCGGTGAGCGTGAGCCCACCGGCCGCCGTTGCGAATACGCCGCCCAGCGCGCCGACCGCATAGGGCGCGACCACGGCCAGCGCGATCATCGCCAGCGCGCCGCCGATCGCTTTGCCCTGATTGCCGCCGCCCCCGCGCCCGCCGCCGCCCATCGGCAAATAGGTGATGACGACAGTCGCATCGCGCGGCACCAGCGTGCGCCGCCAGTCGCCCCGCATCACGACGGTATCGTCCGCCGGCATGAGCGCCTGCCCCGGCCGGCTTACCGACACAATGAACGGCCGTGAGCGGTCGGCATGGCGCGCAACGATGGTCGACAGCCGCTTGCGGCGCGGGTCGAGCTTCTGCGGCGCGTCAACCGGTTGGCCGACGACGTCCTGACGGATCAGCAATGCCATGGGGTATCAGTCTCTCGGAACGAAAAACACCGGGTCCATCCACCGGCGGGCGGATCGGAACACGAACAGATCGTCGAACACCACGCCGTGCGGATCATCGACATGCAGCAGGCCGCCGCCATCGAGGTCGAAGTAGACGCCGGCGTGCTCAAAGAAATCAATGCGCGCGCCCCTGCGTACCATCAACGCCACCGCGCCGTGCACGGGCCGCTCGATCGCCTGCCAGCGTTTACGCTCGGGATGGCCGTTGAACAGACGCGCCTTTGCCGCCCTGCCGTCCGGCGCCACATCGAACACCGGCGGCAAATCGCGGTCGAAAAGATCGCGCTGCACTTGCCGGACGAGCGCCCAGCAGTGCAGCCCGTCGCGCGCCCATGGCTGGCCGATCAGCGCCGTGAGGTACTGGCCTGCATCAACGTCACTTTTCATGAGACAAACCAAACTTTCCGTTGACATTCTGTAGCCTGAGAGCTACAAATAATCATGATCGACGTTCGCAAAACACCCACTTACGACAGCTGGTTCGACGGCCTGCGGGACGCTCGGGCCAAGGCCAAGATCAACGTGCGGATTTACCGCCTGCAGAACGGGAACCCCGGCGACGTGAAGCCGGTTGGCGAGGGTATCAGCGAACTGAGGATCAAATACGGCCCCGGCTATCGCGTGTATTACGTGCAGCGGGGAAAAATTCTTGTGATCCTGCTCTGCGGCGGTGACAAGAGCACACAGGCCGCGGATATCAAGCGTGCCAAGGAAATCGCGAACGAGCTTGAGGACGAAGACGAGAACGAGGACGAAGACGAGGATACAGACGAGGACGAAGACAATGGCAATTAAAACGACACCCTGGGACGTGACCGAATACCTCGATAGCGAGGAGGCCATCGCCCACTTCATCGAGGCCGTTCTCGAAGAGAACGACCCCGCCCTTCTGGCGGCTGCCCTCGGCGACATCGCCAAGGCTCGCGGCATGACACAGATTGCGCGCGAGACCGGCCTTTCGCGTGAAAGCCTGTATCGGGCTCTCAGCCGGGAGGGCAATCCCGAGCTGGGCACCGTCATGAAGGTCATGAAAGCCCTCGGCTTGCGCCTGACTGCGGAACCATTGCAGGCGGCGTGATCAACCATTCTGCAGCGCCGGGTAGAATTCGAGGTCATAGGTGCGCAGCGGGAACGCCTGCGTCTCGATCTCCCGGAACGACAAGGTGCCCTCGGCGGCCGTCGCCGTCAGCGTCACCTCGCGCAGTTCCAGATCGGAGATGATGTCTCCCGGTTGCGTCAGATCGGCCGTCGTGTATGCGCGAAACGTGATGCTGATCGGCTGCGACGACTGGATAGCGTCGCGCAGGTAGGGCAGCAAGAGGCCGGACACATTGTCGATCCGAAGCTTCGCCTGCCCCGGACCATCCTCGGAAAAGCCCGGCGGCGTGACGCTGATGTCCATGGCCGTGAACGTCGCCGAGCCCTGCTCGCCGCCGAGCGGCAACGTCATGTCCTCATCCGTGCCGGTCACGACGCGGACCGGCGTGGCGAAAGCCGGATGATCCAGCTCGATCGTCTCATAGATGACGTGCTCTCGCGGGGTGCTGGCATACGCCTCCTGCATCGCAACGGTAAGGCTCATGTTTCAGCTCTCGAAAATGCAAAGCGTGAACGACACCAGGTAGTGCTGGCCGGTTTTTGGTGCTGAATAGGTCGCACCATCGATATAAACGCGCCGCGTCTGACACCCGCCCGGCAAGAAAACCTGCATGGTGAAATGCCCCGTGCCGTCCGACAGGTCGTTGTAGAAGAACCCCTCGAAGGTCTGCATCTGCGTCGGCGTAAACCGCAATTGCACCGGCTGCTTTCGAATGCGTGTCAGGGCGCGCCGGCGCATTCGGTCCGGGCCGTCTTCGTATTCCGTGCGCGCCGGCTCACGCGATGGCGTCGGCGCGGCAAGAACAGACGCCGTGGGCGTGTGCGGCAGGCCGGCGGGCCAAGATGCGATTGCCATGTCAGCCCCTCAACGTTCTGCCAGTGGCGGACGACGTCACCGCCTTGCCCAGACTGCCGTGCCCTCGACTCGCGCGCGCAGCCATGGCGTTCTCCAACGCCGGGATGACGACGTCGATGCTGTAGCTGTCGCCGGAGCGGGACACCTGCACCTCCGGCGTAGTCGGGCCGAAGTTGTTGACGTTGACGGTCGGCGCGCGGCCCGCGCCGCCGCGTCCGGCCATTGCCGCTGCCATCATGTTCGCGCGCGAGACGACATATTCCCCACGCTGGAGGATCGCCGGGATTTCGTCAGGCTTCAGACCAGCGACACCGCCGCTGTGGTAGCGGGGTGCGCCAGCGAACAGGGCGGCCGGTGCCACGCCGGATCGACCGTGCAGGCCGACGACGCCTCCGCTGTGCATAGTCTTGACCCCGAGAACGCTGCCCAGAAAGCCGCCGAGCAAACCGCCCTTCCCACCGCTTCCGCCAAACAGACTGGCGAGCGGCCCCTCTCCCAGTAGCGCCGCCTGCAATGTCGCACGCACCAGCGTCTGGATGAGGCTTTGAAGAGCCTGTTCTGCCGTCGTCGTGCCAGTGATCAGGCCGGACAGCGCGTCGACAGCCTCACCGCCGAAGAACCGCGCCGTATCGTTCAACTCGTCAAACCGCTTGCGCAGCTCGTCGGCCCCAACGTCCGCCGCCGCCATCTTCTGCCCGAGCTGCTCGTAATGACGCTCCAGTTCCGGCGTGATTTCGATTCCGGCGCGCTTCGCTTCGTTCAGGAGCTCGAAGGTGTGTACCATGGCACGGGCCTGGAGCTCTGTCTTGCCAACCGCCGCAGCCTCCAGGCTCTGCCTTTCGATATACCGCTCGGCCTCGGTATTGATGTCAGCGTATGCCTTCTTCTGCTCCTCAAGCGCTTTATTCTTCTCAGTCACCGACTCGTCAACAGCCGGCATGCTGATCGATTGCCGGTCGAAAGCGGCGAGGATGGTTGCCTCATCAACTTTCCGGAACCCCTCCCATTCATTCCTGAGTCCGGCGGTGTTCCTGCCCCTCCGGCGCATCAGGTCGAGGGCCAGCCGGTCTTGCATTGAGGGATTAAAGTAATCGTCGTCTGAGATGTCGAGCCGCTTTTGCAGGTCGATGAGCGTGCGCCGTGTGATCTGGTAGCGGCCCACTGCGGAGCTGTTGAACTTGTTGTCAGGATGGGCAAGCATCTCGGCTTGTAGCTGCTTGATCTGCCCGATGGTCATTGTGACGAGAGTTCTATCGCCGCCACTGAACTTGCCGTAACCAAGCGTCTCGTTGTAACCGCGCGCTTTGTCTGTCCCCTCGGCATACCCGATGAGATCAAGGAAACCTTTCTTTTTCAGCGCCTCGGCTTCCTGAAGCGCTTTCTTCGCCTCAATGGTCTCCTTCGCCAGCGCCCCCGCCTGCTGCTCCGTGTATTCGATGCCCTTCTTCTTCGCTTCGTTCAGGATGCGTTGCGCCTCGGCCTCGATCTCCTTTGCCTCCGCAGATTTCCTGGCCCCTTCGATCTGTGCGTTCTCGAATGACAAAGTCGGCGCCGTCACTCGCGGATCGCCCATAGCGATGCGGCCCTGGCGCTCCATCTCTCGCTTGTGGACTTTTTCCCGAGCTTCGGCTTCGAGCTTGTTCGCCTTCTCCTGTTGCTCGTTGTACTCTTTCAAGCTCGCGGTTGCGCCGGCAATCGTTCTGCTGAGACGAAGCGCGGCGTCGGCAAGGCCGGCCAAGGCTGGATTGGCCTTTCCGATGTTGGACAGTTCAAGCTCAAATTTGTCGACGGTGATCAGTCCGTCACGAAGTTTTGTCAGGAGATCGTCAATTTGGGCCGCCGCTTCCCCGATCGCTGACGTCGCCGGCGCGATGGCCTCGATCGCCGGGTGGGGTTTGAAGTTGGCAATCTGGTCCTCAATCTCCGCGATACGCTTTGATGTCTCCTCGATCTGACGTTCGAATCCCCTCCTCGCATAGTCCGTGGCGGCAGCACCAATACCGCTGCGGCCGCTCAAACTTTCCAGCCTCCCCTGCAGCATGGACCGTTGACTTTGGAGTGCGGCCATCCTGTCGGCATCCAGCGCCAGCGCGTGCTCTCGGCTTTCGACGCCATATCGCTCCAGATTCTCCATCGCAATTTCGGGCGCGATCCTGACCGGCGTTCTCGCGAGAGCTTTCAGCTGCCTCTGCACCTTGTCCAACTCGCCACCCGCCTCAGCGATCGCGTCGTTGGCGGCGGCCATGCCCTTCTGGATCTCGTCTGTCTGTGCCTTCGCCTGCTGGCGAGCGGCAAGAACGACTGCGTCACCTGTGCCCTTGACCGCATCCGTCGCCCCCTCGCCCTTCTCCCGGACGCGGTCCAGCGCATCGGCATACTGCTGCGCCTCCTGCGCGCCGTCCTTCATCTGGCTGGAGGCGTAAAGAGCGGCAGCGCCTACGCCAAGGATGATGGCGCCAGGCACACCGCCGACCAGCGCGAGCGCCCCCGACAAAACCCGCGCCGCCATAGCGGCGGCCGTAGCGCGCTGCGCAGTCGCGACCAGTGCCACGTTGGTTGCGGCGATCGCGGGCGTTGCTGTCATGAATTGCGTCGCCACCATCCCGATCTGGAGAGCCAGTGGCTTGAGGCCAGCCGCGACAAGCCGTGCCGCGAGTATCGCACCGAGTGCGATCGCGCCATCCCCGAGCAGGGCAAAGTTGTTCGTCAGCCCCTCGATGCCCGCATTAATCAGAGATGTCGCGCCCGCCACGGTGCTCGAATGGCCGACATACTGCGTTGCCGCAGTCTGAAGATTCGTCCAGTAATCCCGGTTCGTCGCCTCAGTCTTCGCGAAGGCGGTGTTGACCTCCGCAGCGCTATCTACCAGCGCCTTGAACACCCTGTCGGACACCAGACGGCCCTCCGAGCCGAGCGTTTTCAACTCGCCAACGGCAACCCCGAACTCTTTTGCGATTGCGCGCACGAGCACCGGCGCGTTTTCGAGCAGCGAACGCAGTTCATCACCCTGAAGCCGCCCAGATTGGAGAGCCTGAGACAACTGGATCAGTGCGCCACTGGTTTCCTGGGCGGACGCGCCGGAAATCTTGAGGCCCTTAGCGACGGCCTCTGTCGCCACGGCGATTTCCGCCTGCGATGCGCCGAGGTCGGCGGCCGACCGCGTCAGGCGCGCGTACAGATCGACCGTCGGCGCGAGCTCTGCGCGGGATCGCTGGGCAATGTCTACGATCTGATCAAGCGAGGTGCCGCTTGCGCCTGCCGCCCGGATCTTGTTTGTCGCCTCCTGCCAAGCGTCCGCCATCTTGCGGATTTCATTGGTGATGACGGCGGCGCCGGCGCCCTTGAGGCCCCTGGACAAGGCAGCGCTGATCGCTGCCCCGGACGTTGCCGCCTGCTGTTCCGCCTCTTTCAGGCTGTTCGTCAGACCCTTGCTGATGCCGCCGCCGGCCTTTGTCGCCCGGTCCTCAATGGCCTTCAGGTGTCTGTTCGTCGTCTCTTGCGCCTTTTTCAGCGAGCGCTCATAAGACGATATCCTCGCTTCAAGCGAGATGGTAAGGGTTTCGATGTCGGTTTTTGCCATTCTGGGGCCTATAAGGGGGAAGTGGAGTGAGACGACTCCTATTCAGCGCATTTGCTACAGCATTTTCCCTTTCGTCAGCCGCTGGGGAGACGTTTATTAAGTGTACCGGCGGCGACAAAGAGTCCGTAACAATAACTCTCGACGCGAGGTCCGCGTTTGGCCATCGCTTAAATTGTATATCCGCTGATTTTACCAAAGGTGTAACCCACTGCGCGCCACGCAATGGATTTGGGCTATACGATTACGAGACCAGATCCAAACTTGTGAAAGTCGTGTTCGAAGAAGCAGAATACCTGTTTTCTGGCCTACACATAATTGCGCACGGGCTATTCCCAGAAGAGATTTACTTCCATGGCGGGTCAGTCGCCGGTAGCGGCTTCTTCCCCTACTGGATTTTTTCGGCGGACCGCACAACTGGCGGAGGAACGCTCAAGCAGCCTGGAGAGCCGAATGCGCAGTACCAATGTGATGCCGTTGAACGAAAGTTCTGATTGTCTGCACTCAAAATGATGCCCCCGGCCTCGTGAGCCGGAGGGGAATTCGGCCAGCCGCTCACCCCATGAGACAAAAGACTGTTTGCAAAACCGCTGTGCACATGCTGCCTTATTTTGGTCACATTGCACCAGCGGAGAAGCACATGGCTATTGGAGATTACGTTCCACCTGAACCCGCGCCCGCACCGGAGGTAAGATATATTGCCGGAGAAGGTTCAGACATTTCCACGTCAACGTATTATGGGACTGTCCGCTGGTGGTCGGGTTATGGGCGATCCGTGGTATCAAGCGGAACGGGTGATGACATATTTTATATCCCGTCTGGCAGAACAAGTATCTATGGCGGAGACGGAATTGATACTGCGATATTCGAACGGGCAAGGGACGACTACAAGTTCAACCGAACCGTAACCCCGACTTCAATTGAAGACCATGACGAGACGTTGATGACATGGCTTGAAGATATCGAGCGGATACAATTCTCCGATGGAGTCCTTGCGGTCGACGTAAACGGAAACGCCGGCCAAGCTTTCCGCCTCTATCAGTCCGCATTCGATCGCGCGCCCGACCTTGACGGCCTCAAATACTGGATTGACGTTCTGGATGATGGCAATGACCTAGCGTTCGTCGCCGATCGGTTCATTGACTCTCAGGAATTCCGGATCATTTATGGCGAGAGCATTTCCAACGCCGCCTTCGTAGACGCTCTCTATCAGAACGTGCTCGGGCGCGGAGGCGATGAAGGTGGCATTACCTACTGGAACGAGGAACTGAATTCCGGCAGACAGTCCAGAACCGACGTTCTCATCGGATTTTCGGAGAGCGAAGAGAACATCATCGGCGTCGCAGACGAGCTCATCAACGGTATTTGGCTCGGTTAAGACATCTGCCCGGAGGCGATGTTACCCCGTCGCCTCCAGCATGGCGAGAATGTTCGCCTCCTCGTCGGCACTCAGCCCCTCGTCCTTCTCCGGCGCATGAGCGGCAAGCCAGCCGTCGACGGCCGCCGACAATTGCCAGAGAGTCAGTCGCCGGAGATCGGCGGGGCTGATTCCGCAGGCGGCCGCTGATCCGTAGACTGCGCCGAAGGCGATCCGTCCGTTTGGGAGCTCGGCGGATTTTTCCCGGCCTCCGGCGCGTCGTCTTTTCCCGCCTCCTCCTCCGGCGCACCGGACAGCGCAGCACCGAGCACGGCCTGTGCAATCGACGCATTGCCAATCCAATTGGCGCGCTCGTCGACATAGCGGCGTACGAGGTTGAGCGCCTGCAACGGCTCCGCGCCGCCGCCGATCAGCCCGAGGCGGATCGTCTCGCGAATGTCCGCTACGCGCCATGCGCCATCAAAGAGCCGGCGCAGAACTACAAACGGTCCCGCGTCGGTCTTCTCCTGAAGCTCTTCCAGCTCGCCAAGCGCGAGCCGGAACGTATAGGTGCCGTCTCCGAAATCCGTCGTGATGGCACCGTTGCGGTTGTTGTCCGACATGATCAGCCGCCGCCAGCGGTCCACGCCACCTCACCGTCGCTCTGAAGGCTCACAGACACCGCAACCTTCTGCCCCTGCGAGCCGCCCGGCTCAAAGCTCTCCAGGTGGAAGGGTGCTTGCCAATGTCCCTTCTTTGTCCCACTTCGCCAAAGCTCGACACGGACATTCTTGGGTTCATCGCTCTCAACCATCCCTTGCCATGTTGACAGAGCATCTTCGTCCAAGAGGCCAGCGCTTCGGATTGACGCGGACTTAGCGATGACATCGCGCCCAGTCCATGAAGCGGCATCTTCGTTGTCACAGTCCGGGATATTCGATTCCCCAAGACTCTTATTGAATGTAATTGCACGCTCGGTGAAGCCACATGGTGCCCCGAAGACCTCGGGGCTTGCGCCATCGCCGATCAGCACCCGGATCCCCGAGAAATTGAAAACTTTTGCCAGTGCCATAGTGATGACCTCCTAAAACTGGTCTGACGTGACGTGGAAGTTCAAGACGGCCCGGCGCGTCAGACCGTCCGGCTCGTCGAAGTAGAAAGTGGTGCGATGGGATATCCAGGCGATCTCGCCGCCTTCGATGGTGATCTGCTGGCGATGAAGCGCCTTGCGCACTGCGCCGGCAGCGGGCGTGATGGACAGCCGGCCTATTCCGCTGCGGCCGAACACCTGCACGTCGAAGAAGTATTCTGTGACGTCGTAGCAATCGAGCTCGTCACCGATCATCTGCCAGCCGGACGTGTAGACGAACGGCAGTTGCGCGTCGCTAGGCACCCGATCGAAGACGCGAGTACCGACGATGGCCGACAGGCCAGTATCGGCGAGCAACAGCGCATGCACTGCCGTCTGGATGGGGCCGGATAGATCGTCGCTCATCTATTTTCTCGCCATCGATCTGACAGCACGGGACGTCGCGCGGCTGACGCGCGACAGGACGCGGCGGCGCAGCGCGCGGTAGGGTGGGAAGAAAAACGGTTGCGGCTTGGAGCCGGGGTGCTGCCGGGCCTTGCCCTTGCTGGTCAGCGCATGGACCATGCCGGAGTATTTCCTGCGCGCGCCCTTGGCCACACTGTGCGGACCGGTGCCAAACTCGACGAGATGAGCGTATCGAACCTGGGCATTGCCCGCCGACAGCCTGACTGTAAGATCCGGATCTCCCTTGTCTTCGTATCGTGTGCCGACCGAGGCGTATCGGACCTTTCCCCCGCCCCATGTTTGGGTGATGCTGTCGCGCAGATCGCCGTCCTTCACCTGAACCAGACGCTTTTGCATGGCGGTGATTTCGTCTGCCCCTTGCGCGAGAGCCTGCTTGATCGCAGATCGAACGGCGGGAGGCATCGCCTTCATCTTGCGAAGAAGGCTTTCACGCCCCTCAAACTTCGCCATCGGCCTCGGCTTCGGATTCAGGCTCTACCAGCCGAGCCTTGCCGGCTTTCGTGGCTGCATCTGCAACGTCATCATCAACGTCACCAGACCAGCCGGCCTGGTACGCTCGCACACCGAACCCGCAGCATCCGCTCTGAAAGTACCAGTCGAAATCTTCAGTGAACTCCACTTTGGGCATGGCTTCCTCCGGTATCAGGCAACAATAAGCCCGCGCGAGGCGGGCGAGATTCGGGGCATTGATGAAGGGCGCTTACCGGCTGCTGTAGGCTCGCTCGACCACGGTCAGCACCACGTCGCGCTTGGTGATTTCGTCCCGCAGGATGGCCTCAATGTCGAAATGACGGCCTTCAAATTCGAGGAACATGTCAGCCGTAATGCCCTCGGCGTCGTAAAAGTCCAAGGAAACACGATGCGTCGTGGCAGCGCCCATCTGCGCCGCCGTAAAGGACTCTGTCCCTCGCAGCGGTGTGATGGCGCCCCAGAGTGTCTTTACAGTCTCGTCGCATGCGCTGGTTGGATCGGCGTCCGGATCTCGCGTCGGCGTGGCGTACCGCTTCACGGTCACGAAACACGATCTCTTACCAGCCAAGGCCACGTCGGAACCTCATGAGTGATCGGGGGAGATGCGATAACGGCCGGCGAATTTTCGGAGGCCGAACTCGATCTCGCGAGCGGTCGCGGCCGATCCGAGAGCCGACGCCTCACGGTTCTGATACTGATCGGCAGCGAGCAACAGGATGGCCTTGCGGATTCCAGCGGGGACGTCCGCGGGAATGTCGTGGCCGGCGCGAAACCGCACGGTCACGGCTCGGGCATTGCTCGCCAGCCCGACGATGCTGGGCGCCTCGATCTTCGTGAACAGCCGGCCGTCGAGCACTATATGTTGCGGAACGCCAGTCACGGAAAGGACGTCGACGGCACGCACGGGGCGCAGCGGCAGTTCGAACGAGCGCCGCCCTCCTGGGAAATGCGCCTCGAATTCCTGCTGCAACGGGCAATACCCGCCCAGCCAGCCATCTTCCCCGGCCAGATAGTCATAGGCCGCCGCGATGTACCCGGCGATCAGGCTATCCTCGCGATCATGCGTGACGCGCAACTGCGCCTTGACCTCTGCCACGGAAACGACGGCGAGCACCCGTTCCGTGGTCAATGCCGGGGAGATGCGGATGACGTCGGCCATGTCGACGAGCCCTACTCGCTCTCGCCGGCGCGGGCCGTGAGCTCGCGCTCGATGATCGCAATAGCCTCATCCTTCGACGCCACCTTGTCGCCGGTGATCTTGGCCGCGAGCGCGATCAGGCGGATATGGTGCAGCGATTGCCAGTCGTCGGGGATCTCGACGTCGTAGGCGGCCGGTGCGGCGGGCGCGGAGACTGCAGCAGGCTTGCCGTCCGACGCCAGCGTCTCACCGGTGGCGGGATTGTACACTGCCGCTCGCCGCGCAGCGAACAGGCGGAAGGCCGCGTCCGGCTGGAAGCCGGCGACGTCGCCCTGCTGGTGCTGATCGACGGATTCGGCAAGAATGACCATCGGCACAAGCCCGGTCGTTGGCAATGCCAGCGCCTGAAAATCGTCTAGGTTCATGATGCTCTCCAGCAAAAGGCGCCGGCCGCCCGTAGGCGACCGGCGGCGAACGCTTCACGGGTTTACGGCGCGCCCCAGCGGACCTTTTTCAGCACCGCGACCGCCTTGAGGTGGCGCAGGCCGAAGTCGTGCTGGTTTTCGATCAGGATCGCGAACTGGTTCTGCTGGAAGAGATGCAGGAGTACCGGGACCTCGGTGACCACGTCCGGGGCCTCGCCAACACCGGGGACGGTCACAGTCTCCGTGCCGACCTGCAACGTGGCCTGATCGGACACCTTTACGCGCGTCCCGGTCCCATCCTCGCCGAACAGGACGTGCGCGAAATCGATCAGCGAAATGCTGGATTCGTCCGTGGTCCCGCCGCCGTTGTCCGGCACCTGATTGGACACCAGCACGCGGAAGCCATTCCAGGTTGGAGAGGTGCCGCGCAGCTCGGGATAGGCGTAGACGCCTGTCGTATCGCCGACGCGGATGTTCTTCAGGAACTCCAGCGTGCGGTACGACATGAGCCATGCCCACGATTCCGACGCAGCGATGTTCGCGGTGGTCAGACTAAGGACGGCCCAAGAGGCTTCCCGGTCGATTTCCTGGATCGTGGGCCACTTCGCATCGGTCGCGACCGTGTCACGGGTGCCGATCCCGGCGATAGTCAAAATGCCCCTCGGCGCGCTATTCGTGCCCGGCCCCCAGTACGCCGCAGTGTCGATCGCCTGAGACATGGAGCGCTGGAGATCAGTGCGGACGTAGCCTTCCAGATCGGGCAGGGACCACGCCTTGGCCTCATCAGTGAGCGGCACGATTGCGGTCAGCTTCTTCGCCGACAGATCGACGCTGTCGAAGGTCACTCCCGTGATCGGCTTCAGCGCGCCCTCGCCGACATACCCGGCCTGCGCCCCGCTTGCGCCGCGCGGCTGCTTGAACTTGCCGTGGGTAAGGGGCACGCGGCGGGGATTACCCTGAAGGAACGTCGTCTGCGGCCGCAGCAGCTCGATGATCTCGCGCTGGAGCGGCTGGGGCACGAGAACGCCAGCGGAATCGCTCGCCGTCGTGATGGACTTGGCGAAGACGCCATAGCCGTTGTCGTCGAGAACCTTGACGATCGGCTCTTTATTGAAGAACGACTTCACCTGCGCTGCGGCAAGCAGGCCGAGCTTCTCTTCGGCTTTGAGTTCGATGACGGCCGCAGCCGGCACCGGTGCGGCGTTGCCGGGCGCAGGGATATGCGGCACCGTAGCGGTCGACTTCGCCGCCACCGCCTCGGCGCGCTCGGCCAGCGCAACCTGCTTCTCGATCGTCTCCGCCTCCGCGATCGCCTTGTCGAACGCCTCGATGTCCTCGGCGCTCGCTTCCGTCGCGAAAGCCTTCTCCTTCAACCCGTCAATGGCCGCGACCTTGGTGGCAAGGGCGGCACGGAGTTCTGCCAGTGTCATGATGATTTCTCCGAACAATAAAAAAGGCGCTCGAAGCGCCGGGGACTACAACAAGACTGGTTGATTGATCTCACCCAGCGCCGGGCGCGCTCTGCTGCCTCTCAAGCAGCGACTTCGCCCTCTCTGCCGCCGCATCGCGACGACGGATCCTCTCGGCGACGGACAGCGCCGCCTTCTCAAGCTCTGCCTGCGGGTCAGCCTCCCCGGCCGGCGCGTCGCCGAGCCCGAAGAACGACTTCATCCGCTGAGTGAACGAATGGTTGCGCGCGGCCTTTTCTTCCGCCGCCGCCTTTTCCTTCAGCGCGCGCTGGGCGGCCTCGTATTCCTCGCGTGGCACGATCAGGCCATCGGCGCCCTTCACCCAGGTGTCGAGCACGTATTCAATGGCATCGTAGGCAAGCCGGGTATCGCTACCCGCGCCCTTGACGATAGCAGAGGGATGAGCCGGGATCGGCACCACGCTGCATTCGATCAAATCGGATTCGCGAATGTGGAAACCGCGGATCGGCTCGCCGGCCTCATTGATCCGGCGCGTGATCGCTTTCGGCCGGATGCCGACGCTGGCACCGCGAAGCGCACCGCGAGCAACCAGCTTTGCCACTTGGTCGGCGTCGACACTGTCACCCTCGGGCAGGAACGTGATAGTGCCTTCGGTGCGCGCCGGCGTGTCGGCGATCCTGGCGACTTCCGACCACGTGCCGATCGGGAAACCATACGAGCGGTGATTGAAGAATGCGGCCGGATTGGCGAGGAAGCCGCGAAGGTCGATCCCCAACTGCACGATAATGTCGCCGGCGCGGTCCTCAGCCTCGCTCGACATGACGAACCGAGCCGAACGGGCGTTATCGTTCCACGATGCCGGCGCCGCAACGCCCTTCACGAGAACGTCGCCGGATGAAACGAAGTCCTTTCGCTGGGAAAGGTACTCGTCAACCGAAACGGTATGGTCGGGCATCTATTGCTCCTGATCTTTCGAAGAGTTGTCGTCGGCAACGGGCTCGCCAGCGCCGGGGAGATTGGCATTCTGGCCGAACGCCGCATGCACGATCACCCTGCCCTTGCGGTCGACCATCGCCATGTTGACCGGTACGAGGAGTACGTCACCGCCCTCGCGCGGGTTAAGGGACAGGCGCTCGCGCCCCTCATTGATCTCCATCAGCCCGACTTTCACCGCCCGCTCGATGCGGTCCATCATCGTTTTGCGGTCGCCAGCAAGCATGGCCTCCCGGTCGAACTCCGGGAGCAGATAATCCCACTCGTCTTCGCGCAGGAGGCCGTTGCGGAACTTCTCCTCGACGTTGCGCGCGATCGGGATCAGACAGTCATTGGCGTACTGGTCATCCGCCGCGGCCTGGTTGTCGTATTTCACGCTCTCGTAGTGGTAAATTTTATGGGGCGGCGTTTGCATCACGCCGCACACTCGCGCCACCTGCTGGTTGAACGAATCCGTCGTGAGCGCGTCCCGGCTGCCGATGGCGATGGCTTTCGCCGTCAATCCGGCCTCCAACAGGATCGGGTCGCCGTTCCGGTTGAATTTCCGCACGCGCTCCGTGAGTTGGTCTTTCAGACGGCGAAATGCCCTGTCCGCCTGTTCGCCGGTGAACGTCTGCGCGGTTTCGAACACAAGGGGCTGCTTGCCGTCGCTGCCGAACAGGTTAGTCTGATAGTCGTTGATCGCCTTCAGCAGCGTGAAGATCGGATTGCCGAGGGCCAGGCTCGACAGGCCGTAGGCGCCGTCATAGAGCCGTCCCCGAAGGTGGATGATATATTCGGCCGGCACGATGATGTGCGAGTCGCCGCCGAGCTGTGTCCGTTCAAAATCCGTGCTGGCGTTGATATCGTAATAGACCCGACGGCTTTGAGGATCGACGCGCATCAGGCACCGGCCGGGCAGTATCGGGATCAACTCCTGTACCTCGCCGGAGCGCGTGACGCGCTTGAAGATGTAGGCATTCTGCGTCAGGTCCAGGTGCAGGATGATCATCCGCCAGAATTCAGCCCAGGAATGCAGATCGTTCGGCTTGCGGGCGAGCAATCGGGCAAACCAATGTTCTCCAGGGAGAACTTCCACCCAGCCGCCTCGCCTCCTCCGGCTCGGCCGCTCGCGCTTCCACAGCACCATGTCGGACTTGGCAATGTCGCGGGCCTTCACGTCTGCGCACTGGATGGCGAGGCTGACGCCCACGGCATCGAGACGGTTCAATGTCGGAAGCGCGCCGCCGCCCAGACCGAGCGATTCAGCAAAGTCCGTCCAGCCGACGTTGAACATATCCCATCCGTCAGACGACGAAGCGGTCAGGCCCTTCTCGGCAGGTGGATGGCCGCTGCCAAGCGCCACGTACCCCGCATCGATTGTGTCGCTCATACGTCGCTCCCGGCCAGCCCGCGTTCCATGTACGGATTTGGCACGTCGTTCTCTCTCATCTCGTGCAGGGTGCCCGACTCATCGGCGAGCCGAAGGGCGTTGGCGATGATCGCGGCGTCGATCCCGTCGATGTTCTCTTTCGACCCGCGCTTTTCCTTCTTCGGAAGCACGTTGTCGTTCGCGTCCCAATGGCCGACTACGTTCCCCGCGCACCAGGCGCTGACCGGGCTTCCGTCGTGGGCCAACAGGCCAGCGTCGATGCGAGCGAGGAAGTCGTCCGTTGCCGGCGTGATCTGCCGCGCCACCTTGCGCAGCATGAACGTTTCGTAGCCAGCAGAGCCGATCTCGCCGGACATCAGGTTGGCCTGATAATCGTCGAGCCCAACGGCAACGACATCATGGCCCTGTACCATCTCGAAGATGTCCTTCAGGATCACGCGGTAGTCGATAAAGCCGCCGGGCGTGAGCCGCAGCCAGCAATTCCGCGCCCATGCAGCAAAATCGTCCGCATATCGATCGTCCGTCATCCGCTGCGACTGTTCGCAGATCCAGTAGAGGACCTTCACGTAGACTTTTTCGCCCGCCTTGATCATGAAAGCCGCGGCGTTAAGGTCCGATCGACTGGCAAGGTCGATCCCGACATACATCGGGAAGCCCTTGAACATATCGAGGCTCAACGCCGAATCGGCGCACCGGTCCCACGCCTCAACCGAGATCAGGTTCCCCGCCGCCCGCGACCAGATGTTGAGCCGCGTGCGCAGGTACTCCTGCAGCTTCGACGGGCTGATACGAGCCTCGCGCCTCTCCTCGTCGATCGACGCTGGATAGAGCGTCACGCCCCAAAGCGGGTTGATCTTTTCGATGACCCGCAGATCAAACCGCTTGTCCGAATCCCCATCATCGGCCGTGTACACGGCAGCGAACAGCCTATCCGCCGAGCGACGGCCCTCAAGGATAGCCTGGCACTCCCTGAAGCTCTCATAGGCCGGGCCGAACGCTTGCCGACCGGCCGTCGAGATCGACAGCCACAACGGCGCCAGCCGCGAGCCCATAGCCGTTTTCAGGACTCCGATGACATCCTGATTCTGTGCGTGCAACTCCTCCGCGAGCACAACATGCGGGTTGAGGCCGTCCAGGTTTTTTGCCCGCGACGACACCTTGCGGATCATGCCGCCGACGGCCCGCAGGTCAGCATAATCCTTGGTGACGTGAGCCCTGAAATGCTCCTTCAGGTCAACGGCGGCTTCGAACGTCTTTGCGATGGCCGAGAACGGGACATTGGCCTGGTCTTCCGACCCGGCCGATATAACCGTCTCGGCGCCGACCTCGCCCTCATACCCCATGCAGTAGAGGATAATGCCCACGGCCAGGGTCGTCTTGCCGGCCTTACGCGGGATCCACAGCTCGACCGTCCGCACCCAACGCAGGTCATTGGCCCGATCCCGGAAGCCGAAAATCGCAGCCAGCCACCAGCATTGCACCGGCTCCAGAACGATGGTGCCGTCCCGCGCCTTGACGTGGGGCAGATCCTCGATGAAGGCGCAAGCGTCATTCACATGCCAAGGGTCGAATCGGTAAGGCGATCGAGGCCGCTCCGCCTTCTCCAACATGGCAAGGTAGCGCTTGCACCCAAGCCGTTCCAATCTACATGCCGGTACTCGCCCGGCTACGACCTCCTCGCAATACCAACGCGCCATCCCCGCATAGTCAGGCACGAGCTCGCCATTGTGCTCGACTTTCGGGAAACGCTTATCCGCGACGGGGCGCGCGACCGAAGCGCGAGAACTTGTTTTCCGCCGCATTCTTCGGTGCTGCTATCTGCGTTTCCAGGTCATCAAGCCCGAGCTTGTCGAGCGACTTACGCATCTCGGCTCGCCACGATGCCCGCACCTCGTTGCCCTCGACCGTCGCGACGGTGATCTGATCGAACGAACTGGCATAGGCAGACAGGTGACGGTGGGCGTTATCAGTCAGCCGGCCGGCGGTGAAAAGCTGGCGGGCGATCGTGTCGTACTCCTCCTGCGCCTCTCGCGTGCGGAGCGGGAGTTTGCAACGTGGGATCGTGTTGCGCGCCGGGTGCTCAATGACGCTCCCAGCCGGCGCGGCATCCTCGGGCGAGCCGGCCACCTTCTTCGCTTTCGCCATCGGGGAGCCTCACTTCAACTCTAGCGGCCGGCTATCAGGCTCACGGCACCATTCTGCGATCCGATGGAGGCGACCGGTCCGCCGCGCCAGCGCCTCGGCCCGCGCCTTCCAGCCATGGTGATGGTGGTAGCAGAGCGACCACAGATTGCTCCGGTCATGGACAGGGCCGCCGTCCGCGACCGGGTACATATGGTCGACAACGTCACAAAACCGGATGCGGCCAGCCTGGTCGCACATCTCGCAGAACGGGTTTTCCTCGCGGTATTGACGCGAGAGGCGGTCCCAAGCCGAATCGTACCCTCTCTTGCGCGGCGATTCCCGCCGTTCTCGACCGGTCGGGACCTTCAGCGTCTTGGGGCGTGGCCGGAAGCCAAAAAGTTTGGGCTCCTGTTTCAACGCGTCGCCCATGCCCAAAGCGACCACGGGAAGGCGATCACATGCCAAGCGAGAAGGCTTGATGCAGCGATGCCTATCAACAAATCCTGGGGCATGGTGAAGGGTGCAATGATTATGACGGGCACCTCAGCCATCGGCCACCGTGGTGCGTAGACCTCGTGCCGCCAGCATCAGGATCACGGCGAGCGCCCACTGCGTCCCACGCTCGCCGCACAGGGCGCTCAGAAGGACAAACGGAAATGCCGCGGGGAATAGCAGGTGCCGGACCCACCACGCGGGCTTGACGCTGATTGTGACAGCAACCTTGGCCATGGCTCCCTCGGGATTCCGATATCAGGCAAAGAAAAACCCCGCGCGGTGGCGGGGCGAAATTCTGGAAGCAGGGGCCGGATTTGCACCGGCGACCTCTTGGTTATGAGCCAAGCAAGCTACTGCTGCTCTACCCTGCTATATGGAATGCGGTGCCGGAGGGAGTCGAACCCCCTATTCGGTTTCCACCTGGAATTTGTGTCTATGTTTCCACCGGGGACTTGTTTACCGTTCCGTCACCCCACGGGCAGCGGCACCGCGAATCAAAAAGCCCGACTTCCGCCGGGCAATCTCGATCCCTTCTGGTAGGGATGACGTGTAAATAGCATGAAGCTGGCAGCTTACGCAAGAGGGGAAAAATTGACATACTGTGGGCAGGCTGGAGAAATACTCACAGCCGGGGCATAATACCGTAAAATTTGCGGGCATCTAAGCGGGCATCCTAGATGCAGGCCAGATTATTCTTCATTGCATATCAAGCTCTTATGGACAAACATCTATGGCCACCTCTTCCGCCATTTTATTAATTTTAGTGATAAATTTAACGTTTTTACCAATCCATCCGTGAGCAGCCTACCGTAAAAGAGCGATGAAAATCGTTTAGATTAGGTCGCATGATTGTTGAATCAGAGGCTGTTGCGCAATCCACTCTAATTTCTGTAATTTTCCATACCCTGCGTTTAATTTGAGCACCAAATGACACGCAGGTTGCTTTAGGGTTTCGATTTGTGCCGGGCAGATCAGCCTCTCGCGCTGCGCATCCCGGGGCGTTTCGTCACCAACCGATCGGCCAGAAGCCGTGCGTATTCCGCGCTTTCCATCGGCACGAGCGCGACTTTCCCCTCCGCGTCGTGGTGCAGGCCATAGCCGTGTTTCTTGACCAGAGGCGACGCGCGCAGACAGGCCTGCGGCTTGGCGAAGAAGTCGGCGGCCGTCACCGGGGCCTTGCGCTCATTCTCGATCGCAAGCAGCAGTTCGTCCGAGGTGACGGCATAGGGAGCGGCGTCAAGCATCGTGAACTGCCGCTCCGCTATCGTTCCGCGCTTCGCCGGCGGAGTCGCCACTGTCACGGGGCAATCGGCGGAGACGGTGATCAGTGTTTCGCGGTAATTGGTGCTGTGCATCGGTTCAGCTTCCCGGTTCCGGCACCGAATATAACACGCGCGGCCCCTTTCGGTGCCATCATGAAGATCCACGTGCTCACGCCAATCGGACACGGCGGAACGCCACGAAAAGCCGCCGGGTCACGCGCTGACGGAGACGCCGGGCGCGGGGGAGGCTGCTGCCTGCCGGGTTTCGAGAATCGCGCGCAGGCGCTGCGCTTCCTGGACGATCGACAGCGGGATCTCGGGCGTCATCCGCTCCTCGTAGGCCACGAGACACGCCCGGGCCTGATCCCAGCGCCGCAGGAACAGGGACAGTTCGAGCGCGTGAAAATGCGGGATCGCCCAATCCGGGCGGAGAAGCGCCGCGGCCTCGAACGCTTTGCGGGCGCTGTCGTATTGCCGGGCCCTTTCGGAGCGCGAAGCGCTGTCGGGCAGCGGCGCCATGCGCAGACACACGCCGTAACCGACCCAGTAATCGGCATTGCGCTCGTCCAGAAGGCAGAGTGCCCGGAACAGCGTCTGGGCGCGGTCGACGCGCCCCAGTGAAGACCAGCCATGCGCGCGCGCATAAAGGACATCGACCACCGCCGGGGAGACCGACAGCGCCTGCGCGACGCTCTGCCCCGCGGCGAGACGCTCGAACACCGGCGCACCGTCGATGCCGAACGCCGCGGTGACATCGCGAAAAATGCGGCGGACGGCCGCCATGTCCTCGTCGTCGCCGGGCGCGGCGAGCGGCGGATCGTGCTCCGTGACGGCAGCTGGGGGGCGTTGAGCCATGAGGCCCTCCGGAATGCGCCGACCGCGGCGAAGCGGCCGGACGATCGTGGATATCGGTCAGTTCTTCGGCTTAACTTCCTTCGCGATGAGCGCGCGTTGCAGAAGCGGCTCCGCCTGCCGCGCCAGGGCCGTATTGCCCGCCTGCTCCGCCAGCCGGACGGCCTCGCGAAAATCCTCGATGGCGGCATCGAAATCGCGCAGGCCGAAGAAGGCGCGGCCCGACATGAGATAGCCCTCCGGCTTGTCGGGCGCGCCCGCAATGAGCGACGACGCCGCGAGCGAGGCGAGATGGAAATCCCCCGTCTCGAGCGCGCATTCTGCCAGGCCGCGCTGGAAGCGGGCTTCCGTCGGATCCATCAACACCAGGGTGGAATAGGTGCGCAGCGCCTCCGCGTGCTCGCCGCGCCTGAGATGATTGGCCGCGATGTCCAGCCCCGGCAGCAGATGCTCGACCTTGAGGCCAAGGTATTCCCGAATGGATTGGGCGGCATCAGGAGCGCTGCTGTCGGCTCTCTCCTGGCCGGCCGTCTGATGCGTTTCGGACTCTCTGATGGCCATTCCAGCCCCTCTTCGTCACAGCACAAACGAAGCATACACCATCGAAAACAGAAATTGAAATCCATTTTTACTATACGATCACTATCGTTAACAATCGACAACGGTGACATGAATTCCAATATTATGTTATTGTTCTTATATTATCTAAGATAATAACATAGCATATGCTTCGTCATCGATCGGTCAATAGTGCAATCGATCCCGGAATTGCATGCACCGACGTACGGCCCAACAAGTGGATGCCGCTTTCCGGAGAAAACCTCGAGCGATCAAATGAACGGATCCGTCGAATGATGGCCGACCCCAAATCAGCGCGGCCCGGCACGCCGGTGCGGAAGCCTTTCGTTGAACGGCCTCCGGCCTCACAGTACGCACGCCGGCTTCCATCGTTTCGGAACGGCGCGCAACGGGTCGTGGTCGTTGTTTCTCAGGTCCCTCTTCGGCTCTACTCTTTTCCCGACGATCCGCATCACCTGCTGCTGATGACGGCGCGCAACTGGTCGACCTCGTTGTTCCTCAGGTCCTTGGCCATCTGTATCATGTCGTTGAGAAGCTGCACCAGTTGCTGGAAGATCGCCTGCTTCTCCTGGTAGTTGGCCTGTTCGAGCGCCGCCTTTGCCTGACTATCGGTGGCGTCTGCGCCAACTCCCGTGGCGGACGCGTTGAGCACCCCACTGACCAGACTCCCGAAGCCCTGCATCCCCATGGCATAGCCCTCGTATAGGGAATTATTAATCCTCGCCGTGTCGGTGGAGGTGCTGGCAGTGGCCGGGGTGGCGCCGGAGGTGGCCGGGGGGCTGGCCTTCCCGTCAGTCGGCCCTTTAGCACCACTACCACCGCTAGCGCCACCGGCCGGACTGGAGGCAGTCTGCTTGAGGGCTGAGTTGGCCCCACCGACCTGAACCGCGCCGGCTGCAATCGTCATCACACCCTGCACAACGGCGGCTGCCAGCTGCAGAGCCGCCTGCCCCCTTGTCGCGTCGGCCGATGCGTGGAGGTTGGCTACATTGGCCATCATGTTGACCTGGCCGGCCTCGCGCGCTGCCTTGAGACCTTCAGTGGCATTTTCTATCAGCGCACGGACCAGAGCGTTGCTCTCCGCCATGATGAGCAATTTGTCCATCATCTCAGTGGCAGCCGACTGGCTCATGAGCTCGAGAGCCCCCTCCAGATCTATTACCATTTTCTTAGGGTCCAGCCCGATGGCGAACGTCCCTACTTGCGGCAGCGCCTCCTCCTCCACCGGCGGGACGGAGGTCTGGTCTTCGCCGAACGCGCCCTCGCCCACTTTGTCCGAACCGCCCGCGCGCCCGGATCTGTCCACCGCCGGACCGGCGGGTGGCCCATCGTTATATTGGCCGGGTTTCACTGGGCCCGTTGGCGCTCTCTCGATAACAGTCATGATACGGCTCCTCGTCGGAAATCGGAAAAAAGCGGCATGATCGACGTTGCTGCGGTCACGCTGTCAGCCTTGCCCGGCTGAGGGTCTGGCCCCGGTCCTGCAGGACTTCCGTGCCCGTCTCCAGCACGTCGGCTATTCTCTTGGAAACGGCCATGAGCAGTTTCATGGCAAGATCGATGAATGCCTGGGACTGCTCCATCTCCGCCTCGAAATCCTTCGTATCGGCCTGCTTGCGCGTGGCCTTCGCCTGGGTGATGCCGGCGTCCAGGTTGATGCCGCCGCTGGCGATCGTCCCTGCGCCGGCCACCCCCGACGCCCCGATCCTGGTGTAGTTCACCCACTGCGCCAGCTGCACGCCCTTCAACGCGGCGGTGGCGAAGCCGCCGGCCACGGCGCCCGCTACCGCCAGCCCGATCGAGAAGCCCATGTCGCCCCACATCTCGTCGCCACCGACCGCCTTGGCGAAATGGCCGCCGATGCCTTTTCCGGTGGTGTCCTTGGTGGCCTGATCGGCGATCATCAAGGCGCCGACAACGGCCAGCGCGACACCGGCCGGGCCGCTCACCGGCGTCAGCAGTATGCCGGCGACCACCATGAGGCTGCCGACGATGTAGCCCATCGCCTTGGAGAACGCCTTGGCGATGCCGGATTTCTTCTTCGCCTCCTCCTCCGCCTTGAGCGCCTTCGCCATCTGCTTGCCGAGCTCCTGGACGTCGACGCGCCGCTGGGCTGCCTTTTGCTGGATGTCCTCCTTCAGAACGTCCTTCTGGAGCTTGTCCATGGCGGCGGCCACCTCCGAGACGAGCACGGACGTGTCCTCGGTGCTGAAGCCCGGCAGCTTTTCGTCGAGCGACGCCATCAGCGCCTGGAACGTGAGCGCGACCAGCGCGCCCAGGGATGGCGGCTGCGTAGTGGCCCCCGGCAGGGCGGCGGGCTCGCCGTTGATGCCCGCGCCCGGGGTGTTTTCCAGGGCAGCGGTTTTCGCCTCGGTCCGCGCGGAGCCGCGTCCATGGACGTTGTCCAAGGCGCTGGTTGAAGTGTCGCGAACATCGGTGATCGAGGACATGGGATACCTCCCTGCGCGATGGCCTGCGCGATTGCGAGAACGACGTGTACGGGTTATGGCGCGGAGGCGCCGCGGACGCGGATTGCCGCGCGATTGGTGTCGATGAAACTCAGCAGCTTTTCCGCATGTTCGGCGGTCGCCACGTCTTCCTGCTCGCGGGCGAGCGACAGCGCGCTGGCGATGAACTCCCGTGCCTCGTCCGGCTCCGCATTCCCCAGCAGGCACTCGCCCATGCGCAGGTAGCCCACCGCCGCCAGAGGCTCCAGCACGATGTAGGAGGCATAGAGCCGCCCGGCCTCGGCGTAGCGCTGTTCCATCTGCAGGGTGGCGGCCGCGGCGTAGACCGCGCGCACCTCCAGCGGATCGAGGAAGAGCACCAGCATCAGCTTGTCGCGGGCCCGGGCGAGCTGGCCGGCGCGGATGAGGTCACGCGCCTGCGAGAGCAGGGCGTCGATATGCTCCGGCCGCAGGTCGAGCGTGCTCGCGAGCGTCCGGCCGGCGCCGAGCTGCGCGGCCCATTCGCTGATCGCTTCCTGCGGATCGTCGATGCCGAAATGCTCCCGCAGATACGCCGCGATCACCGGGTTGACCGTTGTCCTGATCGTTTCGGCATCCTGCGGCGCGAGAGGCGCGCTATTGAGAAGCGACATCGCATGCTCCTTAGACTGATCGGCCGGATGGGACGGTTTCTGCCACATAGCCGGACGATACCGTCTTTTTCCCGGTTCATTTGTGCCGTAAATGACAGTAACGCTGGCGTCTCGATGAAATCTTGCCTCCGGCGCGGCGCATGGGACGGGCGGGGCCTCAGACGTTGCGGGCAATGGCCAGGATCGCCTCGCTCAGCCGGGACAGGGCGTTGGTGCCGGCTTCGAAATAGCGGTTTTTTTCCTTTTCGAACGCGCTGATGTCGTTCATCTGGATCTGGGATTCCTGATTGATCAGCGTCACGGCATCGGCAAGGCGGGTGCCGAACTGGGACCAGGCGCTCGCGCTCAGCTTGACGTATTCGCCCCAGTCGCTGTTGCCGCGGGTCGAATTCTCATAAAATATATCCACCGTGGGGCGGGTTATGCCGCGCAGGGCCTCAAGCGGGTGCTTGGGCTGCATGACCGCCCATTGCCTGCTGGGATCGGCAAAAAACCCCGCGTTTATGTTGTGAGTTTGAAACATGCTCGTGATGCCGAAGTATTCCCACATCCTTTGAGGATTGGGGTTGTTAATGGCGTGAACTTGGAATACGTCCCGTTGATAGTTGCCGTCGCCGCCACCCGATGCCCCCAGATAGTCGATTGAAGTACCGGTGCCCGCGAGCTCGGAGACTCTTTTCTGCATGTAGGCGTAAGTCTTCAGCAGCTCGTTCTGCTGCTTGACTTCCTCCGACTTGATATTGACTTGTGCTTCCATCTCGAGGTTGTAGTAAAGCTGAAACCGGACGAGCATTGTCGGCACGTCGAGCTTTCTGTTGCCGGCGGTTTCCGCTTGCAGGTTCGCGCGCGCCTCGGCCAGTTCGAGCAATCGCCTTTCCTGCGCCATGAAATTCGCGAAACCTGACTCGATCGCAGCGCCCTTGTCGAGGCTGACGACGTTGCTGTATCTGACGACGATGTGTCCCTGGTAATTCATCTGGAACACATCCGGCCCCACCTCCGCAGCAACGCTGCCATAGGCATAGGCCGTCTCGAAGCGCTTCAGGACGGCGGCCACTTCGTCGTCTATGGTTTTCTTGTGATAGATCGCCTGGTTGCTCAGCTTGTCTGCGATAAGCTGGAGCTGATCGAGAAAGACCTGCCTGTCGGTCTCCGAAAAATTGGTCAGTGGCCAATTCGGATAGAAGAGATTATCAACATCGAACGGGGGCACGGTGTGGCTGTAGATCGCGTTGTACGCATCCTGGAGGCTGGCGGGTATCGTCGTCACGAGGCCCAGTGTCGCGGCAAGCCCAGCGCCTCCCGCATATGTTTCCTGCGATGCTCCTTGGCCAATTGTCCCGCCCGTGAAGGCGGGCAGCGCGGAGATCAGCCGCTGCTCTTCCACTGTCAGCTTGGCGAAGGACCGCACATCCAGATGCTCCACGATGATCGGCTGGCCGGATTCGCCCAATATGATAGTGAGTTCGTGCGCATCCCTTGGCGTACGAAAGTAGAGCAGATTGGTAGCCGGTACGACGGCGCCGTGCATGTCGAGACCATGGATACCTAAACCGGCACTATTGCCTGCGTCCAGATCGGGCATGCCATATTGCCGCACCAACGCTTTCAGATCTTCCGACGACAAGGCGAGAATCTCGTCCTTTGTCAGGGACACGTCTTCCTGATCCTTCCCGTAGTCCTCCACTTTGACGAAGGCTGCACCCGCCTCTACGTAACTGAGCGTGGCCTTGCTCGGATCCGCGAAGTTGTAGATGCTGTTGCCGTCGGATGTGCGTTGCGCAACGACCGGCGTCCAGAAGTTCGTATAGGTGTCGCCTTTTTCATGTCTGAACGTGAGCGTGCCAAGCGCGGCCAGTTGCGCTTTCTCGTCTGCGTCCAGGCCCATGATCTTCGCCGCCATGTCCAGTGACGAGAAAGTGATGATCGCAGGCTCATTCCAGTATCCGGAACTCGTCGCCGGATAACTCGTCGTGGCCGTACTCATCGCGGCGGCCGCGGGCTCCATCGCCATCACTTCCAGGGCGGAGGTCTCCAGCACCAGCGGCGCGCTGACGGCAGCAGCCGCGCCGCCGGCCGGCGGCGGCGCCAGTGCGGCCACCTCCTGCGCCTCGGTCTCGTGATCGTTCGGCAGTTCCGGCATGGCAGGCTGGGAAGCGCCCGAGACGGTTGAAACGCTCATGACATTCTCCTGAATGATTTCAGAGTCTGAGTTTGACGCGGCCGGCGACTTTCTTCGCGCCGGGGACTTCCGGCTGCGCGGCGGACGCGGGAACCGGCTCCACATCCTCGGGGTGCGCCAGAACATGGGCCACCCGGTCGCACAGGCGGTCGATGTCCGCCGCCAGTTCCTGCATGTTCCGCGCGTAGAGCATGTCGTCGAAAATGCCCAGGATGACCGCATCGTCCCGCACGACCGGGGCTGCGCGGATCTCGCGCAGCCGGTCGGCGATCGCGGTCAGAAGGCCTTCCCAATCCTGCTCCGGCCGGCGATCGCGCTCGCCGAGCCATGCGTCGATCGCCGCGGCCGCAGCGGCCGCGTCGCCGTGCGGGGAGGCGCGCCCGTCAACGGGATCTGCGGATATGGAAGGAGCATTCGCGCTCATGCCGGCAATCCTCGCGGTTGGTCCGTCCCGTGGCCGGTGCGGGCCGCCGGCTGTCCGGCGGACATGGCCTGTTCATCCGGAGCATACAGAGCGCGCCCGCCGCCCCCTGTGCCGAACGTCACAAGAACATCGCTTGCGAAAAACGCTCCGGCTTCGGCGACGCGCGCCCGCGCGCGGGCGTGCCGTTCGGCACAGGGAGAAGCGGGATCGCATGCATAATGGCGGGATATGGTACCCGGGCACGGCTCCGCAGCACCGGACAGGCCCGGCTCGTTTCCAGCACAGGAGTGGCAGGCGATGGCGATATCCCCACTGGCCGGCAGGGGCGTGCACGATACCCGCATCGCCGGGGAGAACCTGTCCCCCACGAATGCCGTGGAGTCCTCCGCGCGGTCCGACTCCCGGTCGGTCGTACTGCTCACGGCCGACCTGAACCTGCCGGCGATGACCGCCAGCCGGCTCGGCATCAGCTCACCGGCCGCCGGCGGCGGCACGAGCGTGGACGTTGAATCGCTGCTGGCCGAACTGGAAAAACTGAAACTCGACAACGACAACACCAGAGCCCGCGCCTCGACCGCGCGCATGCGCGCGGCGGGTGGAGAGCTTCTGGAACTCGCCAATGGCGCGGCGCGTGTCAATACCGAAATCTCCGAGGCCCGCAGCAGCCTCGACGCCATGGAGAAAGAGCTCAAGGCCCTGGAAGGGGAGAAGAACTCGATCATCGACAGCATAAAAGCCGCCTTCAGTGCGGCGATAGACGGCGTCGTCTACGCGGCGAAGAAGGTCTGGGAAGGCATTGAGTGGCTCGGCAACAAGATCGCGGACGCCGCGAAATGGCTGGGCGACCAGATTCTCAACGGCTTGAAAAAAATCGGCAGCTTCTTCTCCGGCCTGTTCGGAGGCAAGAAGAGCTCCAAAACGGACGAGAAGGCCGTCGACGCAAAGAAAGCGGAAAAGCAGGAGCTGGAGACGCAGAAGAAGACGAAGGAACAGGAGTACAGGCAGCTGCAGGCGGAAAAAGCTGCGCTTGAGACCCAGAGAGACCAGCAGATATACAGCTCCACGGAAGGTATCAACAGAAGCATATCCGAACTCAAGCAATTGATCTCGGAAACCAAGACCAGAATATCTTCGCTGGAAAAAGAGTACGAGCGGCTCACGTCAGCTTATGAGGCCCTGGACAAGGAGACGGGCAACACCGTCCGCGAGCAGGTCAGCCGCCTGAAAAGCCAGATCCTTGCCGAGAGCTTTCTTTTTGCGCTGGACGATCTCGGCGACGACAAACTGCGCGAGAAGCGCGCCGAGAACGCGAAAGCCGCCGGCGACCCGGAAGAAACGACATCGGCGGAGGCCCCGGACGGCGCGCTCGATCAATCGGCGCAATTGCAAGGCCAGATGCTCGCCTTCTCCGTCGTCTCGGTCGTCCGGGCCCTGTCCTTCCTCGCGACCGAAGCCGCCGCAGAACCGCAGTCGAGCCGCGCCAGGCTCTCAATATGACGCGCGGCGCTGTTCCGGCGAGCCGCGACGCCGTTGCAAAGTCCGAACGTGCCGTTCGGCACAGGGAGAAGCGGGGTCGCATGCATAATGGCGGGGCATGGAGCCGCAACGCCCGACGAGCTTCGTTTCATTTCCGATGCAGGAGAGCCGTGTCATGTCGACTTCCCCGATTGCCGGTGGCGCATCCTCCCCTCTGATCAATCCCGAGGATCCGTTCGATGCCGGCGCCCAGACGTCGACCCCGTCGGGGACGTCGTCATCGTCCTACCTCGATCTCGGCTTCCTGCAGGTCACGGGGAGCCCGCTCGGCATCGCCGGCCCCGCCGCCGCCGGCGGCGACACCTCCGTCCTCGTGGCCGAGGTGCTGGCCGAGAACGAGAAGCTGCGCCTCGAGAACGCAAACGCCAAGAACGTCTCCCTGAGCGGACGCATACAGACGGCCATCGCCGGGAACGCGGCAGCGGCGGCGCAACTGGCCCGGCTGGAAGCCGAAGTCGTCGCCATCGAGAACGGCAGGAACGATGTGGAGACACAGCGCGAGAACCTGCTGACGAGCCGCGACGCCAAGCAGAGCGCGCTCAACACGGTGAACGCCCAGATCAGCGCCAAGCAGGGCCTGATCAACGCGCAGAACACGCTCATCCAGCAGATCGACGCCGCTCTGGCCGCGCTCGACGACGAGGAGGGGGCGGACGTCACCGCCAGAGAGGCCCTGCAAACCCAGATCGATAGGCTCGGCGCACGCCTCGTGCAGCTTGAGGCCGGGCTCACAGGGCTGGAGGCGGCGGCGGCGCCGGACGCGCAGCAATCGCTGCAGGCCATCGCCGATGCGGTCGACGGTTCGCTGATGCAGCTTCACGCCGACCTCGCCACCCTGGGCGGCGGCGACGCGGCCGTCCGCGCCGGACTGGAGGCGCAGATCGGCCTGCTCTCGGCGCTGAGCCCTGAGCTGCGGACGGTGCTGGACGATCTGGCGCCCGATGCGGAGGCCGGCGCCGCCCGGACGCTGGAAGGCTTCTCCGAAGCGCTCGGAAAGGCCATCGCCGCGCTGGAGGAGGACATCGGGGACCTTTCGTCCTCCGAGACGGCCGACGCGCCCGAGACGAAAGGCAGCATCGCGGCTCTGCAATCGCAGATCGCCGCGCTCGGCGCGCTCGCCGAGCAGGTCGACGCCCGGAGAGATGCGCTGGCCGACTCCGGGGAGGGGGATGAGCCCCCCGCCGACCCCGGCGCGGCCGAGGGACTGCGCATCGTCCCCAACCTGCTCTTCGGCATTACGTCGAGCATCGAGGGGCAGATTGCGGCTTCCGCCCGGCGGGAGCACGGCGCGGACCGGTCTCTGGAACGGTCGATCGACAACCTGAACGCCGCCATCGCCGCGCTCGAGACGGAAAGGGACGGGCTGGACGAGGAGGCGACGCAGGCGGACATCGCTGCCTATGCCGCCGACATCGCCGCGCTGCACGACCTCGTGGCGCTGCTCCAGGCCGACAGGGCCGCCCTGCCGGACACGACGGGCCTCCCCGCCGACGAGGCGTTTCAGGCCGAGATCGACGCGCTGACGGCCGTGTCCGACAATCTGTCGCAGGTACTCAGAGACAACGAAGCCTCCGGCCGGATCGACGATATCGTCGCCTCCAACGTAGCCCAGCTCATCGCCGCATCGGTGACGCAGCTCACCCAGGACGTGCGGGATCTGGAGGATGCGGTGCTTCTCGCCGAGCGGGAGGGCACGCTGACCGGACGCTCCGCGACGGTCAGCGCCCTGAACGGCCTCATCGCACCGCTCAACAGCCAGGTGGCCGCCTTCACGGACGGTTCGGCGGCAGCAGCGCGGGCGGAGCTCGCGGGGCAGATCGCCGCGCTGGCGGACGATATCGCCTTCCTGCAATCGCAGCTCGACGCGCTCGACCCGGAAGACGACGCCGCCGCCAGGACTTTGCTGGAGAGCCAGCGGGCTTCCGCCATCGCCCTGAAGAACAGCGCCACGGCGGAGCTGAACACGCTCAACGGGCAGAAGCCGCCGATCGAGGCGCAGATCGGCAGCCTCAACAGCCAGATCAACGCGCTGGACCAGGCCATCGCCCAGTACAATGCCCAGATCGCCGTCAAGAACGGCGAGTTCGATGCGATCCTGAGGGAGAATCCGCAGGCGACGGTCAGCGCGGAGGAAGCGGCGCAGGCGCAACGTCTGGTCAAAGTCGCGACATTGTTCGCGTCGCTGGTCGAGTCCATCCTCGACGATCTGGCCGCGGAACTGGACAGGAACCGGCGCGCCGCCGCCCGCCCGGTGCTCTGGGCGCTGGCGCCCGAGGAACGCCTGGCGCAAAATCAGGAAGGCGAGGTCAAGCGCGTGCCGTCGGGATACGGGAAAGTCAAGTCGCAGGACGACGCCCGGCGCGAGGCCGAGCGGCTGGCCCTTCCCGTCGTCGCCGTCTACGAGGCGCTGAACCAGCTCAAGGCCGGCATGCCGGACCAGCCGGAGCCCAAGCGGCGCAAGCTCGCGCTCTAGATTTTTGATTTTGCGCAGCTTTGTCGACGAAAAATGGTATCCACTTTCGTCGGTAAAGCTGGGGGTCAGGGCCTCTTGCGCGGCCGGGCCTCCCTTTGCTTGGCCTCGTCGTCCATCAGCTCGTACCACATCGCGTTCAGCACAGCGAAGGCGGCGGCGAGCGGCAATCCGAGAATCCAGGCGAAATACCACATGATCGTCTCCTTTCCGGTGCGCCATCAGTAGGCGTGGCCGCCGCCCTCGACCTGGTCGGACGTGACCTTGCCGCGCAGGATGCTGTAGACCCACGAGGTGTAGGCGATGATGATCGGCAGGAAGATCAGCGACACCGCCAGCATGATGAACAGCGTCAGGTGGCTCGACGAGGTGTCCCAGACCGTCAGGCTGGCGTTCGGCTGTTCGCTCGAGGGCAGGATGATCGGGAACATCGACACGCCGACGGTCGCGATGATGCCGAACACCGTGACCATGCCGCCGACGAGCGCCAGGATCTCGCGTTTCGAGCCGATCAGCGCCAGCACGATCAGCGGGCCGAGGAAGCCGAGAGCGGGCGCAATCAGCGTCCACGGATGGGCGGCGTAGTTGGCGAACCACCCATGCGGCGCGCGCGCCACCTCCTTCAGCAGCGGATTGGACGGTCCCGCCCGGTCAACGGCGCTGGTGACGACGTAGCCGTCGACGAGGAGCCAGATGCCCACGCCGCCGAGCGCGAACAGGACGATGGTGGCGAGCGCCGCAAGCCGGCCGTAGCGCACGGAGCGCTCGCGCACCACGCCTTCCGTCTTCAGCGCCAGCCATGTCGCCCCGTGCATGGTCAGCATCGCCACCGAGACGAGTCCGCACAGCAGGGCGAAGGGGTTGAGCAGGCCGAAGAACGTGCCGTCATAGAAGATGCGCAGGTCGTTGTCGATGCGGAAGGGCACGCCCTGGAGGGTGTTGCCGATGGCGACGCCGAAGATCAGCGCCGGAATGAAGCCGCCGAGGAACAGGCCCCAGTCCCACGCCGAACGCCACGCCGCACTGTCGCGCTTGCTGCGGTACTTGAAGCCGACCGGCCGCAGGATGAGCGCGAACAGGATGGCGAACATCGCGAGGTAAAAGCCCGAGAACGACACCGCGTAGAGCTGCGGCCACGCCGCGAAGATCGCGCCCCCGCCCAGAATGAGCCAGACCTGATTGCCTTCCCACACCGGGCCGACCGTGTTGATGACGACGCGCCGCTCCACGTCCGTCCGCCCCACGGCGGGCAGCAGGATGGCGGTTCCGAGATCGAAGCCGTCCATGGCCGCGAAACCGATCAGGATGACGCCGAGCAGCAGCCACCAGATGAGGCGCAGCGTCGGATAGTCGATGAGTTCGTGCAGGATCATCTTGGTTACTCCGCGGCGACGGCTTGAGCGGAAACGGCTTGGGCGGGGGCGGCCGGCGCGGGGTGGTGCTCCCCGTCCTCCGGCCCCCTGCGGATGGCGCGCAGCATAAGGCCCATCTCGACGATGAACAGCACCGTATAGATGAGCGCGAAGCCCGCGATGGTGATGAGCAGCGTCCCGATGCCGAGGTCCGAGACCGCGACCGCGGTCGGCAGGATGCCCTCGATCGACCACGGCTGGCGGCCGACCTCGGCGACGATCCAGCCGAGTTCGGCCGCGATCCACGGCAGCGGGATCGACCCCACGGCGACCCGCAGCAGCCAGCGCCTGCGGTCGAGCCGGCGCGTCGCCGACAGCAGGAAGAACGTCGCGGTCAGCAGGATGAAGTAGAAGCCGAGCCCGACCATGATGCGGAACGACCAGAACATGGTCGGCACATTCGGTACCGTATCCCAGGCAGCCATGGCGATCTGCGCCTCGTCCGCGAGGCGCGGATCGTCGACGTAGCGCTTCAGCAACAGCGCGTAGCCGAGCCAGCGGCCGTTGTCCTCGAAGGCGGTCCGCAGGTCGTCGGGGATCGCCTCGCCGCGCGGCAGGGCGCGAATGCGCTGCAGGGCGTCATAGGCGACGATGCCGCGGCGGATGTTGCCGTTGGTGTTCTCCACGAGCTCGGTGATGCCCGGGATCTGGGTGTCGAGCGAGCGGGTGGCGATAAGGCCCATCACCATCGGGATATGGATGGCGAAATGGGTCTCGCGCGTTTTCTGATCGGGAAAGCCGAACAGGGTGAAGCCGGCGGGCGCGGGTTCCGTCTCCCACATCGCCTCCATGGCGGCGAGCTTCATCTTCTGGTGCTCGTTGGCGAGATAGCCGCTCTCGTCGCCGAGAACCACCACCGACAGCGCAGACGCCAGGCCGAAGGAGGCCGCGACCGTCATCGACCGCTTGGCGAGTTCCGGCACCCGGCCCTTCAGCAGATACCACGCCGAGACGCCGAGCACGAAGATGGAAGCGGTCACGTAGCCGGCGGAGACGGTATGGACGAACTTGGCCTGCGCCACGGAATTGAACAGGACCTCGTAGAAGCTGTCGATCTCCATGCGCATGGTCTCGACGTTGAACACCGCCCCGACGGGGTTCTGCATCCAGCCGTTGGCGATCAGGATCCACAGCGCCGAAAAGTTCGACCCGATCGCGACCGCCCATGTGGCGGCGAGATGGCCGAGCTTCGACATCCTGTCCCAGCCGAAGAAGAACAGGCCGACGAAGGTCGCCTCCAGGAAGAAGGCCATCAGGCCCTCGATGGCGAGAGGCGCGCCGAAGATATCGCCGACATAATGGCTGTAGTAGCTCCAGTTCATGCCGAACTGGAACTCCATCACGATGCCGGTCGCGACGCCCATCACGAAATTGATGCCGAACAGCGTGCCCCAGAACTGCGTCATCTGCCGCCAGATGGGGCGGCCCGTCATGACATAGACCGTCTCCATGATGGCGAGCAGCACGGAGAGCCCCAGCGTCAGCGGCACGAACAGAAAATGGTAGAGCGCCGTGAGCGCGAACTGGAAGCGCGAGAGCGATACGATATCGAGTTCCATATTCCCGTGCCGGCGAGCCGGCCTCCTCTGCATCCGCCCTGGCCGGGCAGGTTGAAATCAATCGGGCCGCAAGCGCCCGAGCAGCGCGCCGAATGCCGGCGTGTCGCGATGCGCCTCGGCAATGACGCGCCCGCGCGCGATGGCGACGATACGGTCCGCCGCTTGCGCCTCGCGCCGCAGATGGGTGGCGATCACGAGGCTGCGCCCCGTCTCGCGGGCCGCGCGATGGAGCCGCGCCAGCACGTCGCGAGCGGTGGCGGCGTCGAGCCCTTCGCTCGCCTCGTCCACGAGCCACAGGGGCGTGGGGCGCAGCAGCAGCCGCGCCAGCGTCAGCCGCCGCGCCTGCCCGCCCGACAGGCCCGCACCGCCCTCGCCGAGCGGCGTGTCGAGCCCCCGGGGGAGCGCGCGGATATCGGCGGCGAGGCCCGCGACGGTGAGCGCCCGCCACAGGGCGTCGTCGTCGGCATCGGGCGCGGCGAGGCGCAGGTTGTCACGCACGCTGTCCTGAAACAGTTCGGCGCGCTGTGTCAGCAGGGCATGATGACGCGCGGCGACACGCCCCGACCGGGCAGCGACCTCGCCCGCGATCAGCGCCAGCAGCGTCGACTTGCCGGCGCCGCTCGCGCCGACGAGCGCCACCACCTCGCCGTCCGTCACATGCAGCGTCACGCCGTCGAGGACGGGACGGTCCGCCCCGTCATGAAACACGGACGCATCGTCGACGGCCACCGACAGACCGGCCGGGGGACGCTCGCACGGCGTCACTTGCCTTTCCTGGCGCGCATCGAGCCGTCCGCCGAGGCGGAGCGCCGAGAGCAGTGTGCGCCCGAGTTCCAGCGCCCCGCGGCGCAGGGCGGCGAACGGCTCCAGCGCCGCGAAGGAGACAAGCAGCATGAAGGCCGCGACCGGCGCCCCGATCGTCCCCGCCTCCACCAGCGCGGCAGCGGCCACCAGCATCCCCGCGAGGATCGCCGCTGACGTGGCGCCCAGTGCTGCCCCGGCAGCGGCATCGAGCCGGTTCAGCCGGTCGTCGGCATCGGCGAGCCTTCGCTCGGCGCGGCCGATATGCGCGATCTGCGCCTCGACGCGCCCGGCCATCGTGAGCTCGATCTGGCCGGCGGAGAGGTCGATCGTGCGGGCGCGCAGCGCCTCCAGCGCATGCGAGCGGCGGCGTGCGCTCCTCTCGCCGGCGCTGGCCAAGGCAAGCGGCACACCGGCGCCGGCGAGCAACAGCACGGCAACGAGCGCGACGCCCGCCGCCGGGTGGGCGAGCCCCACCGCGAGCCCCGCCAGCAGTGCGGTGACGAGCGCGGCGGCGAGCGGCACGATCAGCCGCAGATAGAGCGAATCGAGCGCGTCGACATCGCCCGTCAGCCGGAACAGCAGCAGCGCCGGCCGGCCCAGAAGGCGGCGCGCCTCCCCTGCCCGCGCGAAGCCGCGAAACAGCCTTTCGCGCAATGCGGCGAGGATGGACAGCGTGGCGTCATGGGTCGCGAGCCGCTCGCCGTAGCGCGCGGCAGTGCGCGCCAGCGCCAGGAAGCGGATGCCCGCCGCCGGCGCGAAGACATCGAACATCAGCGCGGTGACGGTCGAGAGCCCGGCGATGGCGGTCGCGGTGATGAACCAGCCGGACAGGCCGAGCAGCGCGACGCCGGCGAGCACCGTCGCCGCCGCCAGAGCCAGACCGGCGAGCAGCAAAGCGCGCCGGCGCCCGCCGTCCGCCGCCACGAACAGGCCCAGCACCGGGCGCAGATGGCGCAGTCCGCGTGGCGTCATCCCTGCCTCCCCGCCGGCAATGTCACTCCCCTGTCCAATGTTACTATCCTGTCCATGTCAGCCATGAGAACGGGGTCATGGGTGGCGACGATCAGCGTCCGGCCTTGCGCGATCCGCAACAGGCCGGCGCGGACTTGCGCCGCCGTCTCCGGATCGAGATGGGCCGTGGGCTCGTCGGCCAGGATGATGTCCGCGCGCGGATCGGCCGCCGCCCGCGCCAGCGCCAGCCGCAGGGCCTCGCCGCCGGAAAGGCCGGCGCCGCCCTCACCCACCGGCGCGCCCGGCCGCCTGCGGCGGACCACCTCGGCAAGCGCCGCCTGCCCGATGGCAGAGTCGATCTCGGCCCTGCCGATGCCGGGGCGGCCAAGCGCCACGTTGCTGTCCATGGAGCCGGCAAAGAGATGCGGCTTCTGGCCGACCCAGGCCATGCGGGCGCGAAGCCGCGCCGCCGTCTCGTCGGTGAGTGCCACGCCGCCGACGACGATCCCCCCGGCATCGGCCGCCACGAGGCCGGCGATGAGCGCGAGCAGGGTCGACTTGCCGCTGCCGCTCGCGCCCGTGATCGCGATCTTCTCACCCGCGCCGACATGCAACGACAGGCCGTCGATGGCCGGGCGCTCTCCACCATAGCCGAACACGAGCCGCTCGACCGCCACCGCGGGCGGGTGTGCGACCGTTTCATGAGCCGGCGCAATCCCGCACGGCAGCGGCAGTTCTGCCGGCTGCGACAGCCGGTCGAGCGCGTCGAGGGCGGCGACGCCCGCCGCCCGGTCGTGCCAGACGGCGGCGAGTTCGCGCAAGGGTTCGAAGAACGCCGGCGCGAGCAGCAGGATGAACAATCCCTCGGTCAGCGTCAGCTTGCCGCCCCACGCCCCGAAGGGCAGGGAGCCGAGAAAGTGAAAGCCGACATAGACTGCGACCATCGCCACGCCGAGCGCCGAGAACAGCTCCAGCACCGCGGACGACAGGAAGGCGACCCGCAGCACTGCCATGGTGCGCGTGCGCAGCCGTTCGGCCGACGCCCGCAGGCGCGTCGCCGTCGCGTCCACCGCATCCATGGCGCGGATGGTGGCAAGGCCGCGCAGGCGGTCGAGCAGGAAAGCGTTCATGCCGCCGATCTCCAGCATCTGCGCCTCGCTGGCCTCCCTGGCCTTCAGGCCGATCAGCGCCATGAACAGCGGAATGAGCGGCGCGGCGAGGAGCAGGATGAGCGCCGCGACCCACGAGAACGGCAGCACGGCGGCCAGAATCGCGAGCGGCACGACCGTCGCCTTGCCCCGCGCCGGACGATAGCGCGACAGGTAGGGCAGCACCGCGTCCGCCTGCTCGGCGATGACGCTCGCGGCTTCGCCCGAAGCGGGGCGCCCGCGATCGAACGGCGACCGGCGGGCGAGCGCCTGCACGCCGGCGGCGCGCAGGCGCGACAGGTCGTCCCGCGCGTGACGAAAGGCGAGCCGCCCTCCCCTGGCGTCGAGCCCGGCGCGCAGCAATCCCAGCAGCAGCAGGGCAACGGCCAGCGGCAGGATGGCGCGAGCACCCGCGCCGCCGGCAAGCGCGCCGACGGCCCAGGCCAGACAGGCCGCCTGCGGAATCCAGCAGAGCGCAGCCAGCGTCTGCAGGATCGCCCCCGCCTGCAAGGGGCGCCCCCCCGGCTGCGCGGAAGCGGACGTGCGCGACGACCCGGCCGGGCGCGCCGGCACGGACACGGGCCGCGACGCGCCCGCGCCGCGAAGCCGCGCCGATACGGTGTCGTCCGAAACCGAATTTCCCATCACCGCGCTACCCGTCGCAGTTGCGCCCATCGCTGCGTAGCGGCCGACGCCGCATCCGCATTCCGGCGGCGACGGGCACGCCAAGTTTCAATTAAGCCGAATTTCAATCACTATGTGCAATTTTCAATCATTCTGAAAAATACGGTATGGCCGTCGATGGCGGCGAAACGTCACACGACAGTTGGCGTTGAAAGCGCAAACGATTATGGTGCGCTCACTGCGAACCGGGATTCAGCCGCGCGGGGCCATTCACCCGCCGGGCCAATCCTGCCGCGAACTGAAGCGAGACAACGCATCCCCGCGCCGGCGGCCCGCCGCCCGGCAGCGATGGTGCCATGACAGGACGCGTTCTGGCGAAGGATTCAACGATGGCCGCGAGCACCATTCCCCATTTCCACAACACGCCCGGCGTGCGCGTCGTCCATATCGGCTCGCGCGAGTTCATGTGCATCGGCGCGCTGCCGCCCTTCGATCACCCGCACATCTACATCGATCTGGGCGACGATACGGAAACCGTGTGCAGCTACTGCTCGACGCTCTACCGTTTCGACCCGTCGCTCGCGGCAGGCACGTGCCTGCCGGCGGAATGTCTATGGGACGACCACGCGAGCGAACCGGTCGCGGCAGCCCCCTCCGCCGCCTGAATTCATCCCCTCGAACCGGGAACGTTCGATGAGCGACGCATCTGAACCCGTCGTCGTTGCCGGCGCCGGGATCGGCGGGCTGACCGTCGCGCTGATGCTGGCGCGGCGGGGCATACCGGTCACCGTGATCGAGAAGCGTACGGCGCTGGTGGAAGCCGGCGCGGGTATCCAGCTGTCGCCCAACGCCAGCCGCATTCTGATCGGGCTCGGGCTCGGCGCCGCCCTGAACCGGCGCGCGGTGGAGCCGGAACAGCTCCTGATCCGCAGCCTGCGGGACGGCCGGGCGCTGGGCAGCATGCCGCTGGGGCGGGCGATCCGGGAGCGGCACGGCGCGCCCTACTGGGTCATCATGCGCGCCGATCTGCACGGGGTGCTGCTCGACGCCGTGCGGTCCGAGCCGAAGGTGCAATTGCTCGTCGGGCGCGGCGTCACCGGCGTGACCGACGGCGAGGACCACGCCGACGTCGCCTTCGAGGCCGGGGACGGCGCACGGCAGACGGTGCGCACGCCGCTTCTCGTCGGCGCCGATGGCGTGTGGTCGACGCTGCGCTCCGTCATCGGCGACGGCGACCCGCCGCGCTTCCGCAATTTCGAGGCCTGGCGCTGCGTCGTGCCGGCCCGGATGGTGCCCGGAGCGCTGGCCGCCAGACAATCGGAGCTGTGGCTCGGCTCCGGCGCGCATATCGTGCATTATCCCGTCGCCGGCGCGGAGGCCTGGAACATCGTCGTCATCGTGAGTGCCAAAAGCGCGGTCGACGGATGGGGCATGCCGATGGAGCGCGACCGGCTCGACGCGCTCGTCGCCTCCCTCGCTGCGCCGGGGCTCGCCGACCTTCGCGCCCTGCTGCTCGCGGGCGAGAACTGGCGGCTGTGGTCGCTCCACGACGCGTTGCCGGCCGTGCGCTGGAGCCTGCGCCACGCCACGCTGCTCGGCGACGCGGCCCACCCGGTGCTGCCCTTCCTGGCACAGGGCGGCGCGCTCGCCATCGAGGACGCGGCCGTGCTGGTGAAGGCGCTCGCCACTCATCCCGGCGATACGCCCGCCGCGCTCGCGGCCTATGAGGAGGAGCGTTATCCGCGCGTGCGCCGGGTGATGGAGGAATCGCGCGCCAACAGCCGCTCATTCCACTTCTCCGGTGTCATCGGGCTCATCCGCGACATGCTGCTGCACCGCTGGAGCGGCGAGCGCTTCAGCGCCCGCTACGACTGGCTCTACGGCTGGCAGGCGGAGTAAGCGCTGCCATCATCGCTACAGTTGTTGAGCGGCGAACGCGTCGCAGCTCGCCACCTTGCCCGACTGGAAGCCGCGCATGAACCAGCGCATACGCTGGTCCGAGGTGCCGTGGGTGAAGGAATCGGGCACCACCCGCCCCTGCGAAGCCTGCTGCAGCCGGTCGTCGCCGATGGCCGAGGCCGCATTCAGCGCTGCCTCGATGTCGCCCGGCTCGAGCGCGTTCCAGCCGGTGTTGCTGTGATAGGCCCACACGCCGGCGAAGCAATCCGCCATCAGCTCGACGCGCACCGACAGCCGGTTCGCCTCCGCCCGCGACGAGGCGCGCTGCTGGGCCTGCTGCACCTTGGGCAGGATGCCGAGCAGGTTCTGGACATGATGCCCGACCTCGTGGGCGATCACATAGGCATAGGCGAAATCGCCCCCGGCATCAAAGCGCGTGCGCATCTCGTTGAAAAAGGCGACGTCGAGATAGACCTTCTGATCCAGCGGACAATAGAACGGCCCCATGGCCGACTGCGCCGCGCCGCAGCCCGAGCCCGTGCCGCCGGTGTACATCACGAGGCCGGGCTCGCGGTAGTCCGTGCCGGCCTGCTGGGGCAGCACCTTGCTCCAGACATCCTCGGTATTGCCGAGCACGGCCGCGACGAACTGCCCGCTCTGGTCGGTCGGCGTGCCGGTCCGGCCCTGCTCCTCGGCGACGTAGCCGGAGCCCGACCCCGTCAGCATCTCCGCGCCACCGATCAGCAGGCGCGGATCGATGCCGAGCGCCCAGCCGACGATGCCGAGAATCACGATCGCGCCGAGGCCGAGCCCGCCGCGTCCGCCGCCGCCTCCCGGCAGGCGCAGGCCGCCGCCGCGCCTGTCCTCGACATTGCCCGACCGGCGAAAATTGTCCCACCGCATGCCGTCCTCCCGTCGCATTCACAGTTCCGTGGCGCCGTTGGCCGCTCCCAACGGACGCCGCCGCCGAATGCTTCATCTATAACGCTCGGCGGACCAACGCGAGATCATAATCGTTCCCGGCCGCGATCGCACGGGCAGGGCCGGAACCGTGGCCAGACTTGACGTGCCGGCGCCGTTCGTGGCACAAGGTCGCCGATTGCCGGGTTAGCTCAGCTGGTAGAGCAACCGCCTTGAATTGACGAGTGCCCCGGAAGAAATTCCGGGCGTAGAACTGCCCAAATTCGGGGAAAGCTAAAGCCCGTCCCGCCCGGGATAGGCCACGCCAATCCCGAGCCAAGCCCCGCTCCGCGCGGGGAAGGTGTAGAGACTAGACGGGCAGCGCCTAAGGCTTTCGCGGGACGCAAGTCCCGCCGGCTATGGCGAAGGGATAGTCCAGCCCACGAACGCAAACGGCGGCGAAAGCCCGAGCGGCGGCGAAAGCCGAGGTGGGATGGTAAGCGGTAGGTCGTTGGTTCGATCCCGACACTCGGCACCATATTCTCCAGCGGCGCCCGGCGCGGTATGAACAGGCAGCATGGCGGGATCGTGATACAAAGGTGCGGAATGATTCGCCTCGGCAACAGCCCGAAACCGCCCGCAGCAGTCACCGGATAGACAAGCCACCATGACAACCGGCATCCGTTCCATCGCATCCGCGAACGCGACCGCTTTCGGCGGCGCGCGCTATGCCGTCGCGCCGATGCTGGACTGGACCGATCGCCATTGCCGCGTGTTTCACCGGCTGCTGTCGCGCCGCGTCGAACTCTATACCGAGATGGTCACCACCGGCGCGATCCTGTTCGGCGAGCGCGCGAAGTTCCTCGATTTCTCGCCCGCCGAACACCCCGTGACCGTGCAGCTCGGCGGATCCAGCTCGGACGATCTGGCGAAGGCCGCCCGCATCTGCGCCGACTGGGGCTATGACGCGATCAATCTCAACGTCGGCTGCCCGTCGGACCGGGTGCAGAACGGGCGCTTCGGCGCCTGCCTGATGCGCGAGCCTGCGCTCGTCGGCGATTGCGTGGCGGCGATGAAGGCCGTGGTCCGCATTCCCGTCACCGTCAAATGCCGCATCGGCGTCGACGATCAGGACAGCGAGGAGGCGCTCGACGCGCTGGCGCAGGCCGTCGTCGGGGCCGGTGTGGACGGGCTCGTCGTCCACGCCCGCAAGGCGTGGCTGAAGGGCCTGAGCCCGAAGGAGAACCGCGACATCCCGCCGCTCGACTACGGCCGCGTCCATCGGCTGAAGCAGGCACGCCCCGCGCTGCCGATCATGCTCAACGGCGGTTTGGCCTCGCTGGAAGCGGCGGAAGAGGCCATCGCGGGCACCAATGGCCTGCTCGCAGGAATACCCCTCGCAGGAATGTCCCTTGATGGCGCGATGATCGGGCGCGCCGCCTACCAGAACCCGGAAATCCTGCTCGGCGTCGATCCGCTCACCACCGGAGAGGCCCCGCCGGTGGCCGATGGCTTCGCCGCGCTCGATGCCTATATTCCGTATGTCGAAGGCGCATTGCGGCGCGGCGTGCGGCTGCACCAGCTCACCCGCCCGTTGCTGGGGCTGTTCCCCGGCCGGCGCGGGGCGCGGCTCTTCCGCCGCCACCTCTCCACCGAGGCCGTGCACCGCGATGCCGGCATCGCGGTGCTGAGGAACGCCATCGCCCACCTCGAACGCGACAGCGAGCGCGAACTTTCCGATACCCCGCCCTTGCGGAGGGCCTCATGACCGACAAAGCCCAGATATTCCTCATCGCCCCTCCCATCACCGATGTCGCAGCCGCGCTCGAGCGGCTTGGCGCCGCCTGCGCCACGGGGGACGTCGCCGCGATTGTGCTGTCCTTCGCCACCAGCGACGAACGCGAGCAGATCAGGCAGTTGAAGGCCATCGCGCCGGCGTTGCAAAAGGCCGGCACGGCCGTGCTCGTCGCGGCTTCCCCGTCGGTGGCGGCCAGGGGCGGCGCGGACGGCGTCCATGTTGCCGCGCGGGGAGAGGCGGTCGACGAGGCCGTCGATGCCCTGAAGCCCGAGCGCATCGTCGGCGTCGGCGGCCTGCACACCCGCCACGAGGCCATGACGATCGGTGAAGCCGACATCGACTATCTGCTGTTCGGAGAGCCGTTTCCCGACGGTGGCCTGCCCGACTTCGAGACCACGCTGGAGCGCGTGGGCTGGTGGGCGGAGATTTTCGCCGTCCCTTGTGTCGGTTTCGCGCCCGATCTCGACAGCGTCGGCGCCATCGCCGCGACGGGGGCGGAGTTCGTCGGCCTGGGACACGCCGTCTGGTCGCATGCCGACGGACCGGCGGCGGCGATCGCGCAGGCGCGCGCGATCATCGACACGACCGACGTCGGCGACGACGAGCCGGAGAGTCGCAGCCCATGAGCCGGCAAATCTTGCCCCGGAGGCCGGAGCGGCCGGCGTTCATCCGCACGGCGCTCATGGGCGCGGCGCTGGCCGCGTTCGGCCTTCCGCCGGAGACGGCGCCGGCCCAGCAGGGAGACGGCGCAGGAGCGCCGCCGCTCACCATTCCGTATACGGGCGGCTTCGGCATCAACGGATCCGGCTCGTCGAAGAACCGTTCGCCGCTGGAAACCGTCCCGCGCCCGGACCCGGGCTTCCTCCCCTCCCCGGTCAACCAGCCCGCCAACGCGGCCGCTGTGCCGACCCTGCCCGACTATCGGGCGGACTACGCTTTCGCCGATTACCAGCGCGGCTTCTACAAGGCCGCGTTGCAGGGTGCGCTGCTGCGCGTCGGCCGCAATCCGCAAGACGGTGCCGCCATGACCCTGCTGGCGGAGATCTACGCGCATGGGCTCGGCGTGGCGAGCGATCCGGCCAAAGCGCGAAGCTGGTACGAGAGCGCCGCCGCGCAGAACGACGCCAACGCCCTGTTCGCCCTCGCCATGCTCGTGCTGGAAGACGGCGCCGCCGCAGCCGAGCCCGAGAAGTCGCGCAAGCACGGCGAGGCGCTCGCGCTGCTGCAGAGAGCGGTGGATCGCGGCCACCCGCTCGCGGCCTACAATCTAGCGGTGGCGCTCATCGGCGAGCGCCAGCAGGCGGATCTCGCGCGCGCCATCGACCTGCTGCGCCAAGCCGCCGAACGCGAGGTGCCGGACGCGCAATACGCGCTCGCCGTGCTGCTGCGCGAGGGACGGGGCGTGGCACCGGACGCCGCCGCAGCCGCACAGTGGATGGCGCGCGCCGCCGCCAACGGCTATCTCGACGCCCAGGTGGAACTCGCCATCATGCTGTTCAACGGCACCGGCATCGAGGCGAGCGAGGGAAGGGCCGCGCGCCTTTTCTCCGTCGCCGCGGCGCGCGGCAACGCCATCGCCCAGAACCGCCTGGCGCGCATCCAGGCGGCGGGCCGGGGCCTGCCGCGCGACCTCGTCAGCGCCGCCGCGTGGCACCTGATGGCATCGAGGCAGGGCCGCGCCGACCCCTGGCTCGACTCCGCGCTGAAAAGCCTCTCGCCCGATGAGCGCGGGCGTGCGGAGGCGCTCGCCCGCGAGCGCACCGAGGACATCAACTTCGGCCTGGAGCCATGACGGCCCTTGACGATCGCTGCCCGCGAAGGCAGATAACATCCTTCACCAGATCTCGCATCCCGCCGGTGGCGGGTTTGTTCTTTGCACGATCCGTCAGTCCGGCGCCGGTGCTTTTCCGGCCCGTCATAAAGGCGCGCCCATCATGATCCGCTCTCCCATCATCACCGTCATGACCGACGCCGTCATGAAGGCGGCCCGCTCGCTCAAGCGCGATTTCGGCGAGCTCGAAGCCCTGCAGGTGTCGCTGAAGGGGCCGGGCGACTTCGTCTCCGCCGCCGACCAGAAGGCCGAGAAGGTGCTGCGCGAGATACTGGAGAAGGCGCGCCCCGGCTACGGCTTCGTGCTGGAGGAAGGCGGCGTCGTGGAAGGCACCGACACCACCCACCGCTGGCACGTCGACCCGCTCGACGGCACCACCAACTTCCTGCACGGCATCCCGCACTTCGCGGTGTCGGTCGGGCTGGAGCGGCAGGGACAGATCGTCGCGGGCGTCATCTACGACCCGATCAAGGACGAGCTGTTCGTGGCCGAAAAGGGCGCCGGCGCCTATCTCAACAACCGCCGCATCCGTGTTTCCGCCCGGCGCGACCTCGCCAGCGCCGTTATCGCGACCGGCATTCCGCACATGGGCAAGAGCGGCCACGCGACATTCATCAGGGAACTCGCCGGCGTCATGGTGCGCGCGGCCGGCGTGCGCCGCATGGGAGCGGCGGCGCTCGACATCGCCTATGTCGCCTGCGGCCGCTACGACGCCTATTGGGAGCGCGGCCTCAACAGCTGGGACATCGCCGCCGGCCTCGTCCTGCTGCGCGAGGCGGGCGGCTTCATCGCCGACGCCGACGGCGGCGAGGACGTGCTGGGCAAGGGCTCCATCGTCTGCGGCAACGAGGCGGTGCAGCGCGATCTGCTCGGCCTGCTGCGCGGCGCGCGCGAGGCCCGCTGATCCGACGGACGCGGCAGGCCAAATACGATGGTCGGGGGCCGATAGTCATTGCCGTTTCGCCGATTTGACCTTAGCCTTCATGGCGATCAGCACAGCATGCCGAGGCTTTGATGATGAGGTTTGGATCGAAACAATGACGCTTGCCACCCCCAAACTGTCCGCGCCGCGCCTCTACCTCATCCGCGCGGCGGTTTTTCTGGTGCTGATCGGTTTTCTCGTGCTGGTGCTGCAACGGCGCATCGTCGAGGCGTTCATGGCCAATCCGGGGCTGAACGGGCTGATCGTCGGGGTATTGCTGGTCGGCATCGTCCTGGCGCTGCGGGAAATCTGGCAGCTGTTCCGCGAGGTCAACTGGGTCAACGCCTCGCATCTGACCGGCGAGGGCCTGGCCATCGCGCCGCCGCCAGTGCTGCTCGCGCCCATGGCCGCCATCTTCGGCGACCGGCTGGAACGCGCCTCGGCCTCGGCACTGACCGTGCGCGCGCTGCTCGATTCGCTCGCGGCACGGCTCGACGAGAGCCGTGACATCGGCCGCTACCTGGCCGGGCTTCTGGTGTTCCTCGGGCTGCTCGGCACGTTCTGGGGCCTTCTGGAGACGGTCAGCTCCATCGGCAACGTCATCGGCACGCTGCGCACCGACGGCGATTCGTCGGTGATGTTCGACGATCTCAAGACCGGCCTCGCCGCGCCGCTGTCCGGCATGGGCATCTCGTTCTCGTCGTCGTTGTTCGGGCTCGCAGGCTCGCTGGTCCTCGGCTTTCTCGATCTCCAGACCGGACAGGCGCAGAACCGTTTCTACACCGAGCTCGAGGATCTGCTCGCTCATACCGTCACCGACACGCCGACGCTCACGCCGCCCGCGGGCGCGCCCGTCCGGGATATCGCCGCCGCCCATGCGCCCGGCACGGCCGAGATCACCCACGCTCTCGACAAGCTCTCGGCCCTGGTGAGCGAGAACCAGAGCAACCGTGCCGCGACCCAGGCGCTCGCCAATCTCGCCGAAGGCATCCAGTCGCTGGTCGCGCACATGCGCAGCGAGCAGCAGCTCATCCGCGACTGGGTGGAGGCGCAGGCGGGACAGCAGGAGGAGATCCGGCGGGTGCTCGAACGCCTCACCGCCCCCCCTGCCCCACGGATTGACTGACCATGGCCCTGTCGCGCGCGCGCCGGGAAGGCCGGCGCATCGATTACTGGCCCGGCTTTGTCGATGCCCTGTCGACGCTGGTACTGTCCATCGTGTTCCTGCTGTCCGTGTTCGTGCTGACGCAGTTCTTCCTGTCGCAGGAGCTGACCGGCAAGGACGAGGCCTTGCGCCGTCTCAACCAGCAGATCGCGGAGCTCACCGATCTGCTCGCCCTGGCGCGCTCGGAGAACAGGGGGCTCGAAGACAACCTCGCCGCGCTGCAGACCACGCTGCAGACGAGCGAGGCGGAACAGTCGCGCCTGCAGGGGCTGCTCGACGCCGGCACGGATGCCAGCACGTCCGCCTCGGCGGAGGTGGGGCGCCTGTCGAGCGCGCTCGCCGGGGAAAGGGAGATCTCCGCCCGCGCACTGGCGCAGGTCGACCTGCTCAACCAGCAGCTCGCGGCGCTGCGCCGCCAGTTGGCGGCGCTGGAGGACGCGCTGGTGGCCTCCGAGGCGCGCGACCGGGAGTCGCAGGAGCGCATCGCCGATCTCGGCAGCCGCCTGAACGTCGCGCTGGCACAGCGCGTGCAGGAGCTGGCGCGCTACCGCTCCGACTTCTTCGGCCGGCTGCGGCAGGTCCTGGGCGATCGGCAGGACATCCGCATCGTCGGCGACCGTTTCGTGTTCCAGTCGGAGGTGTTTTTCGACACCGGCGCGGCGGAGCTCCTGCCCGAGGGCCAGCAGGAACTCGACAAGGTGGCGCAGGCGCTCACCGAGCTCACCGAGGAGATCCCGCCCGACATCCCGTGGGTGCTGCGCGTCGACGGCCACACCGACCGGCGGCCGTTGTCGGGCGCGGGCGCGTTCCGCTCCAACTGGGAACTGTCGGCCGCGCGCGCCATCGCGGTGGTGCGCTACCTGCAATCGCGCGGCCTGCCGCCGCAACGGCTGCTGGCGGCGGGCTTCGCCGAGTTCCAGCCGCTCGACGTGGCCGACAACGAAGAAGCCTTCCGCCGCAACCGGCGCATCGAGCTGAAGCTGACGGAGAGGTGAGGCGGGGGAGCGCTGCCTGTGTGGCGGCTTTTCGCGCACTCGGTTGACAGACGACATCAGCTGACGACATACTTGAAATGTATTTTGCCTTGATTGTTTGGTTTGAAGCTATCTCTCTGAAGATTGTCGATATCGTCCTTATTTTATGTATTGCAGGGGCCTATCATGTCATCCGTGTCGGCTATCAACGGCAGAACTCTTCAGGAGTCGAGCGAAGTACCGGCGAGAAAGTCCTGCCTTCGGCAACAGTCGACTGAACCGACGCGCGCTCCAAGGCGCGGCACGGCAGACTGCCGGTTCGTTTCCTGGCCGAAGACAGCGGCCGGCGCCGTGTGGAATTCGGATTGGCTCAACACCGGCTTTGTCAAACAGGCACGGGACATGTTTGCGTCGGCCGAAGACGCCGGGGATCGAAAGATCGACACCAGCCCATCGACCATCGGCAAGCTTGTGGGGCGGTTCTTCCTTGCCATTCCGGCAACCATCGTGCGCGCCGTCGGCACCATCCTCACGGCGATAGGAGGATTCATTGCCGGCGGCATTGGCGATATCGTACGCGGCTGCCCGACGACGATCTCGTTCAACGAAACGGTCGCTGTCGTCACGCGGCAGGAAACGCCTCGCTTCGTTATGGGTGGAATAGCAGATCCGAATGGCCGTTACGCCTTCGCGGGGGATACCACCAGCTTCGACCTCGGCGAGTTCGACAGGCTGCCGAATAACGTGCGGGCATCCGTGTTGAAACTCCCTCCCGGGGATACCTTCGCCTCCTCGGCGCTGGCAGGCGCGGTTGATATCGAAGAAATCACGATAGCCCTACAGCCGGGCGACATCGCTCAACCGAAACGTGGCAAGCTGGCTCGTACCAGGCCTTCCTCGCAAGACTGCCTCAACGCTGCAAGCCTGAGATACGCGGAGGACGGATCGACCGTTTTGATCTGCGAGCAGCAGATGCGTGCAGCACAGGTACAAATTGCGCCAAGGGACCGTAAAGATATTTACGCGAGGGCCCTGTCGGACGCAAATGAAGCACTGGCAATCTATCGCGAAACAGAGGCCGAATGGCGCGAGCTTCTGGCGAGCGACGATAGCCCACACGTCAGGGATCAATACGCTCTGGCCAGTCAAAGACGCCAGGAGCTTGAGGAGGAAATCGCCAAATATCGCCGGCTTGCCGCTTGATCCTGACGGCAACGGGCGCAGGCTGGATGGAAGGCTTGATCCGGATTCGCTTTCGGACACGGATGATGTATGGAGGAAGGCGACAGGCGTCGACGCAGCCATGGCCACTGCCATGGTGCGAATAGCCGCGCCTTCCTTCATACCTCCGATGGGCCGGACATGAATGCAGATCCGCAACCGCTCTTCCTTCCGGGCGCGCGCGTGCGCGTCATCCGTTCCCCGTTCAACGGCGTCCCCTATCGCATCTTCGTCGCCGTGCCCGAACAGCCGCCACCGGAAGGCGGCTATCCGGCCGTTTTCCTGCTCGATGCCAACGCCACCTTCATGAGCACCGTCGAGTCGCTGCGCATGCGCGTGCGCCGCCAGGCTTCCACCGGCATTCCGCCGGCCGTCGTCGTCGGCATCGGCCACGACACCGACGCCGCCTACGACACAGCGCGGCGCAGGCACGATTTCGCCCGCGAAGTGCGCCATCCGGAGCGGCCCGACACTCCGGTCCCCGGCGGCGCGGGCGTGCTGACTCGCCTGATCGATGAGGTGGTGCGGCCCACCGCCGCCGCCGATGCGCCGCTCGATCCCGCCCGCCAGACCCTGATCGGCCATTCGCTCGGCGGGTGCTACGTGCTCTCGCGGCTCGTCGAGAACCCGGCCGCGTTCGAAAGCTACATCGCCATCAGCCCTTCCGTGTGGGCGGATGAACACTGGCTCCTCGCGCAGGCGGCAACGATCGGCGCGCGCCTTTCGGCGGACCTTCCGCCCCGGCGGGTGATGATCACCGTCGGCGAGTTCGAGCAGACGCTCGCGCCGTGGCAAGCAGACCTGCCCGACCGCGACCGCGTGCTCGCCATGCGCCAGGCCCGCGCCATGCGCGACAAGGCCCACGGCTTCGCCCGCCGCCTGTCGGAAGGCCACGCGCCACGCCTGATCGTGCGTTTTGAAGAATTGGCCGGCGAGGACCATTCATCCTCGGCCATGGTAGGCATCGGTCGCGGGTTGCGCTTTGCCCTGTGGCCGGGCGCCGTCGTCCTGCACAATATCTGAGCCGGCGTTCAGGTGACGGAATGCAAGCGCGTGTTGCGTTCCGTATAAGCGGTTCCCTGATGGGAAATCAAACCCTTGCTCTGCCGCGAAAGCGTCAGTCCCGTCTGTCGGATCGGCTTTGCAGATAGCGCTGATAGAGCGTCTCGATCTCGCCAAGCAGGAAATCACCGAAAGCCGGCGCAACCGCCTCATCGACAACCAGCGCGGTCTCATCCTTGCGCGATTCGATGCGCAGCACCTTCTTTCCGTCGGGGTCCTGCCAGATGCGCACCGCTGGCTTTTTCGCGGCGGCTTCCGGCTCGCTGACGGCCTTCAGCACCAGCGCGAAGCGGGCGTTGCTGTCCGCCCGCGCGAACGCCTCCCCGGCGAGAACGGCCTCTGCCTGCTTCGCGGCGTCCGGGCGTTGGAGGTTGTCCGCCAGCACCAGCCAGCGCGCACGCCCGATGCGGTCCGCCGGCCCGATGGCCTGCGCCAGCGCGTCCGGAATGAGCCGCGCCACGGAAATATAGCGGCTGAGATCGGCCTTGTCGGTGGAGAGCGCGGCGATGATCGTCGCCCGGTCGAACCCGGCATCCTCCAGCCGGCGGGCGAAGATCGACTTCTCGATATAGGAGAGGTCGCGGCGCTCCAGATTTTCCTTGCCTTGGGCCACGACCATCTCGGCATCGGTCATCGGCCGCACGATGGCCTTGACCTCGATGCCCAGTTGCCGCGCGGCGCGCAGCCGGCGATGGCCGTAGGCGACCTGATAGCGGCGCGGCGCTTCGGAGATCGGGCGCACCAGGATCGGGATCTGCTGGCCGCTCTCCCTGATGCTGGCGACCAGAGCATCGAACGACGGATCGACGGCGGGTTGCAGCCTGTCCATCACCATGCCGCTGTCGATCGCGGCCGGATCGAGCTTCACGATGACCGTCCCTTCCTCGATCTGCTCCTGCAGACGGGCCGCATTGCGGGCGCTCTCCGTCAAATGCTGCAGCGATGCGCCCATGGCCGAGATGGCGCCGGTCTTGACGCGCTCGCGCTCCGGATCGGTCGGGGGCGCGGCCGTCGCCGCCTTCTTCTGCGTAAAAAGGGCGGCAATGGTGTCCTTGCGGCTCATCGAGACCTCCGAGAATCAAACCATGACTCAGAATCGGACCATGATCCGGTGGCGGCGTGCTTCGCGTCGCCCCTCCGTTGGGAGCTCCCAACACGTGTCCCCGCGCCCATCAATCGTCTCCGCCAATCGTTGCGTCGCCCGCAGCGGCGCGCCCCCAGCCAGCGAGAACCAGGCCCTCGACCTCGCGGTTCACGGCGTCCAGCGCCTCCATGGCGCGATCGTAGGTCGAGCGCGTCAGATTCTCGCGCCCGATCTCGTACAGCGTCTGCTTGGTCAGACCGGCGTCGGACACGGCAGCCGATTTCACCATCGGACTGGTGAGCACATGATCGCCGAACAGGTTGCGCAGCAGCGCGACGACCTTCGTCTGCGGCCCGTCCTGCGGCTCGTAGCGCGTGATGAGATAGCGGACGAAATCATAGTCGAGGCTCGCGCCGACATCGCGCACGACGCTGAGCAGGTCATGGGTCATCAGCAGGAACTGGCTCATCGACGCGATGTCGAGCATTTGCGGATGCACGGTGATGATCATCGCCGTCGCCGCGCACAGGCCGCTGAGCGTGAGAAATCCGAGATGCGGCGGGCAATCGATGACGACGATATCGTACCGATCGGCGACATCGTCGAGCGCGCGGGCGATGCGCGTATAAAAAATCCCCTCCGCCCCGCCGGCCGCCAACGCCCGCGGCGTATCGTGCTCGAACTCCATGAGTTCGAGATTGCCGGGCACGAGATCGAGCCCGTCGAAGTGCGTTGTGCGCACCACCTCGCGCAGCGGACGCGCCTGATCGTCGTAGCGGATGGCCGCATAAAGCGTGTCATTGGCCTTGACGTCGATTTCCGGCATTACACCGAACAGGGCGGACAGGCTCGCCTGCGGATCGAGGTCCACCGCCAGCACCCGATAGCCGTGCAGGGCGAGGTATTGCGCCAGATGCGCCGCCGTCGTGGTCTTGCCGGAACCGCCCTTGAAATTGGTCACCGCGAGAACCTGCAGATGATCGCCGTTGCGCCGATGCGGCAGAAGGGCGCGCGGATCGTGCCCGCGCAGGCTCGTTGCCAGCAACTGCCGCAGCTCGTTGATCTGCGCCAGCGAGTAGAGCCTGCGCCCGCTGGGGGAAACCTGCGGCGCCGGGCCTTCGTCCGCCAGCGACAACTTGCGCAGGGTGGAATCGGATATGCCGATGAGGCGCGCGGTTTCGCCCGATGTAAAGCGACGCAACGTCTTGCGCGACGTGGGCGGAAACAGCGCGTCGCTCATGGCCTGCAACTGGCTGCTGAGCAGTTCGGCATGCTCTCCGATGGTCGCGTCTACGGCTGTCCTGGGCGGACGCGCAGCGGCTTGAAGCGTTGTCATGATCAATCTACCATCACGGATTTGGAGTTATATCCGCAAATTTTCCGTGATGATAGCAAATTTACCCCATAACGCCAGCGTGAAAACACGGATGTGGGCAAATTCCACGCTGCCCTCGATTCCGGCAGCGCTTTTAGGCGTGATCACGCTTTTTATCCCTTGCGAAAAATCACTGCGGCAGCAACCCGCTTGCCGAAGCCGCCGCGCTCGAGCTGCACGCCCCCTCGGCCCATACGAAAAGCCCGACCCGATCCCATCGGATCGGGTCGGACTCCACAACTCATGATCTTGGCCTCATGAATCTTGGGCAGATGCTGGCCTGTCAGATGATTCCACCCGAAGGGCAAACGCTCCCGAGCGTTCAGACCGCGAGCTGGAAGGGGAGCTCGATCTGCTCCTGCTCGATCTTGCGCGGCAGTGCGTGCTTGTAGTGATAGCGGCGGATCTTGCGCTTGCCCGCGCCCAGCAGCTCGATCGTCCATTCCTTGAGCCCGCCGGCTCTCACCATATCGTCGAACGCCTGACGGCAATCCTTGCGAAACTGGGAACGGGTGGAATCGGTCTCGCGTTCGCCATACACCTCCCGATCGACGAGGCTCGCCAGCATCGTCTCGTCGATGAACAGGTGCGTCGGCTTGGAATCGATATAGGGCCAGAAGGACTTGGCATAGTCGGATTTCAGGGCGAACTGCACTTCGGCGTTGAGCGAGACGAGGTTCTTGGTGCGGAAAGCTGCGAGCACGCCGCGGCCGAAACGCACCTTCACCCTGCTGTCGAGGTTCACGCCGTCCCACTCGACGGTGTCGATAATACCCGTGATCATACCGCGCCCGCCCAGACGCCCACGGTGCAGCTTTTCCATGATCTGGTCGGGATTACCCTCATAAATGGTGATCACGACCTGACGCAGATCCTGAAACACCTGCTTTTGCGTCAGCAGGTTGTTGACGTGCTGGGTCAATCCCTGGGCCTTGAGCAGTTCCCGCCATGTCGTAACGACCTCGATCACCTCGAAATGTGTCGGAACGCCATGCAACGTGCCGTTTTGCGGTGCATCGGGATTGGGAATACGCAGCGTCGCCATCCGCTCCTTCAGGCGAAACAGGGCGTAGATCACATCCCGATGCAGGCTGCCAAGTTCACCGCCGCGCACCTGTACCACGGACTGGCCGGGAACGTAGAAGATGCGCTCGATGTTCGAATCGATGATGCCACGGCGTTTCGGTGCAAAAGCCGAGGTGCGGGTCAATTTCGCTGGCACGGGAGCGGGGTTGCGCCTGCCGCGCCGGTTCTGTCGGGTGCGGCGGTCGCGTTCCAGACGCTTGCGCTCAACTTCGCTGAGTTCCCCAGTCATGCCATCCTCCGCGCCACCGCGAAACGACCCGATCCGCGATCGAAGTCATTGAACGACGTCAGCATTGGCGACATCCGCCATGGGCGTCAAGCAAACGGGAATAGCGGTCACGGAAACGACGGGTTTTCAACAGGCATGCCGGACCGGAACAGCGGTCACGCCAACCGGAACCGCAGCCCCGGCAGCGGGAACGACAGTCACGAAACCAGGAATGACGGTCACGGAAACCGGGAACAGCGGTCACGGATTCGGCGACTAAGATATTGAAACAACACAACCCGACACATGCGACTCTTTTTAAAAGATTCAATTAAGGATATTTTCTTAAAGACCATCGTCCCCCAAAACATGCGCCATCACCCGCTCGACACCATCAAAACCGGCCAGCCCCACAAATCATGGTCGCAGCATCTCCACCAGCCTCGCCAATGAGAACCTATCTAGTTCCATCGGAAAATAACATACTGATATAAAACAACATCTTCGGGAATCACGGTCACAGAATCGCGGCAAGACCATCAACCGATTCGCTAGCAAACTTCTCTTCCGAAAAATCAGCACTCAAAAAATCCACAAATTCACCAAACAGATAAGCGGGAACATCGGTCACGGAACATGCCACATCGACTGAAGGCAAACCGTGCCGCAGCCCATCGGCCCATTCAGTCCACTGAGCCGGCCGGTGTTCATCCGGGACGAGACAACAAAGGTCGGAGTTTCTCCCCGCGATTCTGTAACCATCTGTAATATCAATATAATATTTGGAACAGCGGTCACGGAAAGCTCTTCGCACCTGCCATTTTCGGATGCTTCAGCCGTTGCCGATTTGCGAGGAAAAGAGAATCGCCCTCAAATCACGCCACACTGCTTGGATCTCCTTACGGAGAGGTTAACGCATGCGGAAACGGTGTGGATCGGAGGCTCATGTAATTCAACACGTTGATATATAACAGATAAATCGATCTCACTTCTGGGAACGGCGGTCACGGAATCCCCGAACGCTGATACGTTATTTTATGCATCATCGCGTTCTTCCTCGCATGGAACGGCGAGCGCTGACCACGGGAATAACGGCCACGGAATCGCGCGCCTGCTTCGCCCAAGGCCACAAGACACAACCACAAGACACGTCGCCCGAAAGATGACGGCCAATGACGGAACGGCAAAGCAGGTTGAATTGTCGTGTCCCGAAAGGCGGACAACCCGCAATGAAACACGCATGCAGAGGTGTCTTTCTCAATCTTTATTGGAACTATTATAATAAAATAAAAGCATATTATCGTTTACATTTGTCCGATAAGGGTTCAATAAGTATGCTTTCCGTATGAAGAAGTGTCTTCCGACACCCGACCGTTGAGGTTTAGCCATGTCCAGCCCCTTCCGCGCCATGATGCTTCGCGGCGTTCCGGTTCAGACCGATCCCGAAACTCTTGTTCAGAGCGTCGCCGGCCCGGTCAAAACGGGATGCGGCTTCCATGACGTTCGCGAGATCCTCCGGGCCGCCGGCCTGCGTCCCACCCGCCAGCGCGTCATGTTGGGATGGCTTCTGTTCGGCCGCGGCCACCGCCACATCACGGCGGAAATGCTCTATGACGAGGCGTGCGAAGCGCGGATCAGCGTGTCGCTTGCGACCGTCTACAATACGCTGCATCAGTTTCGCGAGGCCGGGCTGTTGCGCCAGCTCGCCGTCGACGGCACCAAGAGCTACTTCGACACCAACGTGGCCGAGCACCATCATTTCTTCATGGAGGACGACCAGACCCTCGTCGACGTCCCGGACGGCCTGATCTCCGTAGCGAACGTACCGGAGGCGCCGGAGGGATCCGAGGTCGTCTGCGTCGAGGTGATCATCCGCCTGCGCCGCAAGAATGCGCGGACCAACACCTCCCGGGCTGCAGCTCAGCTTGCCGATGCGTGATGCGGCGGCTGGCGCGATACGCAGGTCTCGTACTGTGGGCGAGTTTCTGGCTTGGCGCGCCGGTAGCGTCGTTTGATGCTCTCGCCCAGGGTACGGAAGTGCAGCCCGGCACAGCGGACAGCAGAATCGAGCCGCCCCGGCCGCATCCGGGCGACGTGATGCGCCATTGGCCCGCCTATCCCGAGGATGCGCTTGCCGCCGGCCAAGAGGGCACCGTGATCGTCGCGTTGCGGGTGACGGCGACGGGCGAGCCGGAAGACATCAGCGTACAGCGCAGCAGTTCCGTCACGTCGCTCGACATAGCGGCGGTCGCGGCCGTGAGCCGTTGGCGGTTCGATCCCGGAAAGCGCGACGGCGTCGCCGTGGACATGAAGGTGTCGCTGCCGATACGCTTTTCACTGCCGGAAGAGATGCCGGCATCGGAGCAGAAGTAGCCACCGGCCAGACGGTGCGGTGAGACGCTCTGCCTTATGGCCGAGCCCGCTCCATCGGTCGCAGACATGGGCCGGTGGCGTCATTGCATCGCATCCGGCCGGTGCAGATGGCGATAGAGCGTGCTGCGGTTGATGCCGAGCTTGCGTGCCGCCATCGAAACATTGCCCCCGCATGCCTCCAGCGCGGCGCGCATCACCTCGCGCGTGTGGTTCTGGAGCAGGCCGGGCTCGGAGGGGGAGGGGACCTCGGCCGGCGAGCTCGCGGTCGCGGGCAAGACCCGCAATGCCGGCGGCAGGCACTGCTGCAAGGGCGCCTGGCCGGTGCCCGCCAGTGCCGCCAGCGCGCGCAGCGTTCCCACGAGCTCGCGATAATTGCCCGGCCATTCATAAGCCGCAAGCCGGTCGCGCACGTCGGCGGGCAGACGCACCTGTCCGCGTGACACCTCCTCCCATAGCCGGTCGATGAGCAGGGGCCTGTCGGCGCGCTCCCGCAACGGGTTGAGCGTGATCGTGAACTGCGCAAGGCGGTAGTACAGATCGACCCGGAACTGATTGTGCTGCGTCAGCTCGCCGATATCGCGGTGGGTGGCGCTGATGACGCGCACATCGAGCGGAACCGGACGGCCGCCGCCCAACGGCACGACCTGCCGATCCTGCAACACGCGCAACAGCCGCGATTGCAGCGGCAGCGGCATGTCGCCGATCTCGTCGAGGAACAGCACGCCCCCGTCTGCCTCGCGCAAAAGGCCCTTGGCGCCGTGCTTGCGCGCGCCGGTGAACGCACCTTCCTCGTGCCCGAACAGCTCCGATTCAATCAGGCTCTCGGGGATGGCGGCGCAATTGACGGCCACGAAGGGCTTGTCCCGGCGACTGCCGGCCGCGTGTACGGCACGCGCGAACGCCTCCTTGCCGGAGCCGGTTTCCCCCTGAATGAGCAGCGGCACATCGGCTTCGACGAGGCGTATGGCATGATCCAGGCTTGTGATGGTCTGCGGATCGAAGGCCGGCTTCGGCCATGGAACCGGCCCCCACCCGATCGCGCCCTCACGGTGCGGTGCATCGCCGAACCGGTCCATCGTATCGCGGTCGCGCTTCTCGCCATCGATCCTCCTCCGGACGGAAATGCCGCGATCCCGCAGCTGGGAACGGCAATGGGCGACCTCGCCGTTCCGAAAGCGCAAGGCATTGCCATGGCGACTGCTGCCGTCCGTACCGTCGAAGACGTCGCCGAAGGTCATCCGGCCGATGGCGTTCCAGTCGCGCGCGATGCTCTTGAGCCCGTAACGGTTGGCAGCGACGAGCCGGTCGTCGTCGAACACCAGAATGCACTCCCGCACCGTGCCAAGCAGCGAGGGATCGGTGTGGAAGCGCAGTACCTCAAGCCCCTCGAAGGCGTTGTCGAACAAGCGGTGCTCGACCTGGTCGATGACCAGGCGCACCATCGACAGCGTATGGGGCGGCATCACCGAGGCGTGGCTCGACAGATCGAGGGCACCCATGATCGTGCCGGTCGGATCGAAAATGGGCGCTGCCGCGCAACTGATCACCCGGTGGGGCTCGTAGAAATGCTCGGCCCCGCGCACCATGATCGGCCGGCGCTCGTAAAGCGCGGTGCCGATGGCGTTCGTGCCGATGGATGCCTCGCTCCAGGCGACGCCCGGCCGCAGCGCCACGCCCGCCGCCTTGCCGGCGAACGAGGCGTCGCCGTCGGCATCGAGCACCATGCCGTCCGGGTCCGACAGCACGACAATGCCGCCGGTCGCCCGCGCCTCGCGGCGCAACGCTTCCATCTCCGCCCGGCACAGACGGCGCAGCCGCTCGTGCTGCTCCGTCTTTTCCCGCAGATTGCACGTCTCGATGGGCTCGAACACCGGCGTGCGCGCCGCATCGTGGCCGAGCCGCGCGCACCGTATCCAGGAATTCAGGATTGTCTGGGAGACAAGCGATTCCGGCACCTTCCGCTGGGAGAAGAACTGGTGGCGGGCAGCCATCACCGCGTCGCCGGCCGGCATGGTCCTCCTGTCTGTCGCCATGGCGTTTCCTCTGAAATGTTGTTATTTGCCGCAGCCCTTTGGCAGGATCATGATGCATTTTGCAACGGCTTTCCAGCCACATCGTCCTGGAGGCCGCGGCAGATTCGCGCGCTCACGTTCAAAGGCAGCCGATTTATCCATTTCCGACAATACTTGCCGCACTGCAACAACGAATTGTCGCAGTGCGCGATCCCGCTTGGCACGACGGATGCTCGTAGGGTGATGGCAACAAATATCCAGGAGGATCGCCGTGAACAAGTACGAACCCGCTACCGCCCTGACCAGCTCGCCGTTCAAGGAGCGGTACGACAACTTCATCGGTGGACGCTGGGTGGCGCCGGTCGATGGACGCTACTTCGACAATACGTCGCCGATCACCGGCAAGAAGATCACCGAGGTCGCCCGTTCCCAGAAGGAAGACATCGAACTCGCGCTCGACGCCGCGCACGCCGCCAAGGACGCCTGGGGCAGGACCAGCGTCGCCGAGCGGGCGCTGATCCTCAACCGGATCGCGGACAGGATCGAGGAGAACCTCGACCTGCTGGCACTGGCCGAGACCTGGGACAACGGCAAGCCGATCCGCGAGACGACCGCCGCCGACATCCCGCTCGCCGCCGATCATTTCCGCTACTTCGCGGGCGTGATCCGGGCGCAGGAGGGCGGCATCAGCGAACTCGACCAGGACACGGTGGCCTATCACTTCCACGAGCCGCTCGGCGTCGTCGGCCAGATCATCCCGTGGAACTTCCCGATCCTGATGGCCACCTGGAAGGTCGCCCCGGCGCTTGCCGCCGGCAACGCCATCGTGCTGAAGCCGGCCGAGCAGACGCCCGCGTCCATTCTCGTGCTGGCGGAACTGATCGCCGATCTGCTGCCGCCCGGCGTGCTCAATATCGTCAACGGCTTCGGCCTCGAAGCCGGCAAGCCGCTGGCATCGAGCCCGCGCGTCGCCAAGGTGGCCTTCACCGGCGAAACCACGACGGGCCGCCTCATCTCGCAATATGCCAGCCAGAACCTGATCCCCGTCACCCTGGAGCTCGGCGGCAAGTCGCCCAACATCTTCTTCGCCGACGTTGCGGAGGAGGACGACGACTTCTTCGACAAGGCCATCGAAGGGTTCGTGCTGTTCGCCTTCAATCAGGGCGAGGTCTGCACCTGCCCGAGCCGCGCGCTCATTCATGAATCGATCTACGACCGCTTCATCGAGCGCGCGCTCGCGCGCGTCAAGGCGATCAAGCAGGACAACCCGCTCGATCCCACGACGGCGCTCGGCGCCCAGGCGTCGAGCGAGCAACTGGAGAAGATCCTGAGCTACATCGACATCGGGAAGCAGGAGGGCGCGGAAGTGCTCATCGGCGGCGAGCGCGCCACGCTCGAGGGCGATCTCGCCGGCGGCTACTATGTCAAGCCGACGGTGTTCAAGGGCCACAACAAGCAGCGCATCTTCCAGGAGGAGATCTTCGGGCCGGTCGTGGCCGTGACCACCTTCAAGGACGACGAGGAAGCGCTCACCCTTGCCAACGATACGCTTTACGGGCTCGGCGCCGGCATATGGACGCGCGACGGCACGCGCGCCTATCGCTTCGGTCGCGCCATCCAGGCCGGCCGCGTATGGACGAACTGCTACCACGCCTATCCGGCGCATGCGGCGTTCGGCGGCTACAAGCAGTCCGGCATCGGCCGCGAGAACCACAAGCAGATGCTGAGCCATTACCAGCAGACAAAGAATCTGCTCGTCAGCTACAGCCCGAAGAAGCTCGGCTTCTTCTGATAAAACGGAACGAATACGATGCCTCGCCGTTTCTCGACCGACGGCGGGGCCTCCGATGAGCCGCCGTCGCCCCCAAGCGGGGAAAGGCGGACGGGCAGGGAGACTGGCGATGACCGAAGCACCCATACTCCGCGTTCTGGCGACCGATGCCGCACTCGACCTGATTGATGCCTTGCGCGCCGACTATGGGCCGGTCCTGTTCCATCAGTCGGGCGGCTGCTGCGACGGGTCCTCGCCCATGTGCTATCCGCAGGGCGAATTCCTCGTCGGCGACGGCGACGTGCTGATGGGCGAGATCGGCGGCGCGCCGTTCTACATGAGCCGCTCGCAGTTCGAATACTGGAGGCACACCCAGTTGATCATCGACGTCGTGCCCGGCCGTGGCGGCATGTTCTCCCTCGAAAACGGCCGCGACGTGCGTTTCCTGACGCGCTCGCGTCTGTTCAGCGAGGAAGAGGAAGCAGCGCTGCCGGCGTTGTGACATCCCATGCGCCGCCCGGCGGCGCATCCTTTTCACCCAGGAAATCCACAGGAGCTACAATGGCCAAGACCATGAAGGCCGCAGTCGTGCGCGCGTTCGGGGAACCGCTGACGATCGACGAGGTGCCGATTCCGGAGCCCGGCCAGGGCCAGATCCAGGTCAAGATCGCGGCATCCGGTGTCTGCCACACCGATCTGCACGCAGCCGACGGCGACTGGCCGGTGAAGCCCAATCCGCCCTTCATTCCCGGCCACGAGGGGGTCGGCTACGTGTCGGCGGTGGGCACCGGCGTCAAGCATGTCAAGGAAGGCGACCGCGTCGGCATTCCCTGGCTCTACACCGCCTGCGGCTATTGCACGCACTGCCTCGGCGGCTGGGAGACGCTGTGCGAGGAGCAGAAGAACACCGGCTATTCGGTGAACGGCGGCTTCGCCGACTATGTGGTCGCCGATCCGAACTTCGTCGGACATCTGCCGAAGAGCGTCGAATTCGTCGACATCGCGCCGGTGCTGTGCGCGGGCGTCACCGTCTACAAGGGGCTGAAGGTGACCGACACCAAGCCCGGCGACTGGGTGGTGATCTCGGGGATTGGCGGGCTCGGCCACATGGCGGTGCAATACGCCAGCGCCATGGGGCTCAACGTGGCGGCGGTGGACGTCAGCGACGACAAGCTGGCGCTGGCAAAACGCCTCGGCGCGAGCCTGACGGTGAACGCGAAGAACGGCGATCCGGCGGCGGTGATCAAGAAAGAGATCGGCGGGGCGCACGGCGTGCTGGTCACGGCGGTGTCCAACATCGCCTTCGAGCAGGCGCTCGGCATGGTGCGCCGGGGCGGCACCGTCTCGCTGAACGGCCTGCCGCCGGGCTCGTTCCCGCTGCCGATCTTCGGCATGGTGCTGAACGGCATCACGGTTCGCGGTTCCATCGTCGGCACGCGCCTCGACCTGCAGGAATCGCTCGCCTTCGCCGGCGAGGGCAAGGTCAAGGCGATCACGACCGCCGACAAGCTCGAAAACATCAACGCCATCTTCGACCGCATGAAGAAGGGGCAGATCGAGGGCCGCGTGGTGCTCGACCTGCAGTAAGCCGGGGCGGGGTCGTCCGGACGATCCGCGGTTCGACATGAAAGCGGCGGGCGGGCCCCGGCAGGGTCCGTCCGCCGTTTCCGTTCGGAGGCGCTTCAACCCGCGTCTCCGGCCGGCTCGCTGCCCAAAGGCGGGAACAACGGTAACGGAAAGACACGGATGCCGGTTCCTTTCGTCATGCGGCGGCCGATATGACGGCAGCCCCGGGCACTCCCGTCACGAACGTCAATCGGACGCGCTCCTCCTCCGGCTGAACGAGACGTGGCGGGAAAGGTCCGTGTACGGTAGGACGTGCACCAGCGCGAACAGGTTGCGATCATTGGCGAATTGCAATCGTGACCGCCGTTCCCGCTCTTCCGGGCCGGGACTATCCAGCCATGAGGTGTTGGGACCTCCCAACCGCCCCGACCTCGCCGAGATGCGCGATGCTGGGGCGAGGGTGGGGAAAAGGTCTGCTATCGGCGTTTCCGTGACCGCTGTTCCCTGATGCCGGGGCGTCATGAGCGATCCCGAGATGGAAAGGGATCAAAAAATTCCCGCGCCGCGAAAATGCTGCCCGATGAGCGCCAGCAGTGCGGCCGGCTGTTCGATGCCGGGGATATGGCCGGCTCCCTCGATGACGGCAAAGCGTGCGCCGGGCATGAGCACGGCTGTTTCGCGCACGACGTCGGGCGGGGTCGAGCCGTCGCCGTCACCGACGATGCATAGTGTCGGCGTGCCGATACGGGCGGCGTCGGCGCGGAAATCGGCGTTGCGGATCGCGATGCAGGCGCCGAGGTAGCCGTCAACGGGCGTGCGCGTGAGCATGTTGCGCCAGCCCGCGAGATCGACGGCGTTGCCGGCCCGGTAGGGCGGCGTGAACCAGCGTTCCAGAACGGCGTCGGCGATGGCCTCGATGCCGTCCGTCTCGACGGCCGCGATGCGCGTCGCCCACGCTTCGTCCGTGCCGATCCTGGCGGCGGTGCCGCTCAGCACAAGCGCCCTCAGCCGTGCGGGAGCGCGGACGGCGAGCCGCTGGGCGATCAGTCCGCCCATGGAAAGGCCGACAAGGGCGACCTCGGCAATGGCGAGACCATCGAGCAGGCCGAGGAGATCGTCGACGTAATCGTCGATGCCGAAGGGGGCCGGCGGCGTGTCGGAGAGGCCGTGTCCGCGCTTGTCGTAGAGCAGCACTCTTGCCTTGTCGTCCAGTGCCGCAGCGACGGCGTTCCAGATGCGAAAATCGGTGCCCAGCGCGTTGACGAATACGATGACGGGCGCGTCGGCGGGCGTATCGGGTCCGGCGTGCAGGGTATAATGCTGCACGACACCGTTGGCGCGCAGGAACGTGAGCGGTCTCGTCATTGGAATATCCCTGGGAATGCCCCTGTCGGACAGGTCGCGGGTGAAAGGGCGGCCTGCGGCGGTTCTGCCGGGCTCATTCAGTATCAGACTATTCGGATGCGCGAAACAAAGCCCGGGCCGTCCACGCTGGCCGGCGGCAAGTGGCAGCAAAAAACAACGCGCCGCGGGAAGGCGGCGCGTTGCGGGATCGGGAATGCGGCGAGGCATGATACCGACGCCTGACGACCGCAAGTCACGGGTCAGCGGCCGGGCCCCTGCGGCGCTCGACCAAGGCATGCACGGAAGCGGTCCCCCTCCCCGGGGAGCGCCGGTACTAGAGCAAAATGCATTGAAGCTGAATCGCTATTTTGCTCTAACCATTTGCTCATGCATCACATCTTTCAGAAAGCGGTACCCGTTTTCCGGCTTGATGCATCAGTTGCCGAACTTGCCCTCATATTTGAAGGCAGGCGCAGCTTTCAGGTCCTCGGCCGTGGCGTTGACGCGCGCGTCCCACCGCCTGTCGGTTTCATTGTAGGTCACCGTCACGCTTTCCGGCTCAAGGACGACGTAGTGCTCGCCAAGCCCCAGGAAGCCGCCGACCGAGACGATGATCCCGGTCAGGGAGTTATCGCTGTCAAGCACGAGATCCCTGATCGAGCCCACGGTTTCGTTGCCGGCATTGGACACGTTGAGGCCGACGAGATTGGAGCTCAGCACGTTCGTGTCGCTGATGGACACGACCGCAGGAGGATTCGCCGGGGTCGCGGGCGTCTCGCCAGCCGCGGGCGGTTCGGCCGTGGGGGGCGTCACGGGGGTTTCGGGAGCCGCAGGGGCCGCGGGGGTTTCGGGGGCCGTGGGCGTTTCAGGGGCCGCAGGCGTTTCCGGAGTCGGCGCCGCTTCCTGCGCGAAGGCGGGCGCGGCGAGGGCGACAGCGGAAAGCATGAGCGAGCCCATCATAATGTTACGCATGGTCATCTCCTTTCGGGTTGATCACATGCAAAGAACAATTGGCTGCTATGTTGGTTCCTTACCGCTGGTTGAAAATTTTAATCATTCACCCGCGCAAGGTCGCGCCGCCATCGACATAGAGATCAGCCATGGTGACATGGCGCGCGCGGCTGGAGGCCAGAAACACGACGGCGTCCGCGATGTCCTCCGGCGTGGCGATACGCCCCAGCGGAATCCCTGAGCGGAAGGTTTCCGGCGAGCCGGCGATCACCCGCGCCGGCCCGTTGTCGTCGGTCCACATCGCCTCCTGCATGGGCGTCAGGGTGGAGCCGGGCGCGACGATGTTGCAGCGGATCCCGTATGACGCGAGTTCCAGCCCGAGACAGCGGGTGAACATGGTCGACGCCGCCTTGGACGCCGCATAGGCCGCCATGCCATGGCGCGGAATGCCGGCAGCGTTGGAGCTGACGGTGACGATCGCGCCCCGCCGCCGCGCCCGCATCGGTGCGGCGACCGCCTGCGACACGAGGAACACGCCGGTGGCATTGACGGCGAAGACGCGCTGCCACTCGGCGAGATCGGTATCGGCGACAAGCGTCGTCGACAGCACGCCGGCGACATTGGTGAGAATGTCGACGGGGCCGGTATCGGCCTCGATCCCGTTGACGAGCGCACCGACGGCCTGCGCATCCGTCACGTCGAGCGGCGCAGTCACGAGACGGGGCGAGCCGTGCCTGTCCCGAAGCGTCGTCAGCGCCTCGGTGCTCAGGTCCGTCGCGACCACCGTCGCGCCCTCGTCGAGCAGCGCCGCGACGACGGCAGCGCCGATGCCGCCCGATGCGCCGGTGACGAGAGCGATCCGTCCGCTGATGCCGTTATCGCGCATATCGCATGTCCTTGTCATATTGTCGCGCGTCGGCGCAGCGCGTCCGCAATGACCGGCGCGATGCGGGCCGTTGCCTCGCCGCCGGTGAGATGCGCATGCAGCGACGGCACGTCGTGGATATCGAGCCCCCCGACATAGGGCGCCCACAACTGTGGCGTGAGGGGCGTGCCCGCGTGGTCGAGCGCGGCGCGGAAGTAATGCGCCTTGCCGGGAAAGAAACCATGCCGGTGCTGGCGCACCAGCCGGTTGTTGGCAGCGACCACCTGCAGCACGCCCGCCAACGCCACATCGGACAGCAGGCCGAGCGGATTGCCGATGTCGCGCAGGAACCGCATGACCCGTTCGCGTGTCAGTTCGCCTTCACCGAGTTCGGAAACGTCGCTGCCGGCGATCTGCACCAGCGCCTTGAGCGCCACATCCTCTGACGGGTCGGCCTGTTCGCGCCAGCTGTCGCTCGGATAGGCGTCGAGCAGGGCGAGCAGGCCGATCGGCGCGCCGGCCTGCGCCAGTTGCACCGCCATGGCATGGGCGATGATGCCGCCGACGGACCATCCCGCAAGGTGGACAGGCCCTTCCGGATGTACCGCGCGGATCAGCCCGACATAGTCGGCGGCGATGGCGTCGATGCTCTCCGGCGCGGGGGCGGTTGTGTCGAGGCCGCGCGCCTGGATGCCGTAGACCGCATGACCGGGTGCCAGCGCCCGCGCCAGTTCGGCATAGCACCACGAAATGCCGCCGGCCGGGTGGATGCAGAACAGCGCCGAGATCTCGTTGCCGCGGTTGAGACGAACGAGCGGAGCCAGTCCTTCGCTATCCGTGACGGAGAGTGGCCCCGCAGCCGCGAACGCGGCATCGATCCGGGCGGCGAGGCGGGCGACGGTGGGATCGGTGAAGATGATGCCGAGACCAAGCAGATTCTGGCCCGGCGCGTTGCCGGCGAGCGAGGCGCCCCATTCGTCGCGCACCAGCCTGAGCAGCTTCGCCGCCAGCAGCGAATGCCCGCCGAGTTCGAAAAAATCGTCATCAGCCGATATCGTCGCCGCGTCGAGCCGCAGGCAGTCGGCGAAGCGCGCGGCAAGGCGCCGCTCGGTACCGGTGGCGGGAGGGCGTCCCGCCACGGCGGCAAAGGCTGGCTCCGGCAACGCCTTGCGGTCGAGCTTGCCGTTGGCGGACAGCGGCAGGCGGTCGAGCGTCACGAAGGCGGAGGGTACCATGTAATCGGGCACATGTGCGGCCGCATGGGCGCGCAGGGCCCCGACATCGATGGACCGGCCGGGTTTCGCCACGACGTAGGCGACGAGGCGCCTGCCTCCCGTGCCGTCGTCGCGCGCATCGACCACGGCTTGCGCCAGGTCGTTGTCGGAGAGGAGCACCGCCTCGATCTCGCCCAGTTCGATGCGCAGGCCGCGCAGCTTCACCTGATGGTCAGTGCGCCCCAGAAACTCCACCGTGCCGTCGTCGCGCAACCGCGCCAGGTCACCGGTGCGATACATTCTTTCGCCGGCAAAAAAGGCGTCGGTGACGAAGCGCTCGCCGGTGAGTTCTGGCTGGCCGAGATAGCCGCGCGCCAGTTGCCGTCCGGCCAGATAAAGCTCGCCGACAATGCCCGCCGGCACGGGGCGCAGGCGCGCGTCGAGCACGTAGAGACGGGTGTTCCAGACGGGGTGGCCGATGGGCACCGGCCGGCTCGTGTCATCGCGCGAGGCGGGCCAGTAGCTCACGTCGACCGCTGCCTCGGTCGGGCCGTAGAGATTATGCAGTTCGCCGGCAACCAATTGGTGGAAGCGGTTGCGCAGGTCGGCGGGCAATTCCTCGCCGCTCACGAACACGCGGCGGATCGCAAGGCCGTGCACCCGCGGCTCGTCGAGAAAGAGCGCCAGCATCGAGGGCACGAAATGCATCGTGGTGACGGCGTGCTCGCGCACAAGGCGCGCCAGCGCCTGCGGGTCCTTGTGCGCATCCGGCGGGGCGACGACGAGCGTCGCGCCGGTGATGAAGGGAAGGAAGAACTCCCACACGGACACGTCGAAGGTCGCGGGCGTCTTTTGCAGGATGCGGTCGCCGGGGCCGATGCCGTAATGTTCCTCCATCCACAACAGGCGGTTGACGATGGCCCGGTGCTCGATCACCACGCCCTTGGGCGCGCCCGTGGAGCCGGACGTGAAGATGATATAGGCGGCATCCGTGGGGGAGGGGGCGACGAATGGGCTTTCGGCCGGGATCGGTGTGCTGTCATCGTGCTCGACCAGCAGCAGCGGCGCATCCTCCGGCAGGGCGGCTTGCGCCGAGCCGGTGACGATGACGCGCGGCGTTGCGGAAGCGAGGATACGCGCCAGCCGCTCGCGCGGATGTCCGGCGTCGAGCGGCAGGTAAGCCGCGCCGATGCGCACGCTCGCCAGCAGCGCCAGCACCAGATGGCGCGAGCGCGGCAGCGCCACGGCGACGATGTCGCCCTTCTTGACGCCGGCTAAACGAAGCCGGTGTGCGAAGCGCGCGGTCTCGCTTTCGAGCTCGGCATAGGTGAAACATACCTCACCGTCGATGAGCGCCCGCGCGTCCGGCTGCGCTTGCGCGCGGCGGGCGAGCAACTCCGCCAGCGTCGTGTCTTCCACCTCACGGACGGTGGCGGTCTGGACGGCGCGCCAGCGGCGTTCCTCCTCGGGCGAGAGCGTCGGCGTGTCCACCAGCCGCTCGTTGCGGCTCGCCGCCTGCAGGAAGGCGACGAACCGGCGCCCGAGCTGCTGCGTCCGTTCCAGCGGGTAGAGCGCCGGATTGGTGTCGAGTTCGAGCCGCATCGTCTCGCCTGCCGCGTCGGCGCGCAGGGTGAAGGTGATGTCGTCCACCGCGCCCGCGCCGGGCACCCTGAGATCGGCCTCGATACCATGGAGGTGGAACGGCATGTCGAAGGGCATGATGTTGACGAGTGGGCCGTAGAGCCTCCGCTCGCCGCCGACGAGCCCGAGATCGCGGCGCAACTGTTCGCTGCGGTAGCGCCCGAAGCGGCGGCCCTTTGCCAGTTGGCGGGCGACGTCGGCGGCGAGCGCATCGAGCGGCGCATCCTCGTCGATGGAGAGCCGCAGCGGCAGCACGTTCATGACCATGGCCGGAACGCGCGCGGCGACCGATCCGAACCGGCCCATGTGCGGCACGCCGACAACGGTTTCGTCTGTCCCGGTATGGCGGGCGATGAAGGCGCCGGCGATCGTGGTGACGAGGTCGGGCCATGCCAGTCCGGCACGGCGGGCACGCTCCGTGATCGCCCGTGTCACCTCGGGTCCGATGTCGAGCGTGAAGCGGTGGAAGGTGTATGCGCTCACCGCCTCGCCCGGCGCGATGCCGACGACTTGCGGCCGCTCAGTGAAGAGCTCGTTCCAATAGGCGCGCTCCTTCGCCTCGCGGTCGCTTCCCCGATAGGCGTCGTCCTCGGCCAGCCAGTCGGCAAACGATCCGAAGGCGGTGTCCGGCTCGGGAACGCCGGTCACGATTTCGTTGTAGAGCGCGGCGATGCGGCGGTTGAGCAGCGAGGTGCCGTAGCCGTCGATGACGAGGTGGTGGATGTTCTGGTTCCAGACATGCAGGTCCGGTCCCGCGATGAGCAGATCCTCGGTGACGAGCGCCTCGCGCAGCGGATCGCGCGGGCGCGCCATGTCGCGGTCGATGTAGTCATAGGCTGCCTGCAGCGGGTCGGGCTCCGCCGTCAGATCAACGATGTCGAGCGTGGCGAAGGCGGGATCGTCGACGATCTGCTCCGGCCCCACCGGCCCGTCGACGAAGCGCACCGCGAGCGCCGGCGCTTCCCGGAGCGCCTGCTCCACGGCGGCCTTGAACGCGGTGCGGTCGAGCGGGCCTTTCAGCGTGACGATCTGGCCGGTGTTGAGGATGGGGTTGTCGGGGTCGAGCCTCTGCGCGAACCACAACCCTTCCTGCGCCTGCGTCAGTCTGCGTGCGCGCCCGGCCATGGTCATCCCGCCTGATGCCGGCTGGCGACGGCCCACCAGTGCGCCAGCGTCGGCTTCTCCGCCAGTTGCGCGAAATCGAGTTTTGCGCCCCGCTCGCCCCAGCGCTGGATGAGCGTCATCACGCGGATGGAATCGAGCCCGAGATCGATCAGGCTGTCCTCGTCGCCGATCTCGGCGGGATCCTCGCCGATGATGCGGGCGATGTCGGCGCGCATGGTGTCGAGGGTGAGGGCGGATGCGGTCATGGATCAGAGGCTTTCGAGCAACTTTTGCGTGGTGGTGACGACGGCGCAGCGGCCGGCGGCATAGGTGACGGCGAGATCGTGACTCGCGCGTGAGAAATCGGCCACCGCGTCGGCGACGAAGAACGGCTCGATGTCGCGCTGGAAGGCTTCCGCCGTCGTCATGAGGCAGCCGATATGGGCGTAGATGCCGGTGACGATGAGCTGGTCGCGTCCGCGCGCGCGCATCAGCGGCTCCAGGTTCGAGCGCTGGAAGGCGCTGTAGCGCCATTTGTGGAGCACGAAGTCACCATCGAGCGGGGCAAGTCGCGGGTGGATGTCCTGGTGTTCGGGTCGCGTGCTCATGCCAGGTCCCCAGAAATCGCGCTGCAGGCCCCGGTCGCGCGGGTCCTGATCGCCCTCCTGGGCGGTGTAGAACACGGGGATGCCGAGCTCGTGCGCATGGCGGCGCAGCGCGTCGATGTGGGCGATCACCGCATCGATCGGCGGGGAATCAGGCAGGAAGGGAGCGAGAAAATAGTTCTGCATGTCATGGATGAGCAGCGCCGCCCGATCGCGGCGCGCCTGCCAGCCCACACGTGGGCGCGGCAGGTCGGCATCCGTCGGCAGGGGATAGGATTCGATCGACGGCAATCCCATCATGCGCCCTTCTTTTCCTCGACAATCTTTTCTTGGGCACTCTTTTCTTGGGCCTCGGCGTCGAGCAGCTTCTGGCGCAGCGCGGCGCGCAGGTCCTTGCGGCTCACCTTGCCGACCGCCGTGGTGTGAAAGCTGTCGACGAATACGATGCGGTCCGGCACCTTGAAGGCGGCGAGCCCCCGCTCCCGCACCCACTTCTTCAGCTCGAGCGCCTTGGGGGCGGGGTGGCGCGCGATGATGAAGGCGCAGGAGCGCTCGCCGAGATAGTCATCGGGGATCGACACCACCGCCGCGTCGAACACCTGGCGGTGGGCGAGCAGGTGGTCCTCGATCTCCTCGGCGGAGACCTTCTCGCCGCCGCGGTTGATCTGGTCCTTGGCCCGGCCCTGCACCACGAGGTTGCCGTCGGGGCGCAGCAGCACGATGTCGCCGGTGCGGTAGAAGCCGTCCTCCGTGAAGGCGGCGGCGTTCGCCTCGGGTTCGTTGAAATACTGGCGGATGGTGTAGGGGCCGCGCGTCAGCAGGTGGCCCGGCGTGCCGGGCGGCACGGGGTTGCCGTCGTCGTCGAGGATGAGCAATTCGTCGTCGGGGCTGATGGGGCGGCCTTGCGTGTTGATGACGATGTCCTCGCCGTCGCCGGGGCGGGTGTAGTTGACGAGCCCCTCGGCCATGCCGAACACCTGCTGCAGAACGGGGCCGAAGGCGTCGACCACGCGCCGCGCCACCTCGGGCGTGAGCTTCGCGCCACCGACCTGCAGCAGCTTCAGGCTGGAGAGATCGTGCGCGGTGGTGCGCGCCGCCTCCGTCCACACCAGCGCCACCGGCGGCACCATGCCGGTGATGGTGACCTTCTCCCGCTCGATCAGCGGAAAGGCGGCATCGGGCGCCGGCGAGGGGCTCAGCACCACCGTTGCCCCGGCATGGAGCGCGCCGAAGGTGCCGGGCGAGCTCATGGGGAAGTTGTGCGCGATCGGCAGCACGCCCAGATACACGCCGTTTTCGTCGAGCCCGCAGATCTCGTTGCTGCCGCGCAGGCTGTAGATGTAGTCGTCATGGGTGCGCGGAATGAGCTTCGACAGGCCGGTCGAGCCGCCGGAGATCTGGAGGAACGCCACGTCCGAGGGGTTCGGCTCCGGCGGCAGCGGGCCGTCGTGCCGCTCGATGCCGGCAAGCGTCCTGAAAGGCCCGGCATCGTCCGAGGCGACGATGACGTGGTCGAGCGTCGGGATCTTTTCCTTCACCTCGACGGCGAGCGCGCGATAGTCGAAGCCGTCGAACGAATCGATGATCACGTAGCCCCGCGCTTGCGCGCGGTTGCCGAAGTGCACGATCTCCGTCGCGCGGTGGGCGGGCAGCGCGAACACCGGCAGGATGCCGGCGCGAAACAGGCCGAACACGACGCTGAAGAAGGGGGCGACGTTCGGCAATTGCACGATGACGCGCTCGCCGGGCTTGAGGCCGAGCGCCGTGAAGCCGCGCGCCAGCGCGTCGACCCGGGCGTCGAGTTCGGCATAGGTCCAGCGCGTCCCGCCTTCCACGATGGCGGGATGCCCGGGCCGGCGCGCGGCGCGGTCCCGGAGCACCGTGCCGAACGTCTCGCCGCGCCAGTAGCCGGCGGCGCGGTAGCGCGCCGCAAACGCCTCGGGCCATTGCTGGATGGCTGGAATCACGTCCTGTCCCCTGTTCCCTCTTGCCCCGTTTCCTGCTCCGCGTCCGTCCGTCCGGCGCCGCCGGCTTCGTCGATGCCCAGCGCCGCCAGCAGCGCGGTGAACTTCGCCGACGTCTCCGCCACCTCCGACCACGGATCGGAACCGGGCACGATGCCGGCCCCGGCATAGACCCGGGCGGTGCGTCCCGAAAATTCCGCGCAGCGGATCGCAACCATCCAGCGGCCGTCGCCGTTGCGATCCGCCCACCCGACCGCGCCTGCATAATAGCCTCGCTCGATATTTTCCAGCGCGGCGATCGCCTGCCGCGCCGCCTCGCGCGGCAGGCCGCAGACGGCGGGGGTAGGGTGGAGCGCCGCCGCGAGTTCGACCGCGGATACGTCCTTGTCCTTCAACGTGCCGTCGATGAGCGTGCCCAGATGCCACATCGAGGCCGTGGACACCAGCGATGGGCCGGATGGCGCTTTCAGATCGCGGCAATAGGGCGCGAGCGTGTCGAGGATCGCCTCGACGACGAAGGCGTGCTCGCGCCGGTCCTTTTGCGAATTCAGGAGGCCGGCGGCGGACGCCTCGTCCGCGTCCCGGTCCGCGTGCCGGCGCGCCGATCCGGCGAGCGGCGCCGAGCGGACGGCAAGACCGCGCTTGTCCACGAGCAGTTCGGGGGTGGCGCCGATGAGCGTGCGCGCCGGCGCGCCTGCGGCGGTGGGCAACGGCACGGCATAGGTGGCGATGCTCGGGTCGCGGGCGAGCCGCGACAGCACGGTGTCGGTATCGATCTCCGCCGGCGCCGTCACCATCAGGCTGCGCGCCAGCACCACCTTGCGCAGGCCCGAGGGGCCGGACAGCAACGCGAGCGCCCGCTCGACGGCTTCGGCATAGGCGGCCGGGGCCGGTTCGGCGGCGCTCGACCACTGCCCCTGCGCCGGCTCCGCCGTTGCGGCGGCGGCGCGCGCCGGCCAGACATCCGCCACCGTCTGCGGGGCATAGAGATGGGCGGGGGCGGTGCGGTCGAACGGCAGAACGCCGACGAGCATCGGCGCGTGCGGCCGCGCGTGCGCCTGCGCCGCCCAGAAGGCATTGACGGCGTCCTTCAGCCCCGCGGCCGGCGTCGGCGGGAGCGAGGCCCCGACGCCGAGGCCGACACGCGTCTCGTCCGCGCCGCTGAGGATGAAGGGTGTTGCGGCCTCAAGGCCGGCATCTTCGCTTTCCTGCCTCTCGGCATGGTCGTCTTGAGAAAATGCGCGCATCGCAGCAACAGCCATCGGACAGCCTCTTCGGAATGGACGCTTCGGACCGCGTTAGCGGCCCGCTATCGCAGATCGATCCAGTTGGGCCCCGCGAGTGGGACGGCGAGGAAACGGGCGTTGAGCTCGGCCAGCGTCGCGTCGGGATCGACATCCGCGAACAGGTCGGGATGGATCCACTTGGCGAGGCGCTCGGCCACCAGAATGTCGAGCGGCGAGTTGAGCAACTGGTGCGCGAGCCCGTGCACTTCGCCGCGCTCCACCGGCGCGAGCGAGGCAATGCCGGGCCGGGCCGCCATCCGCGCCAGCGAGGCGCGCGTCTCCTCGATGCCGAACTGCGGCCCGATGACGAACCCGCCCGCCTTCGCCGTCTGCGGGCCGCCGGTGGCGATGTAGATCTCGGGCTCGCTGTCGATGATGAACTCGATGCCGAGCTTGCCGACGGCGCCCGGCAGCACGTCGGCCGCGATGTTGTGCCCGCCGGCGAGCTCCACGTAATTGCCGATATTGCCGCGCCCCGGCGCGTTGCAGCATTCGGTCAGGCCGGCGTGCACTTCCAGGAACACACGCGGGCGCGCGAGGTCGGGCGTCGATTTGACGCGGTCGGTGATGCGCGCGAGGTGTTCGGCGCGAAAATCGATGAAGGCCCGGGCGCGCTGCTGCGCACCGACGAGCTGGCCCAGAATGGCGAGGCTCGGCGCCAGATTCTCCAGCGGCTGCGAGAAGAAATCGATGAACACGACCTGAATGCCGGCGGCCTCGATCTGGCGCACCTGCTCGGGAGTCGGCCCCATCCCGGCGCGAAAGATCGCGACGTCGGGCGCGACGTCGAGGATCTGCTCGATCGACAGCGATTCCGCCGATCCCGCGATCCGCGTCTTCGTGGCGATGTCGGGGAAGCGCGCGCGGTATGCCGCATAGGCGGCATCGCCGAGGCGGTGCACGTCATGCGGCCACGCGGCGACGAGGGCGACGGGGTCGTCCACCATGAGCGACAGCGCGATGAGATAGCGGCCGTCATCGATGAGCAGGCGCTCCGCCGGTCGCGGCAACGTGATCGTGCGGCCGGTGATGTCCTCGACCGTCAGGGGGGCGGTGCGCGCCGGTTCGCCGCCGAAAGAAGCCGAAGGGGTGAGAGCGAGAATAATAAGAATAATTATAAAATAAGCAAAAGCCGCGGAAACCAGAATGCTCGCATAAGCACGGGCACAACAATCCAATGATTTAAGTTTATAATTATTATACTTATATTCCATTGACGTGCCTTCTCACGTTCCGTGCCGGAAGGCTATGTGCCCATGCGCCTTGTAAGTCAATATCCATGACCGAAGGCAGCCATGCGCCGGAGACGGGGGTTGTCCCGTTCCGCTCTCCGACCCGGACCGATCGGACAAGTCTCAGCCCGGCCGTGCTCCGTCAGGTCGCGTTCCGTTGCGCGACCCGCGCTGCGGATCGGTGTCCGGCGTGGCGGAATCACTGGCGCAGCACGGCAGGTTGTCGAGCCATGCCGACAGTCTCTGATACCAGGGGCGGTTGCGGATTGCCTCGATGGCCATCCGGGTGTGGTCGACGACCGTCTCGACGGCTGTGCCCACGGTGTCGATGGAGGCGGCTGTGACGTCGATCATGGTCCCGACCCGGTTGGCCGCGTTCTGCACGCCGATCGCCGTCAGGCTTGGAGATTGCCTCTCGGATATCGACAAGCGCGGCGACCGGGGCACCGGGCTCGACAGTCCTCTTTCGAGCATTTCCGGCGTGACCATGATCGGCATCACCGGCACGAACACCACCTCCCGATCCGAGAGTGTGTCGGACATGCTGCCGGCGACGGAAGGCGGGCGGCTCAGCACCGCGGCCGGGAATCCGGGCGCGACCCAGGTGAGGAGCGACGTTGCCGGTGCGTTGTTGAGGGGGGATGACATGACACGAGATCTTTCCCTGCCGTGGAGGCGCCGGTCGGACGACCGCATTCTCGGCAACGGCGCGGCGAGATGGCCGCCGCCGGTGAGCGGGCACCCGCCCGGACGCGGCCGGATCAGGCGGCCCGCGGCGACAGCGTGCCGGTTGCGGCGGGGGTGCCGTTCCTGACATGGGTTACCTGACGCTGTCCGGCGTCGTCCTGGATCGCATCCGCCGTCCCGCAGATGCAGCTGAAGAGTCTCTGGAACAAGGACCGCTTCTGGATCCTGTCGGCCACGTCCTGCACCCGGTCCACGGTCTGCTCGACCGTCTGGCCGCGCTGGTCGATCGCATCGCCGGTCTGCTCGGCGGCGTTGCCGATCTCATTGCCGAATTCATCGAATTTTTTCGTGCCGTCCTCGATGGTGCGCCGGGCGTGGTCGATTCCGTCCGTGATCTGGTCGGTGACGTGGCGAATCGTCGACGTGACAGGGCTGGCTCCCTCGCCGTCGACGGTTTCGAGCTCGATTTCGACCTCGACCTCGGTCTCCTCCCGGATGGTATGGACGGAGACATTGCGCTCCTCAAGGGATAGCCTGTTCGCCGCGAGCATGGCCTCCGTCCCCCTATGAGTGGGGGTTGGCGGCACGAGGGGGCGGCCATCCGGTCCTTCAGGATAGGCGGGAGGAACATATGGGGAGGTGCGGGTGTGGCCGACTGACATTGGCGTTTCCTTTCTTCGGGGTGAAAGACAGCACGCGAGCAGAATTCGGGACGTCCTGCGTCCCCTCGCTGTCGCTGTCGGATGAGCTGGCGATGACGAGCGCCTCGCGCCGTTCGAGCGGGGTCCGCGGCGCGTCGTCTGCCGGCGATGAATTCGGGAGTTTATGCTTGGGAGATATGCCTGGGAGAATAGCTGTAAAATTTTTACAGGATTAGTAAGTTGCCAGAATGTAGATAATATCTCTCCTTGAAGATAATAAAAATTCTATAAAGAGCGTCATCGTATTCAACTAAACAATGCGTATGCAAATATAAATGCGCCTTCCTAGCGTTCTCAGTCTTCCTCAACCTCGTCTTTACATGCCGAGGGTGTGACGATAGCGCGTGTGCGACATCGATGTGAACCATATGTCGTTATTCTGCGCTGTCAAGAGACAAATATGTCGTCAGACGTAGCTTTCAGCCCTGTTTGTTGCGCAGCGCCTCGGCCTCGGCGTAGAAGCGCTTTTCCCATTCCTTGTGGTTGTCCAGCCCCTCGCGGATGAAGGGGGTGAAGGCGGCGATGTTGAGCAGCAGCCAGTTGACGACGTTCGCCGGGAATTTCAAAGGCTTGACGAAATCGACGAACAGCACGACCCGCGTCTTGTCGGTGTAGTTCCAGGCCTCGTGGTTATAGGCGTCGTCGAAGACGATGGCCTTGCCCTCCTCCCAATGCAGGATCTGCTCGTCGACGCGGATGGCGAGCTTGTCGCGCGGCTCCGGGACGATCAGGCCCATATGCAGGCGCAGCACGCCGTTGTAGGGGCCGCGATGGGCGGGCAGGTGCTTGCCGGGCTCGAAGATCGAGAACATCGCGGTCTTGAGCCCCGGAATCTGGCGCACGATTCGCCACGTTTCCGGACAGGCGGCGATGTTGCGTTCCGATTCGAGACCGTAACCGGCGAGGAAGAAGGTCTTCCAGTGGGTGTCGGTGGAGATGGTCTTCACATCGGACGAGATGTCCTGAAAGCTCGGCAGGTCCTGCTGGCGCGTCAGCACCTGCTCGAGCTCGCGCCGGATCAGCGGCCATTCCCGCTCGATCTCCGCCACCCACGGAAACACGCTGTTGTCGTAGACCGCCGGATTGCCGACGCGCGAATAGCGCAGGTTCAGCCGCTCCGCCCATGCCACGATCGCCATCAGCGTGCGTGTCACGAGGCTCGGTCGCGAGAGGGGAGCGATTCCCTCCGTGCCGAACGTCTGCGTGGCCGGGTTGTCGCTGTCCGGGTGGTGGCCCTGAGGTTTGGTAGGGGTGTTAGCGGGGTTGGAGGACACTTCCTGCTCCAGCGTATCGAAGCTCTTCCGGTGCCGGTATGAGCGGCCGGTACAATAGGCATTTCGCCAATAGCTTTTAAGACATCGGATGATACAGGAATAGGCATATCGACGCACGTGGCTGGGTGCCGTGCGCATTCGCACCCGTCGTCCTGCGGGCGCCGCCGCCGGGCGGCCAGGCCGAAAAACGGCCGCCGCTTTCCGGATCGGTTTGATGCTAAACGAAAAATGAGGCGCGGGTGCAAGGATTCCAGATTTTCCGGCCGCTGCGTTATTATAGCGGCTCCAGAAATGCGCCGCGGCACTGCGGCGGGAGGACGCATCATGAGCTGGAACCCTGCGCTGGAGCCTGGATGTCCCGCCGACACGGGCGCGGACGTCATCGAGACCCTGATCATCCCGCGCTCGCGCGATCTCGGCGGCTTCGAGGTCCGCCGCGCCCTGCCCGCGCCGCAGCGGCAGATGGTGGGGCCGTTCATCTTCTTCGACCAGATGGGACCGGCCGAGTTCCTCACCGGCGCAGGCGTCGACGTGCGCCCGCATCCGCACATCGGTCTCGGCACCGTCACCTACCTCTTTCGCGGCGATTTCCATCACCGCGACAGCATCGGCAGCGACCAGACCATCCTGCCCGGGGAGCTCAACTGGATGGTGGCGGGGCGCGGCGTCACCCATTCCGAGCGCACCAGCGCGCGCGGGCGTTCCGGCCCCCACAGCCTTTTCGGCATCCAGACCTGGGTCGCCCTGCCGGAGGAGGCGGAGGACGTCGCGCCGCGCTTCGAGCACCACGGGGCCAAGGGCCTGCCCGTCATCGAGGGCGACGGCGTGAAGCTCAGGCTCATCCTCGGCAACGCCTATGGCGAGACGGCGCCGGCGATGCTCTATTCGGAAACCTTCTACGCCGACGTGGCCTTGCGCGCCGGTGCGCGCTTCCCGATGCCGGACAATCATGAGGACCGCGCCATCTACGTGCTGGAAGGCGCCATCGACGTCGCCGGCCAGTCGTTCGAGGCCGGGCGCATGATGGTGTTCCGCCCCGGCGACGCCATCACGGTGGGGGCAGGCGAGGCGGGCGCGCGGCTGATGATTCTCGGCGGCGCGACCCTGAACGGTCCCCGCTATATATGGTGGAACTTCGTGGCCTCCTCCCGCGAGCGCATCGCCGCCGCGAAGGAGGCGTGGAAAGCGCAGGCATGGGGCCGGGGCCTGTTCGACCTGCCCGTGCACGATCACGACGAGTTCATCCCGCTGCCCGATCCGGTGCGCGTGCAGGCGGGGTGATATGGGCGGCGATTGGCGGATCGTCCCCTGTACCGATGCGGACACCGCGGATTGGCTCGCCCTGCGCCATGCGCTGTGGCCGGGCGGGTCCGATCTCTCCCACCTGTCGGACATGCGGGCGATCCTGGCGCGCGCGCCGGCGGCGTTCGCGGCGCTGCTGCGCACGGGGGACGATGCGGCCGTCGGCTTCATCGAAGCCATGCTGAGGCACGACTACGTCAACGGCTGCGAGACGTCGCCGGTCGCTTTCGTCGAGGGGGTGCTCGTCCGCGAGGCATGGCGCCGCAAGGGCGGTGCGCGGCTGCTGTTCGGGGCGGCCGAGGCATGGGCGCGGCAGCTCGGCTGCCGGGAACTGGCCTCCGACGCCGACATCGCCAACACGCCGTCCCACGCCGCGCACCGGGCGCTGGGCTTCGCGGAGACGGAGCGGGTGGTGTATTTCCGCAAGCCGCTCGACGCCCCTTGACGGCATGCCCGCCCCGGACGTAGAGGACTTCACCGTTTCCGTGAAACGGTGAAGTCCTCTAAGTTTCTGATTTTGAGCGAATTCTGATCGACCAGATGATCCCATCTGATCGGAAAGCGCTCCAAGCCCCGTCCCATTGCGGAGCGGAGACACCATGCGTTGCCTTGAGGTCACCATAGAACGCTGGCCGATCGCCGGCACCTTCACCATCGCGCGCGGCAGCCGCACGGAGGCGGTCGTCGTGGTGGCGACGGTGCATGACGACGCGCACGCGGGGGCGGCCGAATGCGTGCCCTATGCGCGCTACGGGGAGAGCGTCGACAGCGTCGCGGCGCAGTTGCGCGGCCTCGGTGAGGCCGTGGCGGAGGGTCTGACGCGCGAGGAGCTGGCGCACGCGCTGCCGCCGGGCGCGGCGCGCAACGCCCTCGATTGCGCCCTGTGGGATCTGGAAGCGCGCCGCAGCGGCCGGCCGCTCTACGAGATCGCCGGCACGCCGAGGCCGGGGCCGATGCTCACCGCCTATACGATCAGCCTCGGTGTGCCCGCGGCCATGGCCGAAGCGGCACGGCGCGCGGCGGACCGGCCCCTGCTCAAGATCAAGCTCGGAGCCGACGGCGACCCGGAGCGTCTTGCCGCCGTGCGCGAGGGGGCGCCGGCGGCGCGTCTCATCGTCGACGCCAACGAAGGCTGGCGGCGCGACAATCTCGCCGACAACCTCGCCGCCTGCGAGCGGGCGGGCGTGGAACTCATCGAGCAGCCGCTGCCGGCGGGGGACGACGAGGCGCTCGCGCATATCGAAACGCCGATCGCCATCTGCGCCGACGAGAGCATCCACGACGCCGCCTCGCTCGACGATCTGCCGCCGTGGTACACGGCCATCAACATCAAGCTCGACAAGACCGGCGGCCTGACGGACGCGCTGGTGCTGCTGCGGGAAGCGTCGGCGCGCGACCTCGGGATCATGGTCGGCTGCATGGTGGGAACGTCGCTCGGCATGACGCCGGCGCTCATCGTCGCCGAGGGCGCGGACTGGGTCGATCTCGACGGTCCGCTGCTGCTGGCGCGCGATCGCGACGGCGGCTTGCGGTACGAGGGCAGCACCCTCATACCGCCATGGGCGTGACGCCTCACACGTGGTCGTCGGACGACAGCAGGTGCTTGTAGATCAGCCCGCCGACGGCGCCGCCGAGCAGCGGCACGACCCAGAACAGCCACAACTGGGCAATGGCCCAGCCGCCCTGGAACAGCGCCACGCCGGTGCTGCGCGCCGGGTTCACCGACGTGTTGGTCACCGGGATGCTGATGAGGTGAATGAGGGTGAGCGCCAGGCCGATGGCGAGCGGCGCGAACCCCGCCGGCGCACGCGCATCGGTCGCGCCGAAGATCACGATGAGGAAGAAGGCGGTCAGGACGAATTCGACCAGGATCGCGGACAGGATGGAGTAGCCGCCCGGCGAATGCGCGCCGTAGCCGTTCGACGCGAAGCCGCTGGCGGCGGCCGAGAAGTCCGCCTTGCCGGAGGCGATCAGGAACAGCACCAGGCCGGCGGCGATGGCGCCCACGACCTGCGCGATGATATAGGGACCGGCGTTCGTGGCCGGGAACCGCCCGCCCGCGACGAGGCCGACGGTGACGGCCGGGTTGAAATGGCCGCCGGAAATATGCCCCAGCGCGTAGGCGCCGGTGAGCACCGTCAGGCCGAAGGCGAGCGCCACACCCGCGTATCCGATGCCGAGATCGGGCACGGCCGCGGCCAGAACCGCGCTGCCCGCGCCGCCAAGCACCAGCCAGAACGTGCCGAGAAATTCGGCCGCGAGAGGCTTTTTCAAATTTATGATCGTGTCCGAAGTGCCATTGCTCATCATTAAGCTCCTGATTTCCTATGAATACAGCAGCGAATGCGACATGCCACGCGAATACCTACAACCATAAGTTTACAAGACGATCGTATTTCTGAATACAAAAATCGAATACATTGTGCTCATCGTGCCGCGGTGAACTGATCGCGGAATGGTGAAAGGCCGCCCTGTTCCTGCGCGCAAGGCGGACGGCGGCATTCACATGGTTTTAACCGGAAGCGGGCAATGGTGCCGGCATGCGGCATGATTGCTGAATGCGGATTCCGCTTTTCGGCAAAAATCATGTATCGACACATGAACGGGGCGGTGATCGGGGCATTCCGGGGTCGTTCGCCTTCGGCGCGTTTTCCGGTCGGGTGGAACCATCCGGTCGCCGGAAGGCGCGCTTCGTTTCTGTTCGTGAACCGCATCTCCCTGGTTTTCTTGAAACGGGTCGCGTCGCCATGCTTGCATCCTGTTCCGGTCGGTTCCTGAAGCCCCTGGCGGTTCTGCTGCTGGCGTTCGCGGTCGCCTCCTGCGCCTCCAAGCGCCGCGAGCCGGTGCCGTCGGATTACCCGATCCACGGCATCGACGTGTCGAAATGGCAGGGCGAGATCGACTGGGTGAGCGTGCGGCGCAGCGGCGTCGCCTTCGCCTGGATCAAGGCGACGGAGGGCGGCGATCACTCCGACAGGCTTTTTCTCGAGAACTGGTACGCGGCCAAGGCCGCACACGTGCCGCGCGGCGCCTATCACTTCACCTACTGGTGCCGGTCGGCCGCGGAGCAGGTGGCGTGGTTCATCGCCAACGTGCCCGTCGACGAGGACGCGCTGCCGCCGGTGCTCGACGTGGAATGGAACGGCCATTCCAAGACCTGCCCGCACAAGATTCCGCGCGCCCGTGCCATCGAGAAGATGCAGATCATGCTGGACGCCATGGAACGCCACTACGGCAAGCGCCCGGTGATCTACACCGACATCACCTTCTTCGAGGATGTCATCAAGGGCGGGTTCGAGCGCTATCCGCTGTGGGTGCGCAGCATACCGCGCTATCCGACCCCGCGTTTCGACGGGCGGCGCTGGTACTTCTGGCAGTACACCGCCAAGGGGACCATCCCCGGCATCAACGGGCCGGTGGACCGCAACGCCTTCTTCGGCACCGCGCATATGTGGGAACGCTTCAAGGCCGGCGACCTGTAACGGCTGCGGCGCACCGCCGCCGCAGCGCGAACCCGCAGCGGCGCGCCAGCGCCGGCCCGGCTCATGATCACTTCAGAACATCGGAACAGTGACGGCGCGCCATGTGGCCGCCGTCACGCTTGTGTCGGCATATATAAATATAGTCGGTAACTATACATCCTCTTTCTGGTGTTTGAATCAATCTACATAAATTTGTCAGATGCTTATGGTAATCTAGATAAGTGTATGTTGGTTGAAAGTTTTTTTGTGTTTTGTGCCATATGGTTATCGATCTTGAGGCGCTGATGCGGGGCTTCTCCGCAGGCGCCCTGCATCGTTGCCGCCGACCTGCCCCTCAAGGAGCCTTTCCATGTCCGATACGTCACCTGAAACTTCGTCGACGAATTTCGTTTTGCAACTTCTGCACGCCTCGGACTGGGAGGCCGGCCTCAGGGCGGTGGAGCGGGCGGCCAATTTCGCCGCGATCATCGATATCCTTGAGGACGAGTATGAGAATACGCTGATTCTTTCCTCGGGCGACGGCTGGATCCCCGGCCCGTTCTATGCGACCGGCTCCGACAGCGCCCTCGCTGCCACCTTGCGGGCCGTGTACAGCCAGTTCTTCTCCACGGAGGAGGCCGAGGTCATCTTCACCGCGCTCGCCGCGGCCTCCGGCCGGCCCGACGTCGCCATCCAGAACATCATCGGCGTCGAGGCCGCCACCTTCGGCAACCACGAGTTCGACCTCGGCACGGCCGCCATCCGCGACATCATCGCTGCTTCCGCCGGCGCGGACGGCATCGTGGGCACGGCCGACGACGTGAATATCGGCACGCTGTTCCCCTATCTGTCGGCCAACCTCGACTTCTCCAACGACGCCAGCCTGAGCAGCCTGTTCACCAACGAAATCCGCGAGGCGTCCTCGTTTGCGCTGGACACGGCCAAGAAGATCGCGCCCTCCACGGTGATCACCAAGGGCGGCGAGAAGATCGCCGTCGTCGCCGCCACGACGCAGGCGCTCGCCTCCATCTCCTCGCCGGGCGATACGAAGGTCATCGGCGCGAACGGCGATAACATCCCGCTGCTCGCCGAGCAGATCAACGCCGAGGTGGCGCGCATCCTGGCCGCTGACCCGACCATCAACAAGGTCATCGTGTCGAGCCACCTGCAGCAGCTCCAGTTCGAGCAGCAGCTCGCGCCGCTGCTGGAGAACGTCGACATCATCATCGCCGGCGGCTCGCACACGCTGCTCGCCGACGAGAACGACGCGCTGCGCGACGGCGACGTCGCCGCCGGCGAGTATCCGATCGTCTCGCAGAACAAGAACGGCGATCCGCTGCTGATCGTCAACACCAACAGCGAATTCTCCTACGTCGGCCGCCTCGTGGTCGAGTTCGACGCCGACGGCAAGATCATCCTCGACAGCCTCGACGACACGATCAACGGCGCCTACGTGACCACGGACGAGAAGGTCGCGGAGCTGTGGGACGGGGCCGATCCCTTCGCCGAGGGCAGCAAGGGCTATCTGGTCGACCAGATCATCTGGGGCGCGAAGGACGGGAACGGCGATCGCGTCACCAAGGGCATCGGCACCATCATTCAGGAGCAGGACGGCGAGATCTTCGGCCGCACCGACGTGTTCCTGGAAGGCCGCCGCACCGCCGTGCGCACCGAGGAGACGAACTTCGGCAGCCTGACCGCCGACGCCAACCTCGCCGAGGCGAAGAAGGTCGACGCGGAAGTGCTCGTGTCGATCAAGAACGGCGGCGGCATCCGCGATGCCATCGGTTCCGTCTTCGCCGTCGGCGACCAGGTCGAGCTGCTGCCGCCCGCCGCCAACCCCGGCGCGGGCAAGCTCGAGGGCGATATCTCCCAGCTCGACATCGTCAACTCGCTGCGCTTCAACAACGATCTCGCCATCGTCACGCTGACGGCGCAGGGGCTGCTCAACGCGTTCGAGCAGGGCTTCTCGGGCGTTGGTCCGGGCGCGACGCCGGGCCCCTTCCCGCAGGTCAGCGGCATCGAGGTCGTGTTCGATCGGGATCTGCCTCCCGGCAGCCGCGTGCTGTCGCTGAAGGTCGTCGGCGAGGACGGCACGGTGATCGACACCATCGTCTCCAACGGCGAACTGCAGGGCGACGCCGCCCGCGCCATCAAGATCGTGACGCTGACCTTCCTCGCCGAGGGCGGCGACGGCTACACCGCATTCGTGAACGATCGGGTTCCGGGCTCCGAAGTCGTGCTGCTGACCGATGCGCTCGCGGGTCAGGACGGCGAGGCCACCTTTGCCGCTCCCGGCACCGAGCAGGACGCCTTCGCGGAATACCTCAAGGCCAACTACTGGGATACGCCCTACGACGTGGCCGACACGCCGGCCTCCGAGGACAGCCGCGTGATCAACTTCCGCGAGCTTCCCGTCGGCGTCCTGGGCAACGACGAGGGCGGCAACGACATCAACGTGAATGATGCGTCGAAGCTCGGCGTCGCCCACGGTACCGACGGCATCGACAATGTCTTCTACGCCGGCAACGACCTCATCGTGCTGCCGGAGAACGTCGAGAACATCTTCCTGTCCGGCACGGGCAACGCCTCGGTGGTTGACAGCGTTCTCGACAACGAGATCCATGGCAACGCCGGCGACAACCGCATCTTCGCCGGACGCGGCAACGACTTCGTCGACGGCGCCACCGGCTTCGACGTGCTCCTTCTCCAGGGCCCGGCATCCCGCTACTCGGTGGCGATCGAAGGCCACGGGGCCGTCATCACCGACAGCGAGAGCGGCTCGCAGACCCGCGCCGTCAACATCCAGGGCATCTCGTTCAGCGACGAGCTCGTCGGCCTGTTCGCCACCGACCAGACCGAGATCGCCGGCCTCTACCGGGCGCTTCTCGGCCGCAACGCCGAGGGCGATGCCGACGGATTCGGCTACTGGGTCGGCCGCAGCGCCGAGGGCGACGACTTCGCCGCGATCGCCGCCGCGATCGCCGACTCCGACGAGGCGCAGACCGCGAACGAAGGCAAGTCCACCGAGGACCTGGTGGATCGCCTTTACAGCGAGGTGCTCAACCGCGATGCGGACGAAGCGGGCAAGGCGTTCTGGATCGGCCAGATCGATGACGAGGGCGTCGATGTCGCGCTCGTCGGGCAGGCCTTCGTCCGCAGCGACGAATTCCAGCTCAACGGCAACAGCCTGGTCGGCGGCGACTGGCTGGCGTAAGGGTTTCGCCGGCGCGGACAACGCGCCGGTAACCATTCTACAAAACGGGGAGTGGGGAAACGCCCATTCCCCCTTGTCATGGGCGGAATAGTACTGTTAACGTTCCGTCAACGAAGTTGGTCCCTTATCGTTGCATGAGCTGTGGTGCGAACGTGCGTCGCGGCCAGCAGGCATATGTATGCAGGCGATGAGGGCTATTATGCGGGACGGACCTATGCGGTTGACGAAACGGGCCAACATCACGAATCGTCCGGACAGTCCGGATGCCACCGATGCCTCGCCTGTCGACGAACCGCGATACCGCACCGACGCAAGATTTCCCGCTCTGACCCCGCTCAGGCTGCTGGCCGTTTCGCTGCTGGCGCTGGGGCTCGCCAATTGCAGCTCCGCACCGCGCACCACCGGGGCCGCTTCTCCCGCCGCTTCCGCCAAGGTCGATCCCAAATACGGCGTCAAGCCCAGTCCGCGCGTCGTCGCCAGCGGCAGCAAGGTGCCCAAGGGCGGCGGGCGCGCCATGGTCGGCAAGCCCTATGTGGTTGCCGGCAAGCGCTTTACCCCGCGGGAGAACGACAACTACGTGGCCGTCGGCACGGCCTCGTGGTACGGCTCCGCCTTCCATGGCCGCAAGACGGCCAACGGCGAGGTGTTCGACAAATATTCCTTCGCCGCCGCCCACCCGACCCTGCCGCTGCCGAGCTACGTGCGCGTCACCAACCTCAGCAACCAGCGCTCGATGATCGTCCGCGTCAACGATCGCGGGCCGTTCCATGGCAACCGCCTGATCGACCTGTCGAGGAACGCTGCCGAGGCGCTCGATTTCCATCGCCAGGGCACCGCCCGGGTCAAGGTCGAATACGTCGGGCGCGCCTCGCTCGGCGGCAGCGACGACCGCAAGCTGCTCGCGACCCTCAACAACGTTGCGCCGGCCGCCGTTCCGACGCTCGCGCCGCAGCCTGCTCCGGCTGCGCCCCTGCCCACCCCGACGCCCGCACCCGCACCTGTCGTGACGCCGGCCCCGGTGATGATGGCGAGCGCGGCGCCGGCCGCCGAAACGCCGGTTGCCGAAGCGCCTGCCGCTGCGCCGGTCCCGGCGCCGGCGGAGCAGCAGGTGGCGGATGCGGCGTCGGCGCGGCCGACGGCGCGCACGCTCGTGGCGCATGCGGCCGAGTCTCCGGCGCCCGCATCGGCCGCCCCGACGGAGGTCGCGGCGCTGCCGCAGCCGGCGGCGGCGCCTTCGCGCACGCTGGTTGCGACGTCGCAGACCCTGGCTTTCGCCGACGCGCCCCAGAACTCCCCCCTGACGGAGCTCGTGCGTGAAGTCGGTGCGCCGCAGGCCGCCGTGCCGCTGCCGCCGTCCCGCCCCGCCGAGCTCGCGCGCCGGCGCACGCTGCTGGCCGTGCCGGGGGCGACGGAAGCGCTGCAGGGAGAGCCCGCCGCACCTTCCGGCCGCAGGGCGCTGGTGGCGAATCTGGCCGATGGCGCCCCGACCGACCGCACGGGCAAGGATCGGGCGGGCGTCTATTTCGAGCCGATGCCGCTGTCGCAGCTCACACCGCAGCGTTTCGTCGCCTTCGGCAATGGCCCGGATAGCCGGAACAGCGGTCGCTGAGTGGTGGCAGGGCGCGCGCGAGCGCGCCGGCGCGTCGGGCTGCGGATGGTGGACGTGATGCGCATTGACGGGAATTTCGTGCTGAGGCTGGTGTCGCTGCTGCCGGTGCTCGCCGTCGCCGCGATACTGTCCGGCCGCGCCCACGCCCAGGCTTTCCAGACCGAGCTGCCGCGCGCCCTGCTCATCGATGTCGGCACCGGTACGGTGCTCTTCGAGAAGGGCGCCGATGAGCCGTTCGAGCCCGCAAGCCTCGTCAAGATCATGACCGCCGAGGTGCTGTTCCACGAGATCAGCGAGGGGCGGCTGTCGCTTGAGCGAGAATTCCACGTTTCCGAATACGCCTGGCGCACCGGTGGCGCGCCGTCGCGCACCACGGCGATGTTCGCTTCCGTCAACAGCCATATCGCGGTGTCCGACCTGCTGCGCGGCCTTGCCGTGCCCTCCGGCAACGACGCGGCGATCATCATCGCCGAGGGCATTTCGGGCACCGAGACGGCCTTCACGCGGATCATGAACCGCCGCGCGGAGGCCATCGGCCTCAAGAACTCCAACTTCGTCAACGCGTCCGGCCTGGAGGCCGAGGGCCAGCGGACCACGGCGCGCGATCTCGCCCGCCTGGCGGAACACGTCATCGAGACCTATCCCGATCTCTACAAGGCGTTCGCCGAGCCCGAATTCACCTGGAACAAGATCACCCAGCGCAACCGCAATCCGCTGCTGGCGCTCAACATCGGCGCGGACGGGTTCCTGACCGGCTATACCGAGCGCGCCGGATTCGGCATCGTCGGTTCCGCCGTGCTCGACGGCCAGCGGCTGATCGTCGTGGTGTCGGGCGCGAAGACGGCGCGCGAGCGCGATCAGGAAGCGCGCAAGCTGCTGGACTGGGGCCTGCGTTCGTTCGAGCTGCGGCGGCTGTTCACGGCCGGCGAGGTGATCGGCGAGGCATCTGTGTTCGGCGGCGAGAAGGGGACCGTCGCGCTCGTCTCGCCCGTGCCGGTCGAGGTGCTGGTGCAGCGCGGATCGGACGAGCGCCTGTCGGCGCGCATCGTCTACAATGGCCCCGTGGTCGCGCCGGTGGAGAAGGGGGTGGCGCTCGGCCGCCTGGAGGTGCAGCGCGGGTCGCTGCGCATGCTGGAGGTGCCGCTGGAAACCGGTGAGGCGGTGCCCAGGGGCAGCCTTCACCAGCGAGCGTTCGATGCGGTTTTCGAGTGGGCGACGGGCGCCGTGCGCCGCGCGTTCGAGCGGCTGATATGAGCGTGCCTCCGGTCCCGCCGGGAAAGTTCGTCACGCTGGAGGGGGGCGAGGGGGTCGGCAAGTCCACCCAGATGCGCCGGCTCGCGCAGCGGCTCGAGGCGCGCGGCATCCCGGTGGTGACGACGCGCGAACCCGGCGGCTCGCCGAAGGCCGAGGCCATCCGCGAGGCGATTCTCTCCGGTCGCACCCGCGATTTCGGCCCCATGGCGGAGGCGCTGCTGTTCTCGGCCGCGCGCATCGACCATCTCGACACGCTGATCCGGCCGGCGCTGGCGCGCGGCGCGTGGGTGATCTGCGACCGCTTCAGCGATTCGACCATGGCCTACCAGGGCGCCACCGGGGAGCCCGACCCCGCGCTCCTGCGCGCGCTGGAGCGCATCGTGGTCGGCGATACGCGGCCGAACCTCACCCTCGTCCTCGACATGCCGCCCGAAGTCGGATTGGGGCGGGCGGACGTGCGCAGGCAGGAGCGCGGCGAGGCGACGGACCGGTTCGAGGGCGAGGCGCCGGCTTTCCACCGCGATCTGCGGGAGCGTTTCCTCGCCATCGCCCGCGCCGAGCCCGAGCGATGCGCGGTCATCGACGCCGACGCGTCGGCGGACGAGGTGGAGGCACGCATCTGGCGGGAGGTTGACGCACGGCTGCTTTCGGCGTCAAACAACGGGGCGGACGCCGTGTCCGCGCCGGCAGGGACGCCTGAAACCGACCATGACTGACGCCGAACCGGACCAGTTTCCCGGCGCGCCCCATCCCCGTGTCCACGACGCGCTCTTCGGGCTGGAGGAGGCGGAGCGGGAGTTCCTCGACGCCTACCGGTCGGGGCGGCTGCACCATGCCTGGCTGATCGGCGGGCCGCAGGGCATCGGCAAGGCAACGTTCGCCTACCGCGCGGCGCGATTTCTGCTCACCCATACCGATCCGCAGGCGCAGGCGGTGCGCGACGCGCGCACGCTCGCGGCGGACGCGCGCAGCGGCGCGGCGGCGAAGGTCGCCGCCGAAATCGCCGCGCTCTCCCATCCCAATCTCGTCGCGCTGCGCCGCGCCCCGGCGACGGAGAAGAAGGCGGCCTCGACGGTCATTCCGGTCGATGCCGTGCGCCGGGCGCTGGCGCTGTTCACGTCCACCGCCGGCAACGACGGCTATCGCATCTGCATCGTCGATTCCGTCGAGGACCTCAATGTCGCAAGCGCCAATGCGCTGCTCAAGGTGATCGAGGAGCCGCCCCCGCGCGCGCTGTTCCTGCTCGTCGCCCATGCGCCGGGGCGCACGCTGCCGACCATCCGCTCCCGCTGCCGCCGCCTGCTGCTGCGCGCGCTGCCCGCGGACGAGGTGGCGCGCGCCGTGCGCGCCCTGCCGCCGCCCCTCGGCGACGTGGAGGAGGGGACGCTGCAAAAGGCGGCGGCGTTGTCGCGCGGCTCGGTGCGGGCGGCGCTCGGCCTCATCGACACGCATACCATCGCCCTGGTGGAGCGCGTCCGCGCCATGCTGGAGCGCCTGCCGGAGATCGATCCCGCCGCCCTGCACGAACTGGCCGACGCCATGACCGGGCGCGAGGCTGAGGCGGATTTCGCGGTTCTCCTGTCCACGGTGCATGACTGGATCGGGGAACTCATTCACAAACGGGCGGCGCGGGGGCCGGGTCACCTTGCGCGTTTCGTCGAGGTGTGGGACAACATCGCACGCGCGGCGCGCGAGACGCAGGTGCTCAATCTCGATCGCCGTCCGCTGGTCTTCACCCTCTTCGGCGATCTTGCGGATGCGGCCCGGCGCGCGCACGCTGCATGACCGTTGATTTTCTGGCAGAGACTGATGGCCGACGCTGAGACTTTCTATATCACCACCGCCATATCCTATCCGAATGGCGCGCCCCACATCGGTCACGCCTACGAGGCGATCGCGACCGATGCCATCGCGCGCTTCAAGCGGCTCGACGGGTACGACGTCTTCTTCATGACCGGCGTCGACGAGCACGGCCTGAAGATGGCGCAGACGGCGGCGAAGGAAGGCATCAGCCCCAAGGAGCTCTCCGACCGCCACACGGCGCAGTTCGTCGCCATGGCCGATGCGCTCGATATCTCGCGCGACCGTTTCATCCGCACCACCGAGCCCGCGCACTACGCCGCGTCGCAGGAGCTGTGGCGGCGGATGAAGGTGGCCGGGGACATCTTTCTCGACACCTATGCCGGCTGGTATTCGGTGCGCGACGAGGCGTTCTACGACGAGAGCGAGACCACAGTGCGCGACGGCGTGCGCTACGGGCCGCAGGGCACGCCGGTGGAGTGGACGCAGGAGCAGACCTGGTTCTTCCGCCTGTCCGCCTATCAGGACCGACTGCTCGCCTATTACGAGGCGCATCCCGACTTCATCGGGCCGGAGAGCCGGCGCAACGAGGTGGTGAACTTCGTCAGGGGCGGCTTGCAGGACCTGTCGATCTCGCGCACCACACTGTCGTGGGGCGTGCCGGTGCCGGACGCCCCCGGCCACGTCATGTACGTGTGGGTCGACGCGCTGACCAACTACCTCACCGGCGTGGGCTTTCCGGACGAGAACGACGCCGACTGGCGCTTCTGGCCGGCGGACGTCCATATCATCGGCAAGGACATCACCCGCTTCCATGCGGTCTACTGGCCGGCGTTCCTGATGTCGGCGGGACTGCCGCTGCCCAGGCGCGTCTTCGGCCACGGCTTCCTGTTCAACCGCGGCGAGAAGATGTCGAAATCGGTCGGCAACGTCATCGACCCCATCGCGCTCGCAAGGGCCTATGGCACCGACCAGTTGCGCTACTTCCTGCTGCGCGAGGTGCCCTTCGGGCAGGACGGCAGCTACAGCCACGAGGCGATCGTCAACCGCATCAACGCCGATCTCGCCAACGATCTCGGCAATCTGGCCCAGCGCTCGCTGTCCATGATCGCCAAGAACCTCGGCGGCGTGCTGCCCGCGCCGGGTCCCCTCGATGCTGCCGACGAGGCGCTGCTCGCGGCGGCCGACGGGCTGCTGGCCAAGGCGCGCGTGGCGATCGGGGACTTCGCCATCCACACGATCCTCGGCGACGTGTGGTCGGTGGTCGCGGACGCGAACCGTTACTTCGCCGCCCAGGCGCCGTGGGCGCTGCGCAAGACCGATCCCGGCCGCGCCGACACCGTCCTCTACGTGACGGCGGAAGTGCTGCGGCAGGTGGCGATCTTCGCCCAGATGGCCACGCCCGAAGCGGCGGCGAGGCTGCTCGACCTGCTCGCCGTTGCGGAGGACGCGCGTGACTTCGCGGCGCTCGGGCCGGGCGGACGCATTGCGCCCGGCACCGCGCTGCCGGAGCCGGCCGGCGTCTTCCCGCGCTATGTCGAGCCGGCGGAGGGGAGCGGCGCGTGATGCTGGTCGATTCGCATTGCCACCTCGACTATTTCGCGCGGGAGCTCGATGCCGTGCTGGCGCGCGCCGCAGCCGCCGGCGTCGGGCAGGTGGTGACGATCTCGACGCGCGTGCGCGAGGCCGCGACCTACCGCGCCATCGCGGAGGCGCACAGCGGCGTGTTCTTCTCCATCGGCACGCACCCGATGCAGGCGAAGGACGAGCCGGACGTGACGATCGAGGAGATCCTGGCGCATACGGGGCATCCGCGCTGCATCGCCGTGGGCGAATCGGGGCTCGACTATTTCTACGAACGCGAGTCGGCCGAGGTGCAGCGCGCGGTGTTCCTGCGCCATATCGAGGCCGCGCGCGTCACCGGCCTGCCGCTCGTCATCCACGCCCGCAACGCCGATGACGACATGATCGCCATCCTGTCGGAGGAGATGGCGAAGGGCCGCTTCACGGCGGTCCTGCACTGCTTCTCCTCCGGCCCGGCGCTGGCCGAGGTCGGCGTGCGGCTCGGGCTCTACGTGTCGTTCTCGGGCATCATCACGTTCAAGAAGTCCGAGGAGCTGCGCGAGATCGCCAAGAGCGTGCCGGTCGACCGGCTGCTGGTGGAGACGGACGCGCCCTATCTCGCGCCGCTGCCCTATCGCGGCAAGCGCAACGAGCCGGCCTATGTGGCGCACACGGCAAAGGCGCTGGCCGAGGTGCGGGGCCTCTCCGAACAGGCGCTGGCGCAGCAGACGACCGAGAACTTCCGCCGCCTGTTCGGCAAGGCGGGGCAGGACAGGCTGGCGGGAAGCCTCGCGGCATGACGCTCGCCGTCACCATCCTCGGATGCGGCTCGTCGGCCGGCGTGCCGAGGGTCGGCGGCGGCTGGGGGGCGTGCGACCCGGCCAATCCGAAGAACCGCCGCCTGCGCTGCTCCATCCACGTTGCCCGGTGGGAGGGGGGACGTGAAACCGGCCTCCTCGTCGACACGGGTCCCGACCTGCGCGAGCAGTTGCTCGCGGCCGACATCGCGCATCTCGATGCGATTCTCTACACCCACGAGCACGCCGACCACACCCACGGCATCGACGATCTGCGGGCGCTGGCGCTGTCCATGCGCCGCCGGCTCGATGTCTACGCCGACGCCCACACGCAGGCGCTGCTGTTCGAGCGTTTCGGCTATTGCTTCGTCACGCCGCCGGGCAGCAACTACCCCCCGATCCTGTCGGCGCATCTCTTCGAGGATGCGGTGCCGGTGACGTTCGGCGGCGCGGGCGGCGCGATCGACGTCATGCCGGTGCGGGTCAACCACGGCGATATCGACGGGCTCGGCTTCCGCTTCGAGGCGGAGGGAAAGGCGGCGGCCTACGTCCCCGACGTCAAACGCATTCCGCAAGCGAGCGTCGATCTCCTGCGCGGTCTCGACCTCCTGATTATCGACGCGCTGCGCTACATGCCGCACCCGTCGCATTTTTCCGTCGACGATGCGCTGGCGTTCATCGGCGAGGTGCGCCCGCGCCGCGCCGTGCTCACGGATCTGCATGCCGATCTCGATTACGACGAATTGAGCGCGCGTCTGCCCGCGGGCGTCGCTGCCGCCTATGACGGCCTGCGCATCAGCCCGTGAGGCGGGTGCTGACGCGGTTGATGAAGCTTGCGATCGGGCCGCTGACCTCGGGATGGGTCATCACCGGCGTGTGGCCCTGGTCGGCGATGAGCAGGGTTTCGAGGTGCTCGTGGCGCGCCTGCATCTCGGCCAATGTTTCCGGGCGCAGGATGTCCGACTTCTCGCCGCGCACGGCGAGCACGGGCACGTTCTTCAGCCCGTCGAACATGGGCCACAGGGGCGGGGCGGCCTTTTCCAGATCGACGCCTTCGAGGGTGTTCTTCAGCGCCGGGTCGTAGGCGAGCTTCAGGGTGCCGTCGGCCTCGTGCCATGTGCCGTGCGCCAGCGCCTCCCAGTCGCGTTCGTCAAGCGCGGGGAACTGCGCGTCCTGATAGGATCTCAGAATGTCGATCGCCTCGGCGTAGCTCGCCGGCGAGGGCATCTTGCCGAGGTAGCCGCGAATGCGCACCAGGCCCTGCGGCTCGACGACGGGGCCGATGTCGTTGAACACCACGGCATGGATCAGCTCCGGCGCGATGCCGACAAGGCCGAGCACGAGCAGGCCGCCGCGCGAGGTGCCGACGAAGATCGCCTTGGCGATGCCGAGCGCGGACAGCACCTGCTGCAGATCGTCGATCTCGACATAGGGATTGTAGTGGGTCCAGTCGGGGTCCCAGTCGGAGAGGCCGCGCCCGCGATAGTCGACGCTGATGACGCGGTGCGGCCGGTGCGCGTCGTTGGCGAGGATCTCGGCGAGGTCGTGGAAGTCCGCGGCCGTGCGCGCCATGCCCGGCAGGCAGACGACCGCCGGATAGTCGCTCACCGAAGGGCCGTATTCGCGCACATGCAGCCTCAGCCCGTCCTTGGCGGAGATATACACATCCCGGAAACGCGGCTTCTGCGAGGTTCCGGCCTTGGCGGCTTCTGGGGCGTTCATGTCTTCCTCTCGCGACGTGACGGCCGATCTCGCGCCGGCCTTCGAATGGCGTGCGGCTCACCGCCGCTCCCCGCGGCGTCTTCCTCGACGCGGCAAAGCAGATCCATAACAAACCTGTGTGACCACAATACTACCCGTGATCCGCAGTTCCTTGATTTTTCTCAGATCGCGGGCGCGCACGCACCGGGCGCTTTCCGACCAAATGGAATATCGATCAGAATTCGCTCGCAAGAAAGAAGCAAGAGGGTTTCACTATTTCCGTGAAACGATGACCCTCTCAGGGCGCGTTGCGCCGGCCGCGCTGCAGGTCCTGCTCGATCAGCAGCGCCGTCTCGTTGTTGAGCCGGGAGCGATAGACCTGCAGGTTCTCCAGCACCCGCTGCACGTAGTTGCGCGTTTCGGAGAAGGGGATGCGCTCCACCCAGTCAACCGCATCGATGCCGGGCGAGCGCGGATCGCCGTAGGCCGCGATCCACTTGCGCACGTTGCCGGGGCCGGCGTTGTAGGAGGCGATGGCGAGCACGTAGGAGCCGTTCCAGCGCTCCACCAGCTCGCCGAGATGGCTTGCGCCGAGGCGCGCGTTGTAGGCCGGGTCGCTGGTCAGGCGGGTGAGGTCGTAGGGGAGCCCGGCGGCGCGCGCGGTCGCCTGCGCGGTGGCGGGCATGAGCTGCATCAGGCCGCGCGCGCCGGCGTGCGACACCGCCTTGCCGTCGAAGGCGCTTTCCTGCCGGGTGACGGCGTAGATCATCGGCCCCTCGACGGCGCTGTCGTCGATTTCGGGTATGCCGAAGGTCGGGAAGGCGGGGACGTCGAACGGCTTGCCGCGGTGGGCGGCGGCCTTGCCGACGATCAGCGTCGCCCGCGCGTCGCGCGCTTCCTCGATGAGTTCGGCCAGCGCCACCAGGTGATCCTCGTCGAGGCGGGCGGCCATGGCGGACAGGAACGGCAGGGTGAGATCGGTCTCGCCCGCCTTGATCAGCAGCCGCACCGCCTGGGCGATCTTCATCTGCGCCAGGTCGCGCCGGGCGATGACCGAGGGTTCGGGCAGCGGCCGCACCGCGACGTCGGCAAGGCCGAGCCGGGCGCGGGCGAGCTGGCCGTAATAGGTCGTGGAGTGCTCCGCCGCCCGGCTGAAGAACGCCTGTGCCGCCTCGTCGTCCTTTTGCGCCTGCGCCGCCCGTCCGCGCCAGTACGCGACCCGCGCCACGGAGATCGGCAACGTCGCATGCGGCGCCGCTTCGGCGAAGTGGACGGCGGCGGCGTCCGCGTCGTCGAGGAACCGCAGGGCGATCCAGCCGGCGAAGAAAGCGGCGTCGATCCTGTCCGCGTCGCTCGCCGCGAACGGCAGCGCGGCGACCTCGTAGGCCGCCTTCGGGTTGCCGGCGTCGAGCAGCGCGCGCGCCACGAGGCGCTGCTCCAGCGCCCAGTGCGAGCCCACTGCCTGCGAGCCTGCCGCCTGCGAGCCTGCCGCCTGCTTGTCGGCCGCGGCATCGGCGCCGGCCGCCGGCGGAATCGGCGCAGCGATGACCTTGATCTGCGGGCCCGCCGCGTCGGGCGTGGGTGTGGCACCGCCCCCGTCCACCGCCGCAGCATCCTCGGATGCGGCCTTCTGCGCCTCGGCGACGTCGTTGTCGGCCTCCGCGGCGGCCTCCTCCGCCTCTGCGTTCTCTGCCTGGGGTTCCGGCCGCTGGGCCGCGATCGCTGCCTTGTTCGGCTCCGCAGCCTTGACCAGGGCTGCCGCCGCCGCTTTCAGGTCGCCGTCGCGCCGTTCGAACCGCGAGCGGGCTAGCAGATATTCCGGCGTGGTCCGCAGCGCGTCGGGCACGGCATTGATCAGCTTCTTGGCGTCGTGGGTGCGCTTGGCGACGGCGACGAAGGCGTCCACCAGCGCCGGCTCGTCGCGGCCGAGGCGCAGCGCCGTGTCCTGCGCCGCCTCCCACCGTTCGCCATAGAGCATGTTGCGCAGCCGCGCCCGGTGATCGGCCGTCGTGAGGCTGGCGCCGTGGGTGTCGAGCAGCGAGCGGCGCGCCGAGGCCGACAGCGCTTCCGTGCGCCACAGATCGCGCGCCATCCCGAGCCCGCGCTCCGCCTGTCCGGCGTCCGCGAGCGCCCGGCTCAGCGCCATCCGGCCGGCGACCGTCACGGGCTCTCGCGCGGCGAAGGTGTCGAACACGTCCGCCGCCGAGGGTCTGCCCTGCAGATATTGCGCCTCGATGCGCCGCCGCAGCGCCTCGCTGCCGGGCCAGTCCGGGTTGCGGCGGGCGAAGGCTGCAAGGCGCGTCAGATCGATGCCCGCGCCGCTGCTGCGAATCGCTATCCATTCCAGCGTGTCCCGCGTCGCGGCATCGGCAATGCGCGCGGCGGCGGCGTCACCCTCGTCCACCTTGCCGGCGCGATAGAGGGCCAGCGCCTCGCGGAACGCCGCGACGTCGGGCTCCGGCCACCGGACTTCGATGGGCTCCGCCGGCGGCGGCGTGTCGGGAAGTGCGGCGGTCTGCGGGGACTTTGCTTCGGCGGGCGGGGAGGCGGGCTGAGCGGGCGATGCGCTGTCGGCCGCGCTGGCCGGCGCATTTTCAGGCGCGCTTGCCGGTATACTTGCCGGCGCGCCGGCGGGGGGTGTAGGCGTGATGGAGCTGGTGTGCACCGCCGCGTCGTCCGCGTCACGGCCGCCGCCCAGCAATCCGGGCGCCAGGATGATGGTGATCACTGCCAGCGAGAGCAGCAGCCCTGTTCCCAGTCGCATCAACGGGTCTCCCTGCAACGGCCCAGCCGGCGGCTCCGGTTGCCACCGTTTCCGGCCGCGCACCGGCCGACCGCCCGAGCGGTCGATCCAGGTGCCGGTCTATTCATGGCCGGTCTGTCCTTGCGCCCATATTCGCCGCGAGGCATTTAAGAAAATGTTAACCACCGTCGCCCGCGCCGCGTCCCGAGTCACTCACAGTCTCTAGCGCAGCGTGCAGAAAAGTGAGTACCACTTTCGTCGCCAAAGCTGCGCAGATCAAGAACCTAGAGCGCATGTTCCGATTCCGTCGGAACGTCCCGAGTTCTAGCGCCCGACGACGGTCAAAGAAAGGTGTCCAATCGTCGCCCTTCCGCAATATGAGCCTTTGCGCATCCGTATCCAAGTGGTTAAGTAGCGTTTGTTGTTCGACTCGCATATTCGTATTGCAGCGGCATTCATCAGGGCGGCATTCATCAAGCAGGCGCCTGGCGGCTTGCCGCCGATAACGCCACACCGGGAGAGTCCCCGCTATCCGCGGGGAAAACATCATGGCAGCACATCCGAGCTTCAAGGGTTCCTATACCGCCCTCGTGACACCGTTCCGCGATGGCGACGTGGATGAGGAGGCGTTTCGCGCGCTCATCGCGTGGCAGATCGAGAACGGCATCGACGGCCTCGTGCCCGTTGGGACGACGGGCGAAAGCCCCACCCTCTCGCACGAGGAGCACAAGGACGTCGTGAAATGGGCGGTCGAGGAGGCGCGCGGCCGCGTCCCGGTCATCGCCGGCGCGGGCTCCAACAGCACCGCCGAGGCCATCGATTTCGCCCGCCATGCCGAGGAGGTGGGAGCGGACGCGGTGCTCGTCGTCACGCCCTATTACAACAAGCCGACGCAGGAAGGGCTGTACCGGCACTTCAAGGCTGTCAACGACGCGATCGGCATTCCGATCATCATCTACAACATCCCTCCGCGCTCGGTCATCGACATGTCGGTGGAGACCATGGCGCGCCTCTACGAACTGCCCAACGTCATCGGGGTCAAGGACGCGACCAGCAACATCGGCCGCGTCAGCATCCAGCGCCAGGTGCTGGGGCCGGATTTCATCCAGCTCTCCGGCGAGGACATCACCGCGCTCGCGCTCGTCGCCCATGGCGGCCACGGCTGCATCTCGGTAACGTCGAACGTGGCGCCGCGCCAGTGCACGGATCTGCTGCACGCCGCCCTCGCGGGTGATTTCGCGACCGCTCTCGCGCTGCAGGATCGCCTGCTGCCGCTGCACACCAGCCTGTTCCTGGAGACGAACCCCTCGCCGGTCAAGCATGCGCTGGCGCTCACCGGGCGGCTCAGCGACGAGGTCCGCCTGCCGATGGTGCCGGTGTCGGAGGCGACGAGCGCGAAACTGCGGAGCGCCCTCGTGCATGCGGGCCTGCTGAACGGCTGATCCATGGCACCCAGGGACAAGAGCGCGCACCGGGTTGTCGCCGACAACCGCAAGGCGCGCTTCAACTACGAGATCGTCGACACCATCGAGGCCGGGATATCGCTGACCGGCACCGAGGTGAAGTCGCTGCGCTCGGGCAAGGCCACCATCAGCGAGGCCTATGCCGGGCCGTCGGGCGAGGAGTTCTTCCTCTTCAACGCCTATATCCCGGAATATCTCCAGGCCAACCGCTTCAACCACGAAACCCGCCGCCCGCGCCGTCTGCTGCTGCACAAGCGCCAGATCAACCGGCTTCTCGGCGCGACCCAGCGCGAGGGCTTCACCGTGGTGCCGCTCAGGGTCTATTTCAACGACCGCGGCCGCGCCAAGGTGGAGATCGCGCTCGCCCGCGGCAAGCACCTGCACGACAAGCGCGAGACCGAGAAGAAACGCACCTGGGACCGCGACAAGGCGCGGATCATGCGCCAGAAGGGGTGATACGGAGGCCGCCCGATCAGGCGGCCTTTTCGTTGCCGAGATAGGCGCAGATGTCGGCGAACACCGCCCGGAACATCTCGGGAGTCAGCACGCGGGTGCTCGTGTTGTAACGCGAGCAGTGGTAGCTGTCGAAAAGCCGCACCCCGTCGATGTCGTGGTGGCCGCCGTGCCGGAAGGCGATGCGCGACGGCACGCGCCCCAGCGCCCGCACCGTGGTGTCGTGCGCGATACGCCCGAGGGCGAGGATGGCCCTGAGATCGGGCATGTCGGCGATGGTGCGGGCGAGGAACTGCCGGCAGGTCACGATTTCCGCCCCTGTCGGCTTGTTTTCCGGCGGTACGCAGCGGACGCCGTTGGTGATGCGGCTGTCGACGAGTTCCAGCCCGTCGTCGGGAGAGGCGGCATAGACGCCGCGCGCGAGGCCGAACGACAGCAGGGTCTCGTACAGCAGGTCGCCGGCGTAATCGCCGGTGAACGGCCGGCCGGTGCGGTTCGCGCCCCGCAGTCCCGGTGCGAGGCCGACGACGAGGAGCGCCGCCCGCCGCAGGCCGAAGGAGGGTACCGGCGCGTTGAACCAGTCGGGCTCGCGCTCGCGCCACGCGTGGCGGAAATCCGCCAGCCGGGGGCACAGGCCGCAGTCGGCGTCGGGCTCGGCGCTCAGCACCGCCTGCGCGACGGCCCCGCCGGGGCGCCGTCGTCGTCCGGGCTGCGACGTGCTGCCCTCATGCGACGCCATCGTCGTCGCTCGTCTGGTTCCGGATGCCGTAGCGGCGTTCGACCAGAGACGAGCGGCCCTTGATGGTCTCGCGGTCGTCAGGATCCGACTGGAGGCGGACGGTGCGGTCCGGGCGCTCGGCGTGCTCGCGGCCGATCAGCGGGATGAGCTGGGTGATATCGACGAATTCGTCCGCCTGCCGGCGCAGCTCGTCGGCGATCATCGGCGGCTGGGTCTGGATGGTGGAGACCACGATCACGCGCACGCCGCGCCGCTGCATCGCCTCGGCCAGCGACCGGAAGTCGCCGTCGCCGGAGAACAGGATCATCTCGTCGATGTAGGGCGCGATCTCGAGCGCGTCGATGGCGAGCTCGATGTCCATGTTGCCCTTGATCTTGCGCCGGCCGGCGGAGTCGATGAACTCCTTCGTCGGCTTGGTCACCACGCGATAGCCGTTGTAGTCGAGCCAGTCCACCAGCGGGCGGATCGACGAATACTCCTGGTCCTCAATCATGGCGGTATAGTAAAACGCCCGCACCAGACGCCCGTTATGGTTGTAGGACCGCAGCAGGCGCTTGAAGTCGACGTCGAAGCCGAGCGTCTTGGTGGTAGCGTAAAGGTTGGCCCCGTCGATGAACAGGGCCCGGCGCGTTACAGACATCGGGTTGGTCTCTTAGGTTTAATTCATGAAACGAATCCAGCCCTTGGCCTTCCGGCCCACCGGGCAGGCGGACCACAGCTCGCGGCAGGCGCTTATTCGCAAAGTCGGACAATATCCCTTGTGTTTCCAAATGCTTCCAATTTCGCCCAAACCTTTCACCCAAACTTGCCACCCGAGTGTCTTGCTCAAGCGATGGTTGCCCAAGCAGAAGTCAATGCCCACAACTGACAATTCCCACGACGATACTATACTCCGCCTGTTGTGAGGCTTGCACCGCCGTTCAGGGATCCCGGCAACGCCCTTACCGGGCGGCGGTTTGCCAGGCCCGCGCGGATTGCGAAGGGGAGCGTCGACCATAAGGGTATCGCCAAGCGCGATCTTCTGATGCGCATGTTACCTGACACTCAATAAATTTCAATCTGTCGTAGTGGGAAAATTAATAATGGCGACGGGTTAACATGTGTGTGAACTTTGAAATTCTAAAAACCTGCCCGTGCGGCCCAGCAATTGTTCAGATCAATGTAATTCCAGCATTTCCGGCGCTTCGCATCCGCAAACCGAGGCGGGCACCAGCGTAATGCTCTTCACTATCGGCTTCCTGCCGCCTGCCGTCAACCCGCCTCGGGACGGTCGCAGGCATCGCTCAATCGGTGAGGCGCACGACCTTGCTCACCGCGCGGGTGGTGCGCAGTTCGGCGATGAGGCTCGTCAGGTGCTTGAGGTCCCACACCGACAGGCGGATGGTGACGTTCGAGAAGTCGGGCGTCGGCCGCTGCATGGCGATGTCTTCGATATTGGCGTCGTGATCGGCGATGATCTGCGTGACCTGCGCCAGCGAGCCCGGCTCGTTGATGATGCTGAGCGCGATGATCGCCGGGAAGCGCTGGATGTTGCCCTCGTCCACGTCCCAGCGCACGTCGAGCCAGCGCTCGGGCTCGTGCTCGAACGCGGCCAGCGCCTTCGACTGGATCGGGTAGATGGTGATGCCCTCGCCGGGGGTCAGGATGCCGACGATGCGATCCCCCGGCACCGCGCCGCCCTCGGGCGCGAAGGTGATCGGCAGGTCGCTGTTGAAGCCGCGCACGGGAATGGCGCGGCCGTCCGGCTCGGCATTGCTGTCGGGCACCTTGAACTTCAGGCTCTCGCTGCCCTTGAGGCCGAACCAGCCGTGGCCGGAGAGCCCGTCCACGGTGGGACGGCGCTCGTCCTTGTAGTCGGGGTAGACCGCCTTCACCACGTCGCCCGAGAACATCTCGCCGCGGCCGACGGCCGCGAGCGTGTCGTCGATAGAGGCGCGCGCGAGCCGCGGCAGGGCGGCCCGCAGCTTGTCGTCCGAATAGGCGCGCCCGGCGCGCTCGAAGGCGCGCTCCAGGATCTGGCGCCCGAGGCCCGCATACTGGCGGCGCACCGCGTCGCGCGTCGCGCGGCGGATGGCGGCGCGCGCCTTGCCGGTGACGACGAGCGATTCCCACGCCGCCGGCGGGATCTGGCCGTCGGCGCGCATGATCTCGACCTCGTCGCCGTTCTCCAGCTCCGACAGCAGCGGGGCGATCTGACCGTTGATCTTCGCGCCCACGGCAGTGTTGCCGATGTTGGTGTGGACCGCATAGGCGAAGTCGATCGGCGTCGCGCCGCGCGGCAGGGCGATGAGCCGCCCCTTGGGCGTGAAGCAGAACACCTGATCGTGAAACAGCTCAAGCCGGGTGTGTTCGAGAAACTCTTCCGGGCTGTCGCCTTCCGCCAGCAGGTCCACGGTGCGCCGCAGCCATTGATAGGCGCGGCTTTCGTTGAGCAGCTTCGACGGCTGGTCGGTGCGCCCGTCCTTGTAGAGCGTGTGGGCGGCGATACCGTATTCCGCGACGTTGTCCATATCCTCGGTGCGGATCTGCAGCTCGACGCGCTGATGTCCAGGACCGATCACGGTGGTGTGGATCGAACGGTAGTCGTTCTGCTTGGGCGTCGAGATGTAGTCCTTGTAGCGCCCGGGCACCATCGGCCAGGCGGTATGTACGACGCCCAGCGCCCGGTAGCACTCGTCGATGGTGTCGACGATGATGCGGAAGGCGAAGATGTCCGACAGCTGCTCGAAGCCGAGCGACTTGCGCTCCATCTTCTTCCAGATCGAATAGGGCCGCTTGCGCCGCCCCTTGACGCGGGCCGTTATGCCCCGCTCGGCGAGGCGCTGGGTCAGGTCGCGCTCGATGGTCTCCACCAGCCGGCCGTTGCGCGCGGTCACGGCGTCGAGGCGCTTGGCGATGGTCTCGAACGCCTCCGGCTTCAGGGTGCGGAAGGCGAGCTCCTCCAGCTCGTCGCGGATCTCCTGGATGCCCATGCGGCCGGCGAGCGGCGCGTAGATCTCGAGCGTCTCCTCGGCGATGCGGGCGCGCTTCTCCTGTGCCATGAAGCCGAGCGTGCGCATGTTGTGCAGCCGGTCGGCGAGCTTCACCAGCAGCACCCGCACGTCGGCGGCGACGGCGAGCAGCAGCTTGCGGAAGTTCTCGCCCTGGGTCGCCTTGCGCGAGACGAAATCGAGCTTCTTGATCTTGGTCAGGCCGTCGACCAGCGCGCCGATCTCGGGGCCGAAAAGCTGGTCGATCTCCTCGCGCGTCGCGTCGGTGTCCTCGATGGTGTCGTGCAGCACGGCGGCGACGATGGTGGCGTCGTCGAGCTTGAGGTCGGTGAGGATGGCCGCCACTTCGAGCGGATGCGAGAAGAACAGGTCGCCGGAGGCGCGCGTCTGCGTGCCGTGGGCGCGCATGGCGTAGACATAGGCGCGGTTGAGCAGCGTCTCGTCCGCGTCCGGGTCGTAGCGCTTCACGCGCTCGACGAGTTCGTACTGACGCATCATCGGCGGATGGGCCGCTCTCGCGGTCGTCTGGGGAGCGACGGCCTGCTCGCCCGCCCGCGCCTCACCCCCTGCCGGCGGTTCCACCGCCCGCACAATTTCGCCGCCGTCCGTCACCTGAACTTCCACCACACTGAACGCTATCCGCTTTCCCGGCCCGCAACCGTCCGGCCGGGCTGAAAGGAAATCTTACAAAGATCACGGCGAAAAAACAAAGCTGTTTGCGCGCATTCAAATCTGCGGCCGGAATCGGGGCGCAAGAGATCGGGCGCAAGCGATCAGACGCAAGAGATCAGGCGCGGGAAAATCAGGCGCAGGAATCAGATAGGCCCGGATCGCTCCGGGCCCCTTTCCTATGATGCTGCGGGATGCTCAGTCGTCGTCGTCGCTCGCGGCGGGCGGCACGAGCCCTTCCAGGCCGCGCAGCAGGTCTTCCTCGCTCATGCGGTCGAACTGGACCTCGCTGTCGTCGACGGCGCCGGCCGAGGAAGTGCCGATCAGCGGCACGGCGTCCTCCTCCGGCTCGTCGACCTCGACATACTTCTGCAGCGAGTGGATGAGCTCTTCCTTCAGGTCCTCGGGCGCGAACTTCTCTTCGGCGATCTCGCGCAGCGCCACCACGGGGTTCTTGTCGCGGTCGCGGTCGACCAGAAGCTGGGAACCTGCGGAAATCATGCGGGCGCGGTGGCTCGCCAGCAGCACGAGCTCGAAACGGTTATCGACCTTGTCGATGCAGTCTTCGACGGTGACGCGAGCCATGGCGGGCTCCTTCTTCCTGCGCGCAATGAACGATTGAAGCGTTCCGGCTACACGATTTCGGGCCGGAATGCAACATTTTCCTCAGGGGCCGCGGCCATTACAAGATTTCGCGGATCTCCTGGCCGCGGTAGAGCGGCACCGGCGCCTCCTGCCGGAAGCCGGCGGCGAGCCGCGCCGTGAGTTCGGCCACGACCAGTCGCGTGATGGCCGGCGTGTCCAGCGTCCCGGTCTTGTCGAGCGCTACCCAGGCAAGCTCGACGAACTCGCCGTCGCCAGCGCCCGCGACGGTGTGGGCGATCGCCGAGGCGTCCACCACGAAGAACCGTGCGTCGAAACGGCGCGGATAGCGCGCCGGCGTGATGGCGCGGGCGATGAAATGCAGCGCGTCGAGCTCCGGAAACACGCCGTGCTCGGCGAACGCCCGCCACGCTGGCGGCGTTTCCTCGGGCGGGCCGTAGTCCTTGGAGCCGATGAGGTGGCCGGTTTCCTCGAACGTCTCGCGGATGGCGGCGAGCGCCAGCGCGCGGGCGGAAAAGGGCGAGGCGTCCTCGACCTGCTGCATGAGCTTCTGCTCGGCCGCCGGGTGGAGCGCGCCGGCGACCACCATCTCGCTGTCGCAGGGCTCGACCCGCCCGCCGGGAAACACGTAGCTGCCTGGCATGAACACGAGCTCCTCGCGGCGCTTGCCCATCAGCACATAGGGGCCTTGCAGCGTGTGGTCGAGGATGATGAGCGAGGCCGCGTCGCGCGGCACGACCGATGCGTAGCCGGTCTCGTCGACGGTTGATGCGGCCTCGCTCACGTCGTCTCCTCCCCGCCGCCGAACCCGTGCATGCGCAGTGCCCATTGATAGCCGACGACCGCGCCCTTGACGGGACGCATCAGGACGAGCGCCAGCGCCAGGGTCAGCAGCGGCCACAGGATCATCTGCGTCAGCGTCGAGTAATCGGCGAACATCTCGACGGCGAGCACCAGCGTGATGATGATATGCCCGACGATGGTGATGGTGATGTAGGGCGGCAGGTCGTCGGCCCGGTGGTGGTGCAGCGCCTCGCCGCATTCGGCGCAATGGTCGACGACGCCGAGATAGCCGGAGAACAGCGCGCCCCGCCCGCAGGCCGGGCAACGGCACTGCGCGCCGCGCCGCACGGCGAGCCAGACGTCGCGGCGGGGCGCGGCGTCGGGCATGGTGCGCGGCGCAGCAAGGCCGCCGGTGAGCGGTTCAATCGTCATGAATCTCCCTTGGTACCTCTCCTGGAAGGCCCCGAAGTGCCCGCCCGGGCGGCGGGCGGATGAACGGATGCGTGAGGGCGGCCACGGTTTCCTTGAAAAGATAGGCCACGCCGAGCACGAGAACGCACGCGATGAGCGCCAGAAAGGCCTGCACCCACGGTGTGAGCTGAACATAGAGCGCCAGCAGGCTTTCGCCAAGGTTGTTGTCGGTCATGATAACTCCCCGTCGGAATGATGAAGCCACCAGAAAAGCGATCCTCGCGGAACGCCTAGCTGGTGGCCGGGAGAGTTAGAAAACCGCAAGCGCACGGCCGCGCTGGCCTTTAGGCGCGAGCCCTGAACATAGCCAGCGCCTCCCCGGCCATATAGCTGGGGAGGCACCATCACGGTTGGTACCAACCGACGCTTGAGAGGTTTCTAAGCCTCAGAGGCGCGGGACCGCGCCTCCACTTCCAGACATAAGCCGTCCGGCAGCGAAGTCAAACCGGCGGGAGGGAATAAGCCACTGGAAATGCTCTTCCTGCCGGGACGGCCGGCGGGGAGTTGGAAAGCTGCGCTCGGACAGGCGGGGCTTCAGCGCCGGGGGGCGGGTTCGATTTCTTTCTCATTGATCGTTATGTTACATGTAACATTTGAGGATTTTGATCATGCCCACCCCGTGAATGAACGGGTTCAGAAGCGCCGCGCTGCCTTGAGGGCGGCCGGACTGCGCCCGGTGCAAATCTGGGTGCCGGACACGCGCCGTCCGGGTTTTGCGGAAGAATGCCGCCGTCAGTCCCTGCTGGTCGCGGCGGCAGACGCTGCCGATCACGAGTTGGGCGCATTCTCGACGCCGCCCTTGCCGACCTCATCGACGACGGGTCCGAGGCATGAGGCGCGGCGAATTGGTGACAATCCCCCTGTCAGGGGACGTCGGCAAGCCGGGTCCCGCCCTCGTGATCCAGTCCGACCGTTTCGAGGAAACAGGAACCGTCACGGTGCTGCTGATATCGGGAACGCTGGTCGATGCACCCCTGATCCGCGTGACGGTTCAGCCGACACAGCAGAACGGCCTGCGGCAAGCGTCGCAAATCATGATCGACAAGGCCATGACGGTGAAGCGGGACAAGATCGGCCCGCCGATCGGTCGGGTCGACGAGGAGATCGTGCTTTCAGTGACGAGATTGCTGGCCGTATTTCTCGGCCTAGCCTGATGAGAGCGGAGGAGTAAACAACATGGCCGGGAAACTGACGATTTTCAATGTCGCCGAAGAGCCGCTCCGGGCGGCCCGAAGCCGCGTGACGCGACGCGCGTTCATCACGCGCGCCGGCGGTCGCGGCCGTTCCTGTCGCGGCTGATCTTGGGGCGGGACGCGCGGGCGGCCTTGCGCCCGTTGCCGCCTGCGGACAGCAGCTCGAAGCGCAGCGCGCCCGCGATCGGCGCGGCTTCCACCAGCCGCACCTCCACCGGATCGCCCAGCCGATAGACCTTGTGCGTGCGGCTGCCGATGAGCGCATGCTGCCGCTCGTCGTAGCGGAAGAAATCCGTGCCCAGCGTCGAGACCGGGACGAAGCCGTCCGCGCCCGTGTCGGTCAGGCGCACGAACAGCCCGACCCGCGTCACGCCGGCGATGCGGCCGGTGAAGGTCGTGCCGATCCGGTCGGCCAGGAAATGCGCGATCAGGCGGTCCGTGGTCTCGCGCTCGGCCGCCATGGCGCGCCGCTCGGCGGCGGAGATCTGCGCCGCCACCTCGGCCAGGTCCCCGGGCGTGGTGTGGGCGGGCAGGCCGTCCGGCCCGAGCTTGAGCGCCCGGATGAGCGCCCGGTGGACGATGAGGTCGGCATAGCGGCGGATCGGTGAGGTGAAATGCGCGTAGCGGCGCAGGTTGAGGCCGAAATGGCCGTAGTTGTCGACCGAATATTCCGCCTGCGCCTGGGTGCGCAGCACCACCTCGTTGACGAAGTCGCGGTTGGGCGAGTTCTCGACATGCGCCAGGATGCCATTGAACAGGGACGGCGTCAGCGCGCCCGATTTCGGCGCCTTCAACCCGATGGAGGCCAGCACCTCGGCGAGCGCCCTGAGCTTTTCGACGGAGGGTTCGTCGTGGGTGCGGAAGATGAGCGGCGATTCCGCCTGCTCCAGCGTTTCCGCCGCGCAGACATTGGCGAGGATCATGCATTCCTCGATCAGTCGGTGGGCGTCGAGGCGCTCGGGCATGATGACCCGGTCGATCGAGCCGTCGGGTTTCAGGATCAGCTTGCGCTCGGGCAGGTCGAGCGCCAGCGGCTCGCGTTCGTCGCGCGCGTCGGTGAGCGCCGCGTAGGCGTCCCACAGCGGCCGCAGCACGGTGTCGAGCAGCGGGCGCGTCGTCTCGTCGGGCGCGCCGTCGATGGCGGCCTGCGCCTGTTGGTACGACAGCTTCGCGGCGGAACGCATCATGACGCGGTGGAAGGAATGGCGGCGCTTGCGGCCGGCGATGTCGATGACGATGCGCGCGGCGAGCGCCGGCCGGTCCTCGCCGGGGCGCAGCGAGCCGAGATCGTTGGAGATGCGCTCGGGCAGCATCGGCACCACCCGGTCGGGGAAATAGACCGAGTTGCCCCGCTCCAGCGCCTCCCTGTCGAGCGCCGTGCCGGGGCGGACATAGGCGGCGACGTCCGCGATCGCCACCGTCAGCATGAAGCCGCCGACGTTCCTCGGGTCGGTGTCGGGCGCGGCGTGGACCGCGTCGTCGTGGTCCTTCGCGTCGGCGGGGTCGATGGTGATGAGCGGCAGTTCGCGCCAGTCCTCGCGCCCCTCCAGCGTGACGGGCCTCGCCTCCTCCGCCTCGCGCAGGGCGGCGGGCGAAAACACGCTCGGGATGTCATGCGCGTGGATCGCGACGAGGCTCACGGCCCGTTCCGTCTTCAGCGAGCCCAGCCGCTCGATCACCTTGGCCGCCGAGCCGCCGAAGCGGCCGGTGCGCACCACGGACACGGTGACGAGGTCGCCGTCCTCCGCCCCGCCGCTGTCGCCCGGCCGGATGGGGAACTCCCGTCCGAGCGCCTTCTTGTCGACGGGCACGAGCCGGCCGCCCTCGCCGTCCGGGTTGGCGCGGAAGATGCCGAGCACCTGCGCGCGCGTCTTCGTCAGCACCTTGATGACGCGCCCATAGTAGGCGGGCCCGTGACTTATGGCGGAATCCCGGTCACGGTTGGCCTCGATGCGCAGCAGCACGCGGTCGCCGATGCCGGGCACGGCCTGGCCGGGCCGGGGGCGCCTGGGCAGGGTGACGAGGATGCGCGGCGCGGGATGGTCGCCCTCCGGATCGTCCCATTCGGCCGGCATGGCGATGAGTTCACCGTCGCGGTCGCGGGTGGTGATGTCCGCCACCACCACCGGCGGCAGGCTGCCGGCGCGGCTCAGCGTCTTGTGGCGGCGGTCGATCTCGCCTTCCTCCTCGAGGTCCTTGAGGATGCGCTTCAACCAGATGCGCTGGCCGCCGCCGATGCCGAACGCCCGTGCGATCTCGCGCTTGCCGACCTTGCCGGGCGATTCGGCGATGAAGGCGAGGATGTCCTCCCTGCTCGGCAGGTAGTCCTCTCCCGCGCCGTGCGCCGTCCTGTCCGTGCGGGCGGGGCGTGACTTCGGCGAGGCGGTGCCGGGCGATGCGATCCCGGGCGATGTTACCTTGGGTGTGGCGGGGCGCGCCGGGCGGTGGGTGATCTTTCTGGCCACTGTCTATTCCAAGCCGGCGGTTCCGGCGTTCTTGTCGCAGCTTCTTGTCGCATGTCGCGACGCATTAGGAAAGCTGCCCCACGATCTCGATGGTTGCGTTTTGCCCGCCATCGGTTCACACACGGCGCATGGCAGATCATCCGACCCGCGATGTGGGCTTTGGCGTTTACGTCCATTGGCCATTTTGCGCTTCGAAATGTCCGTATTGTGACTTCAACAGCCACGTGCGCCATCATCCGGTGGACGAAGCGCGCTTCGCCGCCGCTTTCGCGCGCGAGATCGGCCACAATGCAGCCCTGGCGCCGGGTCGCACCGTCACGTCGATCTTCTTCGGCGGCGGCACGCCCTCGCTGATGCGGCCGCAGACGATCGGAGCGATCCTCGACGCCGTCGCCGCCCGCTGGTCCGTCGCGCCCGATGCCGAGATCACGCTGGAGGCCAATCCGACCAGCGTCGAGGCCGAGCGGTTCCGCGGCTATCGCCTCGCCGGCGTCAACCGTGTGTCGCTCGGCGTGCAGGCGCTCGACGATGCCGACCTCCGGCGGCTTGGGCGCAAGCACGACGTCGCTGAAGCGCTTGCCGCCGTGAAGCTCGCGGCGCGAAGCTTCGAGCGCTATTCCTTCGATCTCATCTACGCCCGCCCCGGCCAGACGCCGGCCGCGTGGGCGCAGGAGCTGGCGCAGGCGATCTCGCACGCGGCCGAGCATCTGTCGCTCTACCAGCTCACCATCGAGCCCGGCACGTGGTACGCGCGCCTCTTTGCGGCGGGCAAGCTCGTGGTGCCGGACGAGGACACGGCCCGTGATCTCTTCGATGTGACGCAGGCCGTCTGCGCCCGCCACGGGCTGCCGGCCTATGAAGTGTCGAATCACGCGAGGCCGGGGGCGGAGAGCCGCCATAACCTGCTCTACTGGCGCTATGGCGAATATGCGGGCATCGGCCCCGGCGCCCACGGGCGGCTCGTCACCAACGAGGGGCGCATGGCGCTCTCGACCGAGCGCAACCCGGAAGCGTGGCTCGAGCGCGTGGAGCGCGACGGCAATGCCATCACCGAGCGCGAATGCCTCGACGCCGGCATGCAGGCCGACGAGTTCCTGCTGATGGGCCTGCGGCTGGTGGAGGGCATCGACCCCGCCCGCTACGCGGCCTTCGCCGGCCGGCCGCTGCCGGCGCGAAAACTGGCGGATCTTGCGGATCTCGGCCTCATCGAAATGGCGAACGGCCGCCTGCGCGCCACTGCCTCAGGCGTGCCGGTGCTGAATGCGGTGATTGCGGAACTGGCGGCTTGACTGTATCTCAATTGAGATACATTTTTCCTTCAGTCAAGAGCCTTGCCGGGGCTATCTTGGAGGGAAAGATGGGTACGCAGACAACGATGCTGCATATTCGTGTGGACGAACGGCTCAAGGCTGAAGCGACGGAAGCGCTTGCCAAGGTCGGCCTAACCGTATCCGATGCCGTGCGCATCCTTTTGACCAGAGTCACGCGCGAAGGGGGGCTTCCCGCCGGACTGGCCTCCGATCCGGATGCCTATGACGCTTGGTTCAGGGCGAAAGTGCGGGAGGCGCTTGACGATACCCGCCCATCCATTCCGCATGAGGTTGTGATGGACGAGGTGCAGGCGCTGATCGACCGCAAGCGCCGCGATCGCCGCAATCAGGCAGAGTAATCATGGTTCTGGTCGAGTGGCGGCCTACCGCACTGGAGGATTTGCTGGCGATTGTCGATTATATTTCCGACGAAAATCCCGACGCCGCCCAACGGCTGAAAGGTCGAGATTCAGGAAAAGCTCAGCCTTCCCCCGGAGCATCCCAAGCTTTATCGCGCGGGACGGGTGGCAGGTACACGTGAGATGATTGTCAGGTCCAGCTACATCGTCATCTATACTGATATACTGAAACACCCGACGTCATTGCCGTATTGCGTATCGTGCATGCCGCGCGGGAATGGCCGCCGGCGTAGCGCCTACCGCTTCGCCTCGCTCAACGCCTCGCGCAGCGCCGTGCCGAGGCTTTCGCGCTCGATGGGGGAGAGCGCGTCGCCCACCGTCACCCGCTGGCCGCGCGAGACGAAGGCCAGGCGCTCCACGCCGGATTCCATGTGCGCCGTCTGTTCCAGCCGGGTCCAGAGCGGGTTGAAGCGCCATTCCCGTCCCACGCCGCGGTGGCTGACCTTGCGCATCAGCAGCTCGATGCGCGACAGCCAAACCTCCTCGAACGACTCCGCCCGTCGGAAGTTGATGCGGAAGGCGATGTAGAGCGCCAGGAGGTCGATGCCGAAAAAGCCCGCTACCGGCCAGGCCCCCATCACCACGAAGGGGATGCTCGAAATCACGCTCGCCAGACAGATGAGCGTCATGGTAATGCGAAAGGCCTGCCGTCCCATGGAGCGATGCGGCGTGATGCGGGCGGCGAACAGCACTGCGTCGGGCGCGTCCGGATCTTGCGCCGGAGGGCAGGCGTGCGAAGGAGGTAAAGCCGCGTTCATCGTGATAGCACACTATACATGAATATGAGCCGAAGCGAATCAGAAAAGCCGTGACCCACGAGAACAGGACCGCCACCGTCGCCTTACCCGCCCCGCCCGCCGTCGACGCCGCGACCGTCGCCGAGATCTTCCGCCGCTTCGAGGCGGCCGATCCCGAGCCGCAAGGCGAACTCGAATACATCAATCCGTTCACGTTGCTCGTCGCCGTGGCGCTCTCTGCGCAGGCGACCGATGTCGGCGTCAACAAGGCCACGCGCGCGCTGTTTGCGGTCGCGGATACGCCGGAGAAGATGCTGGCGCTGGGCGAGGACAGGCTGCGCGAGTACATCAAGACCATCGGCCTCTACCGCAACAAGGCCAAGAACGTGATCGCCCTCTCCCGGATGCTGGTCGAGCGGTTTCATTCGCAGGTGCCAGGCACGCGCGAGGAGCTGGAGCAACTCCCCGGCGTCGGCCGCAAGACCGCCAATGTCGTGCTCAACATCGCCTTCGGCGAGCCGACCATCGCCGTCGATACCCACCTGTTCCGCGTCTCGAACCGCATACCGCTCGCGCCGGGCACCACGCCTTTGGCGGTCGAGCTCGGGCTGGCGCGCATCGTCCCCGCCCGCTACGCCCGCCACGCCCATCACTGGCTCATCCTGCACGGGCGCTACGTCTGCAAGGCGCGCAAGCCGGAATGTCCGCGGTGCCTTATCAACGACTTATGTCGCTATGAGCCGAAAACCGCTTGACTCTTCCGCGGGAACAACGGTCACGGAAACGGGAATCACGGTCACGGAAACCGTCTCACACCGCGCGCGAGGCGGCGAAGCGGCGCTCGATGGCGTCCCACAGGATGGCGGCGACGTCCGGTCCGCCGTTCTTCCTGATGGCGCGGATGCCGGTGGGGGAGGTGACGTTGATCTCGGTGAGCCAGCCGTCGATGACGTCGATGCCGACGAACACGAGGCCGCGTTCCCTGAGGTGCGGGCCGATGGTCTCGCAGATCTCGCGCTCGCGTGCCGTCAGCTCGGTCGCCTCGGCCGCGCCGCCGCGTACCATATTGGAGCGTATATCGTTTTCCGCCGGCACGCGGTTGACGGCCCCCGCGTATTCGCCGTCGGAGAGGATGATGCGCTTGTCGCCGAACTTCACTTCGGCCAGGAATTTCTGCACCACCCAAGGCTCGCGGAAGGTGACCGAGAATAGGTCGAACAGCGAGCCGAAATTGCCGTCCTGCTCGTTCACCTGGAACACCGATGCGCCGCCGTGCCCATAGAGCGGCTTCATCACGATGGCACCGTGCTCCTTGCGGAAATCGTTGATTTCGTCCTTGTCGCGGGTGATGAGCGTGGGCGGCATCAACTCGGGAAAAGCGGTCACGAAAACCTTCTCGGGCGCGTTGCGAACCTGGGCAGGATCGTTGACCACCAAGGTTTTCGGGTGGATGCGTTCCAGGAGATGCGTGGTGGTGATATAGGCGAGATCGAAGGGCGGATCCTGGCGCAGCAGCACGATGTCGACCGTCGCGAGATCGATGCGCGCGGGCGCGCCCACGCTGGCGTGATCGGGGGCGGCGACGTCCTGCACCGCGAGCGGACCGGCCTGCGCGCTGACGCGGCCGTCGCGCAGGCTGAGCGAATCCGGCGTGTAATACAGCAGCCGGTGTCCGCGCCGCGCCGCTTCGAGCAGCAGGGCGAAGGTGGAATCGCCCGCGACGTTGATATGCTCGATCGGGTCCATCTGGACGGCAACGACAAGGCTCATGGCCACCATGCTCCGCTGTTTGAGGCGATCCGTTTTTATGCGGCAGCGTTGCGCTGGCCGCAATCGCAAATTGGCAAAGCCCGCGCGACGCGTGAGCGGCGCCGATGGCGCCATAAGTCAGTCGAGATACAGCGTCATCACGTTTGCCACATGCCGGGGAAAGCTGCGCCGGCCGATGAAGACGGCGTCGCAGCGCAGCGTCAGCGGCATGGCCCATGCGTTGCGCGCCAGCCAGTGGCGGATCGCGCCCACGATCCGGCGTTCCTTGGTGGCGGTGATGGCGATGCGCGCATCGTCCAGCACGCCGCGCGCCTTCACTTCCACGAAGACGACCGTGCGCCCGCGCCGGGCGACGATGTCGATCTCGCCGCCGGCGGCGGCATAGCGCCGGGCAAGGATGCGATAGCCCTTCACCATCAGCAGCCACGCCGCCAGCCGCTCGCCGCGGATGCCCGCATGGTGGGCGGCGACCCGTCTCATGCCCTGTTGCCGTTCCTTTGGCCGGTCCCCCATCACGCGTCCGCTTCGTCCTCGGCCTTCTGCGCCGTGCCGAGCTGCAGGGCGCGGGCATAGACCTCGCGCTTCGGAATGCCGGTCTCGGCCGAGACGATGGCGGCCGCGTCCTTGACGCTGTGCTGCGCCAGCGCGTGGGTGATGCGGGTGTCGAGATCGGCCTGCGCGAGCGCCTTCGCGCCCTCCGGCGGCGGGCCGATCAGCACCACGATCTCGCCCTTGGGCGCCTCCTCGGCATAGCTGCCGGCGAGTTCCGACAGGCTGTCGCGGCGCACTTCCTCGTAAAGCTTGGTGAGCTCGCGCGCCACTGCCGCCCCACGCTCGCCGAGCACTGCGGCGGCGTCCGCCAGCATGCCGGCGAGCCGGCGGGGCGATTCGAAGAACACCAGCGTCGCCGGGATGTCCGCGAGCACAGCGAGCCGCGCGCGGCGGGGGCCGCTTTTGGCCGGCAGAAAGCCCTCGAAGAAGAAGCGGTCGGTCGGCAGGCCCGAGACCACGAGCGCGGTCAGCACGGCGGACGGGCCGGGGTTCGACGTGACCCGGATATCGTTGGCGAGCGCGTCCTCCACCAGCCGGTAGCCGGGATCGGAGACGAGCGGCGTGCCGGCGTCCGACACCAGCGCCAGCGCCTCGCCCGCCTTGAGCCGTGCCAGCACCTTGGGGCGCATCTGCTCGGCGTTGTGCTCGTGATAGCCGATCAGCGGCGTGGTGATGCCATAGTGGGCGAGCAGCACCTTGGTGACCCGCGTGTCCTCGGCGAGGATGGCGTCGGCGGCGGCGAGCGTGCCGAGCGCCCGGAAGGTGATGTCCTTGAGGTTGCCGATGGGCGTTGCGACGATATGCAGCCCCGGCGCGACGGGTTCCGCCTCCGCCGCAAGACCGAACGCCGTGAAACGCGACGCGCCCGAACGCGCGGACAGCGGCCCGGCATCGGCGGGAACCGCATCTTGGCCGATACCTTGGCCGGTACCGCGCGCCGGGGCGCGCCTGTCGTCACTCATGTTGCATCGTCCTCTCGGGTCCCGCGGCGTCGATCCGCACCGGGCCATCCTTCTCGATCATGACACACGGGGCATTCGTCTATAAATGGATATAACCGCTGAGTATATCGAGGCCCGGGCCGGTGCCGCCCGGCGGGAAAAAGGGCGGCGCGCCACGTCCGGTTGCAGTATCTTGCTGCTGTGTCTTGCCAATCGCTTTCATGTGGGCAATCTTGCCATCGATCCGCCATCAGTTCAGCGATCCGCCATCAGTTCAGGGAGAGTGCCGTGTCTTGTGCTTCCAGTCCCAGTCTGCCGTCCAGTATTTCTCTATCGCCCGGACGAGCGGAGGCGCCGTCCGACATCGCAGAAGTAGGCGGCGGAAATATGAAGGGCAGAAGCGCGGGCGGCGGAAAGGCGCGGGGGCTGCGGGGGCTCGCGGCGGCGGTGCTGGCCAGCCTGCTGCTCGCCGGGTGTTCGGGCTCGGGCGGGTTTTTCGGCCTCGGCGGTTCCGAGGGGGCCGCTTCCGGACAAGCCGCGCCCGACAGCGTGATCGGCACGGGTTCCGTCAAGGTCGCGCTGCTGCTGCCGCTTTCGGCGCAGGGCGCCGCCGGCACCACGGCGCAGTCGCTGCGCAACGCGGCCGAGCTCGCCATCAGCGAGTTCAGCCAGCCCGACGTGCAGATCCTGGTGCGCGACGACCGGGGCACCGAAGCCGGGGCGCGCAACGCCGCGCGGGCGGCGCTGAACGACGGCGCGGAGCTGGTGCTGGGGCCGCTGTTCTCCGCCACGACGCGGGCAGCAGGCGCGGTGGCGCGGCCCGCCAACACGCCGGTGATCTCCTTCTCGACGGACAGCAGCGTCGCCCAGCCGGGGGTCTACCTGCTGAGCTTCCTGCCGGAAACGGAGGTGGACCGCATCGTCCGGTTCGCCGCCCAGCGCGGCCGCCGCTCGTTCGCGGCGCTCATTCCCGACAACGCCTACGGCAAGGTGGTGCAGGACGCGTTCCAGCGGACGGTGGCCGCGGCCGGCGGCCGGGTCATCGCCGTCGAGAACTATGCGGCCGACCGCTCGAACCTCCAGCAGGCGGTGCAGCGCATCGCTGCGCAGGCGGGGCAGGCCGATGCCCTGTTCCTGCCCGACAGCGCCGACGCGTTGCCGACGATCGCGCAATCCCTGCGCGCGGCGAACGTCGACACCGGGCGCGTGAAGCTCATCGGCACCTCGCTGTGGAACGATCCGGGCGTGCTTTCCGCGCCGGCCCTCCAGGGCGGCTGGTTCGCCGCGCCCGATTCGGTGGGCTTCAACGCCTTCGCCCAGCGCTACCGGGCGCGGTTCGGCGCCGAGCCGGTGCGCATCGCAAGCCTCACGTACGACGCCGTGTCGCTGGCGGCGGCGCTGGTGCGCACGCAGGGCTCGCAGCGGTTCTCCACCGGCGTGCTGACCAACCGGGCCGGGTTCGCCGGGGCCGACGGCGTCTTCCGCTTCAACGCCAACGGCACCAACGACCGCGCGCTCGCCGTGCTCGAAATCCGCCAGAACAGCGCTGTCATCATCAGCGCCGCGCCGCGCCAGCTGCAGTAGGGAGGCCGGGAACGGCCCGGGCCCGGGGCGGCCCGGGTCTTCAGGCCGGCACCGCGAATGCCGCGTCGGCGGGGGTTGTGTCCGCGCCGGCCGCGAATTCGACGCGGCCCTCCCGCCAGCGCACGGCGCCGGCCGCCACCAGCGCCAGCGCGCGGGGATAGATGAGGTGCTCCTGGATAAGCACGCGCCGGGCGAGGTCGTCCGGCGTGTCGCCCGGCAGTACCGGAACGGCGGTCTGGGCAATGATGGGGCCGGCGTCGACCTCGGGCTCGACGAAATGCACCGTGCAGCCGTGCAGCCGCACGCCCGCCGCGAGCGCCCGCTCGTGGGTGTGGGTGCCCGGAAACGACGGCAGCAGCGACGGGTGAATATTGATGAGCCGCCCGAGCCACCGTTGCACGAACCACGGCGTCAGGATGCGCATGAAACCGGCGAGGCACACGAGCTCGACGCCCGCGGCGTCGAGCCGTTCGTCGAGGACGCGCTCGAAGGCCTCCCGGTCGCGGCCGAACGGCTTGTGATCGACGAACTCGGTCGCTATGCCGGCCGCGCGGGCGGTCGCGAGCCCCGCCGCATCCGGCCTGTTGGCGGCGACGAGCACGATCTCGGCCGGGAAATCCGCCTGCGCCGCGGCGGCGAGCAGCACTTCCATGTTGGAGCCGCGCCCGGAAATCAGCACCGCCGTGCGGCGGCGGCCGGAGGCGGCCGTCACGGCCGGCCCGCTCACAGCGGCAGCCTGCCGGTGGTGACGACGCGCGCTCCCGCCTGGGGGCCCTCTTGCGCGGCGACGACCTCGCCGATCGTCACCGGCGTCTCGCCCTCGGCGATCAGCGCGCCGGTGACGGTGTCGACGTCACCGGGGGCGACGATGACCACCATGCCGATGCCGCAGTTGAAGGTGCGCAGCATCTCGGCCTCCTCCACGCCGGCGACGCGCGACAGCCAGCCGAACACGGGTGGCGGCACGATGGCGGAAAGGTCGAGCCGCGCCGCCGTGCCCTCGGGCAGCACGCGCGGGATGTTGTCGATGAAGCCGCCGCCGGTGATGTGGGCGAGGCCCTTGACGGCGTCCGTGCGCCGCAGCGCGCCGATGAGCTGGCGCACGTAGATGCGGGTGGGTTCGAGCAGCGCCGCGCCGAGCGGCCTGTCCGGGGCGAAGGGGGCGGTGGCGTTCCAGTCGAGCCCGGAGAGCGCGACGATGCGGCGCACCAGCGAGAAGCCGTTGGAATGCAAGCCGGACGACGGCAGCCCGAGGATGACGTCGCCCGGCGCGATGTCCGCGCGTGGCAGCAGCTTGCCGCGCTCGGCCGCGCCGACGGCGAAACCCGCGAGGTCGTAGTCGCCGGTGGCGTAGAGGCCGGGCATCTCCGCCGTCTCGCCGCCGAGCAGCGCGCAGCCCGCCTGGCGGCAGCCGTCGACGATGCCCTGCACCACGAGCGCGCCCTCCTTGGGATCAAGCTTGCCGGTGGCGTAATAATCGAGGAAGAACAGCGGCTCCGCGCCCTGCACCACGAGGTCGTTGACGCACATGGCGACGAGGTCGATGCCGATGGTGTCGTGGCGGCGGGTCTCGATGGCGATCTTGACCTTGGTGCCTACCCCGTCGTTGGCGGCGACGAGGATGGGATCGGTGTAGCCGGCGGCCTTGAGGTCGAACAGGCCGCCGAATCCGCCGATCAGGCCGTCCGCCCCCGGCCGGCGGGTGGCGCGCACGAGCGGCTTGATCGCCTCCACCATGGCATTGCCGGCGTCGATATCCACGCCGGCCTCGGCATAGGTCAGTCCGTTACGGTTCGGTCCTTCGGGTCCGGTTCGCGACATCAATCAAGGTTCCTGCAAGGGGCCTGTTCAGCACGGGCCTGTTCAGCATGGGCCGGTTCAACGCGGATATCATACATCCGGGGATAACGCACGCGGGCGATAGCACATTTGCCGGATGGCGCGACAGAGCCCGCATGCAGGGTGGCAGCGGCGCCGGCTTCCGCTCTCCTTCCGGCTGCGATACCGCTTGTCGGGGCCTCGCGAACTGGTATAGCTGGTGCGACGCGGCCGCGTATCGACCCACGACGGCGCGGCCGCCGTCGTTTCCCGCCGGTGCGGGGTCTCCGGTTCATTCAAGCTATTCCGTCAACTCATTTCGCCAACGCATTTCACAAAGTCGCCGCCGCAAAGTCGCCGCATGACGATTCCCAACCTCATCACCATTCTGCGCCTGCTGCTGGTGCCGGCGATCGTGGTGATGATCAACGCCGAGGCCTGGGTCGGCGCCTTTCTGCTGTTTCTGACGGCCGGCCTGTCGGACGGTCTCGACGGCTTCATCGCTCGCCGCTACAACATGCGCAGCGAACTGGGCGCCTATCTCGACGCCTTCGCCGACAAGGCGTTGCTCGTCTCCATCTACGTCTCGCTCTCGATTGCCGGGGTGCTGCCCGGCTGGCTGGCGATTCTGGTCGTCTCGCGCGATGTGCTGATCCTGATGGCGATCATGATTTCGTGGCTGATGGCACGGCCTGTGGATATCCACCCCCTCAGGATCAGCAAGCTCAACACCGGCGCGCAGATCGGGCTGGCGGCGCTGGTGCTGGCCAATTGCGCCGTCGAGGGCGCGGGCTTCGGGAGAAGCCTTGCCATGTCCGCGCCCTGGGTGTTCGAGGCGGCGATCATCGCCGTGGTTCTGCTGACGCTCGCCTCCGCCGGCGCCTATCTCGCGTTGTGGCTTCGTCATATGGCTGACTGATAGAATGGCGCCTATGGAGCGGTGCCGATAGAATGGCACCGGTGGAACGATCCGGACGCGGGCCGGGATAGAGGCTGACAGGCTCCAAAGCAGTTTGCGTTTGAGCATCAAATTAAACGCAAGTTGCGGGAAACTATAGAAATTAGAGCGGGTTGCGCAACAGATCTCGATTCAGCAATTACGCAACCCGCTCTGGGCTTTCGCTTGAGACTGCGGCACCCTGGCGGGTGGCCGTGGGCTTTGTTTGAGGTGTCGCACATGGGTGATTTCGCTCCCGTCGAACGGCAGTTGCGCTTCTGGCTCGTGGCGCTCGTGGTGCTTCTCGTCGCGCTCTATCTGCTGCGCGGAATCCTGCTGCCCTTCGTGGCCGGCATGGCGCTCGCCTATATCCTCGATCCCGTTGCCAGCCGGCTGGAGCGCCTGGGCATGGGGCGGCTGGCGGCGTCCGTGCTCATTCTGCTGCTGTTCGTGCTGGCGTTCATTCTGGTGCTGGTGCTGCTGCTGCCCGTGGTCGTCAACCAGTTCGCCGCGCTGATCCAGAACCTGCCGGGCACGGCGCAGTATCTGCAGGGGCTGGCGAAAGAGTACGGCGGGCCGTTCATCGAGCATATCGGGGGCGCGGAGGCGCTGGCGAACGTCGAGCGGTCGCTGAGCGATTTCGTCGGCCAGGCGGCGCGATGGCTGGCGACGTTCGCGTCGTCCGTCTGGTCGGGCGGGCAGGCGGTGATCGGCGTGTTCGCGCTGCTGGTGGTCACGCCGGTGGTCGCCTTCTACCTGCTCGTCGACTGGGAGCAGATGGTCACGACCATCGACAGCTGGCTGCCGCGCCGCCACGCCGACACCATCCGCGCCCTTGGCAAGGACATGAACAAGGCGATCGCCGGCTTCATCCGTGGCCAGGCGCTGGTCTGCTTCATCCTCGGCACGTTCTACGCGGTCTCGCTCAGCCTCATCGGCCTGAACTTCGGCCTGCTCATCGGCCTCGTCAGCGGGGCGCTCACGTTCATCCCCTATGTCGGCTCCTTCACCGGCTTCGTGCTGTCGGCCGGCGTGGCACTGGTGCAGTTCTGGCCCGACTGGACGATGGTCGCCGTCACCGTCGGCGTGTTCCTGTTCGGCCAGTTCGTGGAGGGCAACTTCCTGTCGCCCAAGCTGGTCGGCGACGCGGTCGGGCTGCATCCCGTGTGGCTGATGTTCGCGCTGGTGGCGTTCGGCTCCATGTTCGGCTTCGTCGGCCTGCTGCTGGCGGTGCCGATCGCGGCGGCCATCGGCGTGCTCACGCGCTTCGCCCTGCAGCTCTATCTGTCGAGCTCGCTCTATCGCGGGCCGGAGAAGGAGGCGAGACCCAGGATCCACGTCGATGTCTGACAGCCGTCCGCCCCCGCCCGCACGGCGGCCGGGGGTTCCCCGCCAACTGCCGCTGGAGCTGCCGGTCGACACCCGGCTGGCGGCGGAGGACTTTCTCGTCAGCCCTGCCAACGCGCAGGCGTTCTCCATGATCGGCAACTGGCCGGAGTGGCCCGATCCGCTGCTGCGCCTCATCGGCCCCGAGGGCGCCGGCAAGACGCATCTGGCCGCGATCTGGGCGAGCCGCGCCGGCGCGCGCATCGTGCCCGTGGAGGCGGTGACGGCACAGGCCGTGGAGGAACTGGCGGCGCACGGCGCCGTCGTCATCGAGAATGCGGATACGGGCGGGCGTGACGAGCACGCGCTGTTCCACCTCGTCAACGCGCTGCGGCGCAGGGGCCTTGCCGGGGGAGCGTCTATGCTGGTGACCGCGCGCTCAGGCCCCGACGAATGGGGGCTCGCGACGCCCGACCTGCTGTCGCGCATGCGGCTGTCGCCGTCGGTCGCCATCGACGCGCCGGACGATGCGCTGCTGCGGGCGGTGCTGGTGAAGCTGTTCGCGGACCGGCAGCTCGTGGTCGATATCACCGTCGTGGAAGCGCTGGCGCGGCGCATGGAGCGCTCTCTCGCCGCCGCGCGTGCGCTGGTCGAGCTCCTCGACCGAGAGTCGCTCAGCGACGGCCGGCGGATCACGCGCACCTTCGCGCTCGGCGTCCTGGACCGGTGGGAGGCGGCGCACGATCCGGATCGCGATCAGGAACCGGAGGCTTCCGCGCCGCAGAGCCCGAGCCCCGACGAGCGGGGGTGAGGCGCTGGACCGCGACCGGCCGTCGTGTCAGACTCTGCCCCAGGCTTTGGCGCATCTTTCTTTTTTGCGGCCGTTCGTCGTGGAATTGTCGCACAACGTTGCGAAAACCGGCATGAATACAAGCACTGGCGGGGCTTTCGCGCACGCCGCAGATCAACGCGGGGATTTGGCCATGACGCAAGTCGCATCGACTCTGGATTCGCAGGAAGAAGTGGTTGAAAACGCGCCGGAAGTGACCGCCGACGCCCCCGGGGGCGCTGACCTGCGTCATTCCCCCGACCGGCTGATCAACCGCGAGCTGTCGTGGCTGCAGTTCAACCGGCGCGTGCTGGAGGAGGCCTCCAACAAGCGCCATCCGCTGCTGGAGCAGCTGCGCTTCCTGTCCATCTCGGCGAACAACCTCGACGAGTTCTTCATGGTCCGCGTGGCGGGCGTGCGCGGGCAGCTGCGCTCGGGCGTCTCCGTCGTCTCCCAGGACGGGCTGTCGCCGGCCGAGCAGCTCGCGCGCATCAGCACCGAGGTGAGCGAGCTCGCCAGCGACCAGCAGAAGCGCTGGCTGGAGCTGCGCGAGGAGCTCGTCGAGAACGGCATCGTGCTCATCGACAGCAGCGAGCTGACCCGCGCCGAGCTGAACTGGCTCGACGACTATTTCCTGCACTATGTCTTCCCGGTGGTGACGCCGCTCGCCATCGACCCGGCGCACCCGTTCCCCTTCATCCCCAATCTCGGCTTCTCGCTAGCGCTGGCGCTCCACCGCCAGAGCGACAACAAGTCGCTCAACGCGCTGATCCGCATCCCCAACAAGGTGCAGCGCTTCATCAAGCTGCCGGACTTCGCCGAGACCGGCGCCGCGCGCTTCATCGTGCTGGAGCAGGTGCTGGTGCTGTTCGTCAACCGCCTGTTCCCGGGCTATTCGGTGCAGGGGCAGGGCAGCTTCCGCGTGGTGCGCGACTCGGACCTCGAAATCGAGGAAGAGGCGGAGGATCTGGTGCGGCTGTTCGAATCGGCGCTCAAGCAGCGCCGGCGCGGCGTCGTCATCCGGCTCGAGTTCGAGGGGGCGATGCCCGACAACCTGCGCGAGTTCGTCGCCAAGGAGCTGCACGTGCTGCCGGACGAGATCTTCATCTCGCCGGGCATGCTGGCGCTCAACGAGCTGTCGCAGCTCGTCGGCCTCGACCGGCCCGACCTCAAGTTCGAGCCCTATAACCCGCGCTATCCCGAGCGCATCCGCGAGCACGCCGGCGACTGCTTCTCGGCGATCCGCGAGAAGGACCTGATCGTCCATCACCCCTATGAATCGTTCGACGTCGTGGTGCAGTTCCTGCAGCAGGCGGCGCGCGATCCGGACGTCGTCGCCATCAAGCAGACGCTCTACCGCACCTCCTCGGACTCGCCTATCGTCAAGGCGCTGGCGGAAGCCGCGGAGGCCGGCAAGTCGGTGACCGCGCTCGTGGAGCTCAAGGCCCGCTTCGACGAGGAGGCGAACATCCGCTGGGCGCGCGATCTGGAGCGGGCCGGGGCGCAGGTGGTGTTCGGCTTCATCGAGCTGAAGACCCACGCCAAGCTGTCGTCGGTGGTGCGCCGCGAGAACGGCCAGCTCGTCACCTACTGCCACGTCGGCACCGGCAACTACCACCCGATCACGGCGCGCATCTACACCGACCTGTCGTTCTTCACCGCCGATCCGGCGATCGCGCGCGACGTCAGCCGCATCTTCAACTTCATCACCGGCTATGCGGAGCCCGCGGAGCTGGAGCGCATGGCGGTGTCGCCGCTCACCATCAAGCCGCGCATCCTGCAGCACCTCAAGGAGGAGATCGAGCACGTGAAGGCCGGCCGCCCAGGCTCGGTGTGGATGAAGTGCAACTCGCTCGTCGACGTCGAGATCATCGACGCGCTCTACGACGCGAGTCGCGCCGGCGTGCAGATCGATCTCGTCGTGCGCGGCATCTGCTGCCTGCGTCCCGGCATTCCCGGCCTGTCGGAAAATATCCGCGTCAAGTCGATCGTCGGTCGCTTCCTCGAACACAGCCGCATCTACGCCTTCGGCAACGGCCAGGAACTGCCTAACCCGCAGGCGCATCTGTATATTTCGTCCGCCGACCTGATGCAGCGCAACCTCGACCGGCGCGTGGAGGCGATGTGTCCGATTTCCAATCCCACGGTTCATCAACAGGTTCTTGACCAGATTATGCTTGCCAACATGCTCGATAACGAGCAGAGCTGGACCATCCTTCCGGATGGGAAGAGCACGCGCGTCACGCCTGCCGAGGGTGAGGAGCCGTTCAACGCCCATGCCTACTTCATGACCAACCCGAGTTTGTCAGGCCGTGGAAAGTCTCTCAGGAACTCTCGCCCTCGCAGCCTCGCCAAAGGGCACAATTGAGGGGGGTGCGACGGTTGACCGGAGCCTCCGGACATATGATGCGCCAATATCCGATGCCGGCGCGGCTGAAAGGCCGCAGCCGGTGAGGCGACCGGACGTTACGGCCCCGGTCGCCATCATCGACATCGGCTCGAACTCGATCCGCCTCGTGATCTACGAGGCGCTGAGCCGCGCCCCCGCCCAGCTTTTCAACGAAAAGGTGCTCTGCGGCCTCGGCCGCGCGGTCGTCTCCACCGGCCGGCTCGCCGAGGAGGCGGTGGACAAGGCGCTGAGGGCGCTGACGCGCTTCCGCCTGCTGTGCGAGGCCGCCAGGGTCGAGACCATCCATATCGTCGCCACGGCGGCCGCGCGCGACGCGGCCAACGGTCCCGACTTCATCGCCGAGGCCGAACGCATCCTCGGCCGCAAGATCGAGCTTCTGTCCGGCCGGCGCGAGGCGCAGCTCTCCGCCTACGGCATTCTCTCGGGCTTCCATCGCGCCGACGGCGTCGTCGGCGATCTCGGCGGCGGCAGCCTAGAGCTGGTGGACGTCATCGGCAACACCGTGGCCCAGGGCATCACCACCAAGCTCGGCGGCCTCGCGCTGCAGGATGTCACCGGCGGGTCGCTCAAGAAAGCGGTCCGGGTCATCCGCGACGCACTCGCCGAAGCCGCGCCGCTCGATGCGCTGCGCGGGCGCGCGTTCTACGCGGTCGGCGGCACGTGGCGGGCGCTGGCGGCGCTGCACATGGCTCAAAAAGCCTACCCGATGCACGTCATGCACGGCTACACCATCCCGGCGCGGGATGCGGCGGAGTTCAGCAAGATCGTCGAGCGCGCCGATACGGACGTGCTCGAATCGATCGATTCCGTGTCCGAGGCGCGCCGCCCGCTGCTCGGCTACGGCGCGTTGCTGCTCGACGAGATCATCCGGCGCGGGCGCCCGAGCGCCGTCGTGCTGTCGGCGCTGGGCGTGCGCGAAGGGCTGCTGTACGAGCTGCTCGGCGAGCAGGAGCGGCGCATTGACCCGCTGCTGGCGGGCGCTGCCGAACTCAACCGGCTGATGTCGCGCAATCCTGCCCATGCGGCGGATCTCATCGACTGGACGGCGCGCCTGAGCGCCTCGCTGCATCTCGACGAGAACGAGGACGAACGCCGTCAGCGCGAGGCGGCGTGCCTGCTGTCCGATCTTGCCTGGCGCGCCCATCCCGACTACCGCGGCGAGCAGAGCCTCAGCCTGATCGCGCATGCCTCGCTGACCGGCGTCGACCATCCGGGCCGGGCGTTCATCGCGCTGGCGGCGTTCTTCCGGCACGAGGGGCTGTCGCTCGAAGGCGCGAGTTCCCGCATGCGGGAGCTGGTGACGCCGCGCATGCTGAACCGCGCCCGCATTCTCGGCGGCATGATGCGGGTCGCCTATCTGCTGTCGGCCGCGATGCCCGGCACGCTGGCGCGCACACCGGTGGTCGGCAGCGGCGATCGTCTGGTGCTGTCGCTGCCCGCCGATCTGGAGCCGCTGGCCAACGAGCGTCTCGTGGGCCGGCTGCGTCAGCTCGCCCGCATCGTCGGCCGCGACCCGGCCGTGGTGACCGTGCCGAACCACGCGACCGGATCGGCGGCCTGACCGGGCCGCCGTCTCCGGGCACTCCATCGCACCCTGGGCTGAATGTCGATTCAGCCTAGCGCTCGATCAGGATCACCCTGTTGCCGTCGATGGCGATGGCGAGCTTGCCGTGCTTGAGCTTGAGCGCCTGCTCGCCGAAGATGTTGCGCCGCCAGCCGTGGAGCGCCGGCACGTCCGCGTTGTCGTCCACGGCGATGGCTTCGAGGTCGTCCACGGTGGCGAGGATCTTGGGTGCGACGCGGGCCGTCTCCGCCACGCTTTTCAGCAGCACCTTGAGCAGTTCGAGCACCGCGCCCGTGTTGGCGCGTCCGCGCGGGCGCTCCAGCGCCGGCAGGCTCGCGGGGTCGCGCGCCAGCGCCCGCTCCACCGCCTCGAGGATATCCGCGCCGGCGCGCGAGCGCTCGAAGCCGTTCGGGATGGAGCGCAGCCGCCCCAGCGCCTCGGCGGAATGCGGCGCGTTGACCGCGACATCGACGATGCCATCGTCCTTCATCACCCGCGAGCGGGGCACGTCTCGCGCGCGCGCCTCGCGCTCGCGCCACGCCGCGACCTCGATCAGCACCGCCAGTTCCCGCTGCTTGCGCACCCGCCCGCGCAGCTTCTGCCACGCGTCCTCCGGGTGGAGCTCGTAGGTGGCGGGGCTGGTGAGGATGGCCATTTCCTCCTCCAGCCAGCCGGACCGGCCCGAGGCGGCGAGATCGGCGGCAAGGGCCGCATAGATGGTGCGCAGATGCGTGACGTCGGAGAGCGCGTAGGTGAGCTGCTGGTTGTCGAGCGGCCGGCGCGACCAGTCGGTGAAGCGCGAGGACTTGTCGATGCGCGCGTGGGCGAGGTCGTTGGTCAGCTGCTCGTAGGAGACCGAGTCGCCGTAGCCGCATACCATGGCCGCGACCTGGGTATCGAACAGCGGCGTCGGGATCACCTGCCCGCGCTGCCAGATGATCTCGACGTCCTGGCGGGCGGAATGAAACACCTTGACCACGGCCTCATCGGCCATCAGCGCGAAGAACGGGGCAAGGTCGATGCCGGGCGCGAGCGGGTCGACGAGCACGGCCTCCTCCGGGCTCGCCATCTGGATGAGGCAGAGCTTGGCATAGAAGGTCGTCTCGCGCAGAAACTCGGTGTCCACGGTCACGAAGGGGTGATGGGCGAGGCGCGCGCAGGCGGCTGTGAGGGCGTCGGTGGTCGATATCAGGTCCATGATGCCCGCTATAGCATCAAACCGGAAAATGTGCGCATTTTTCGGAAAAATTTGATGCGGGAATAAAAAGATGGAGCGGCGGAACGGTTCAGCTTGAGTGCCCGCCGCTCCATAGCCGAGCGCGCGGCGCTTGTCGCCGCGGCGCGGACGATTTACGCGACCTTTGGGGCACTTTTTGCGGCTGATGCTTGACAAGCGGTGTCCGCCGTGGACTTCTCCCGGCCTGCCGGCCGTTTCAGAGGGCGGCGCGCTTCGCTTCTTCCGTCACACGAGACTGGCTTTCCGTCATGCATCGCTACCGTTCCCATACCTGCGGCGCTCTGCGCGAATCCGACATCGGCGCCGACGTGCGCCTGTCCGGCTGGTGCCATCGCATCCGCGACCACGGCGGCGTGCTGTTCATCGACCTGCGCGACCATTACGGCCTGACGCAGGTGGTGGCCGATTCCGATTCGCCTGCGTTCGAGGCGGTGTCGCAGGTGCGCTCCGAATGGGTGGTCCGCATCGATGGCAAGGTGCGCCACCGCCCGGCCGGCACCGAAAACCCCGATCTCACGACTGGCCAGGTCGAGGTCTACGTCACCGACCTTGAGGCGCTCGGCCCGGCGGCCGAGCTGCCGTTGCAGGTGTTCGGCGACCAGACCTATCCGGAAGAGACGCGCCTCAAGTACCGCTTTCTCGACCTGCGCCGCGAGAAGCTGCACCGCAACATCATCCGCCGCGGGCAGGTGATCGATTCGCTGCGCCGGCGCATGCGGGAACAGAATTTCTTCGAGTTCCAGACCCCGATCCTGACCGCCTCCTCGCCCGAGGGCGCGCGCGACTTCTTGGTGCCGAGCCGCCTGCATCCGGGCAAGTTCTATGCCCTGCCGCAGGCGCCGCAGCAGTTCAAGCAGCTCACCATGATCGCGGGCTTCGACCGCTATTTCCAGATCGCGCCCTGTTTTCGCGATGAGGATGCCCGCGCCGACCGCTCGCCGGGCGAGTTCTACCAGCTCGATATCGAGATGAGCTTCGTCACCCAGGAGGATGTGTTCCAGGCCGTGGAACCCGTGCTGCGCGGCGTGTTCGAGGAATTCGCCGACGGAAAGCCGGTCACGCAAACCTTCCCGCGCATCCCCTATGCCGAGTCGCTGCTGAAATACGGCTCCGACAAGCCCGACCTGCGCAACCCGCTCGTCATCGCCGACGTGTCGCAGGAGTTCGTCGCCGAGGGCGTCACCTTCAAGGCGTTCCGCGGCGTGGTGGAATCGGGCGGCGTGGTGCGCGTCATCCCGGCGCCCGGCGCCGCGAGCCAGCCGCGCTCGTTCTTCGACAAGCTCAACGACTGGGCGCGCGGCGAGGGCGCGCCGGGGCTCGGCTATGTCGTGTTCGAGGAGGAGGGCGGCGCGCTCGTCGGCAAGGGGCCGATCGCCAAGTTCATCCCCGCCGACGTGCAGGCAGCCATCGCGGCAAAGGCGGGTGTGGGGGCGGGCGATGCGGTGTTCTTCTCCGCCGGCGAGGAACTGAAGGCGGCGAAGCTCGCGGGCGCGGCGCGCCTGCGCATCGGCGACGAACTCGGGCTCTCGGTGAAGGACCGCTTCGATCTGTGCTGGATCACCGATTTCCCGATGTACGAATGGAACGAGGACGAGAAGCGCATCGACTTCTCCCACAACCCGTTCTCCATGCCGAACTTCGACCACGACGCCTTTCTGGCGCTCGACCCCGCGGACGAGAAGACGATCCTCGGCATCACCGCCTTCCAGTACGACATCGTCTGCAACGGCATCGAGCTGTCGTCGGGCGCCATCCGTAACCACCGGCCGGACATCATGCGCAAGGCCTTCGCCATTGCCGGCTACGGCGAGGATGTGCTGGAGGCGAAGTTCGGCGGCATGCTGCGGGCGCTGAGCTTCGGCGCCCCGCCGCACGGCGGCATCGCGCCCGGCGTCGACCGCATCGTGATGCTGCTGTGCGACGAGCCCAACATCCGCGAGGTGGTGCTGTTCCCCATGAACCAGCGCGCCGAGGACCTCTTGATGGGCGCGCCCTCGGAGGTGACGGCCAAGCAGCTCCGCGAGCTGCACATCCGCCTCAACCTGCCCGAAAAGCCCGCGTGACGGCATGCCGGCGGGCACGGCCGGGACAGGGGAGGCGCCGCCGGTTCCAGCGGTGGAGGCGGTCGTCGTCAGCTTCGAGAGCGCCGGTGTGCTGCCGGCCTGCCTCGCGGCGCTGACCCGCGAGGGCGCGGCGGTCATCGTCGTCGACAACGCCAGCACCGACGGCTCGGCGGAGCTCGCCGAAAACCGCGGCGCGCGCGTCATCCGCAACGCCCGGAACGAGGGATATGGGCGCGCCAACAACGTCGGCATGCGCGCGGCCCGCCGTCCGCTCGTGCTGATCTGCAACCCGGACGCCGAGCTGGAGGAGGGCGCGCTCGCCGAATTGCTGCGGGCCGCTGAAGCCTATCCCGACGCCGCGCTCCTCGCGCCGCGCATCGTGGAGCGGGACGGGCGGTTCTTCTTCCAGTTCCGCTCGTTGCTGTCGCCCTACCTGCCGAACCCCTCCGGCGTGCGCCGTTTTCCGGAGGGCGACTGCTGCGCGCCGTTCCTGTCCGGCGCGGTCCTGCTGGCGCGCCGCGACGCCCTGCTGTCGATCGGCGGCTTCGACGACAACATTTTTTTGTTCTTCGAGGACGACGACCTGTGCCGGCGCGTCATCGACGCCGGCCATTCGCTCGTTCACGTTCACGCAGCCGTGGCGCGCCACCAGCGCGGCGGATCGAGCGCGCCCTCGCTGGCGCGCGTCCTGACCGCCCGCTGGCACCTCGCCTGGTCGCGCGCCTATATCAGCCATAAGTACGGGCTGAGAAGCCCGGCGCTCGGCATGGCGCTCGTCAACGGCTTGAAGGCGCTCGGAAGCTGCCTCATTCTCAATCGCCGGCTTGCCGTGCGCTACGGCGGTTCATGCATGGGCGCGCTGGCGTGGCTTTTCGGGCGCGATGCGCTGTCCCGGCAAGGCTTGTCCCGCAACGGTCCGGGGGGTGAATGAAGGCGTTTCTGCAACCATCCATGATCGAGGCGTCCATGGCGGCATCGACCCGGCGTGGCGGCGACAATTTCAGCCTGCTGCGCCACCTGCTGGCGCTCTCCGTGATCGTCTCGCATGCCTTCAGCGTCGGCACGGGCGCGCCCGGTGACGAGCCGCTCCATACCCTGACCGGCTTTTCGCTCGGCGAGCATGCGGTGAACGGCTTTTTCGCCATCTCCGGCTTTCTCGTCACCATGAGTTTCGTGCGCCGCGGTCCGCTCGACTACGCGGTGGCGCGCACGCTGCGCATCGCGCCGGCGCTCATTGCCGCCGTGCTGGCGTGCGCGTTTCTGCTCGGGCCGGCGCTAACCGCACTGCCGCTCGCCGATTATTTCCGCGATCCGCAATTGTGGCGCTTCGTCGAGGCGACGCTGACGACGCTGAAAAGCACCGCGCCGCTGCCGGGCGTGTTCACCGAGAATCCGTTCCGCTTTCCGCTCGGCACGGTGTGGACGCTGAAATACGAGGTCATCTGCTATGCTGTGGTGCTTGGCCTCGGCGTCGTCGGCGCGCTGCGCCACCGCGTGGCGGTACTCGTCCTCGTCGGCGGGCTGGTCGCGGCGAGCCTCGGCCTCGATGTCTTCCATCCGGAGGCGGGCAAGGGCCTGCAGACATCGATCCGCCTGCCGCTGATCTTCCTGACCGGCAGCGTGCTCTACCTCTATCGCGAGCGCGTGCCGTCGAGCCCGGTGATCGTGGCGGGGCTCGTTCTCGCCGCCTGGCTCGGCGCCGGGACGCCGCTCTACCATACGCTGCTCTTCATCGCTTCGGCCTACGGTGTGCTGTGGCTGGCGCTCGGCGCGCCGGTGCCGCTGCGCGCGCCCCGCGCCGATCTGTCCTATGGCCTCTATCTCTACGGCTGGCCGGTGCAGCAGGTGCTGTTCGCCTTCTTCCCGGCCGTGCCGGCGGCGGTCATGCTCGCCCCGGCGATCGCCGTCTCGGCCGTCGTCGCCGCGCTGTCGTGGTACGCGGTCGAGCAGCCGGCGCTGGCGCTCAAGGGCCGGCTGATGGCGGTGCGGCGCCTGCCCGCAAAAGCCTGACGGCCGCGACGAGCTCCCGCGCCCGCTCGCCCTGCAGCAGCGGCAGCAGCGGCACGAGGGCAGCATCGGGCAACTCCCACCATGCCGCCTCCAGCAGGTCCGCGACGAGATCGTCGGGAAAGCGCGTGCGCACCGCGCGCGCCGGCACGCCGGCCATGAGCGTGTAGGGCGCGACATCGCGCGTCACCACCGCCCGCGCCGCGATCACCGCGCCGTGGCCGATGGTGACGCCGGGCAGGATCATCGCCCCCGAGCCGATCCACACGTCGGAGCCGATGACGACGTTGCCGCCGCCCGCCCGGTAATCGGCCAGGCGCTCGCTCCCTGGCCACGCGTCGGGAAAGGCGGAAAAGGGGAAGGTCGACGTCCAGTGCATATGATGCCCGCCGCCGAGCAGGATCTCCACCTTGTCGGCGATGGAGCAGAAGCGCCCGATGACGAGCGTGTGTCCCTGGTCGGCGAAGCGCACCTTGGGGTGGCCATAGCTGTGCGCGCCAACGGAAAAGCCATGGCGGCGGATCTGACGCGCCAGAAATATCCGCGTCTCGTTGCGCGGATTGCGCCAGCGTTTCATCAGGCCGAAAGGAAACATCAGCTATTCCTGAAATGCAATCCTGGCGTCGATCGCGCCATTGACGAACCTCTGCCCGGAAGCGAAAACGGATATCGGGCAGCCACGGCCATTCTCAGCAAAAAGTATAGGGGGCGACGCACCTATGACCGGCAACATTTCTCAGGACCTCAAGGCAGGAGCTCTCTTCTATCACCGCAATCCCCGCCCGGGAAAGCTTGAGATCAAGCCGACCAAGCCGCTCGGCAACCAGCGCGACCTCGCGCTTGCCTATTCCCCCGGCGTCGCCGCCGCCTGCGAGGCCATCGTCGCCGAGCCCGGCGAGGCCGACACTCTCACCATCCGCCAGAACCTCGTCGCCGTGGTGTCGAACGGCACGGCGGTGCTCGGCCTCGGCAACATCGGCGCGCTCGCGTCCAAGCCCGTGATGGAGGGCAAGGCGGTCCTGTTCAAGAAGTTCGCCGGCATCGATGTGTTCGACATCGAGGTGGCGGAGACCGACGTCGATCGCCTCGTCAATGTCGTGGCGGCGCTGGAGCCCACCTTCGGCGGCATCAACCTTGAGGACATCAAGGCCCCCGAGTGCTTCGAGGTCGAGGAGCGGCTGAAGCTGCGCATGAACATCCCGGTGTTCCACGACGACCAGCACGGCACGGCCATCATCGTGGGGGCTGCGGTCACCAACGCGCTGCTGCTCGGCGGCAAGCGCATCGACAAGGTCAAGATCGTCGCCTCCGGGGCGGGCGCTGCGGCGCTTGCATGCCTCAACCTGCTGGTGTCGCTCGGCGCCAGGCGCGAAAACATCTGGGTGACCGATATCGAGGGCGTCGTCTACAAGGGGCGCGAGACGCTGATGGACCGCTGGAAGGCGATCTACGCCCAGGACACGGACAAGCGCACGCTCAGCGACGTCATCGAGGGAGCGGACATCTTCCTCGGCCTCTCCGCCGCCAACGTGCTGAAGCCCGAGATGGTCAAGAAGATGGGCGACCGGCCGCTCATCCTTGCGCTCGCCAATCCCGACCCCGAGATCCCGCCCGAGACGGCCCGCGAGGTGCGGCCGGACGCCATCATCTGCACCGGGCGTTCCGATTATCCCAACCAGGTCAACAACGTCCTGTGCTTTCCCTTCATCTTCCGGGGCGCGCTCGATGTCGCCGCCTCCACCATCAACGAGGCGATGAAGGCGGCCGCCGTCAAGGCCATCGCGGAACTGGCGCGCGAGGCGCCCTCCGATGTCGTCGCCCGCGCCTATGGCGGCGAGGCGCGCAACTTCGGCCCGGACTCGGTCATTCCCAATCCGTTCGATCCGCGCCTCATCCTGCGCATCGCGCCGGCCGTCGCGAAGGCGGCGATGGAATCGGGCGTGGCGCGCAAGCCGATCAAGGATTTCGACGCCTACGCCGACTCGCTCAACGGCTTCGTGTTCCGTTCCGGCTTCATCATGAAGCCGCTGTTCAGCCAGGCGCGGGCCGAGCCCAGGCGCGTCATCTACGCCGAGGGCGAGGACGAGCGCGTGCTGCGCGCGGTGCAGGCCGTGGTCGAGGAAGGCATCGCCCGTCCCATTCTCATCGGCCGTCCCACCGTCGTCGAGGCGCGCCTGAAGCGCTTCGGTCTGTCGCTGGAGCCGGGCGAGCATTTCGACCTCATCAACCCGGACGACGATCCGCGCTATCGCGACTATGTCGCCAGCTATCTGGAGGCGGCGGGGCGCCAGGGCATCACGCCTGACCTCGCCCGCACGCTGATGCGCACCAACCAGACGGTCATCGCCGCGGTGGCGCTGCTGCGCGGCGACGCCGACGCGCTCATCTGCGGCGTGGAGGGGCGGTTCGACTCGCACCTGCGCCACATCCGCAACATCATCGGCACCGCGCCGGGCGTCGACGATTTCGCCGCCATGAGCCTCATCATCACTTCCAAGGGGCATTACTTCCTCGCCGACACCCACATCCGCCAGGATCCCACCGCCCAGGAACTGGCGGATACGGCGGTCTCCTGCGCCGCCCATGTGCGCCGCTTCGGCATCGAGCCCAAGGTGGCGCTGCTGTCGCATTCCAACTTCGGCTCCGCCGATTCGGCCTCGGCCCGCAAGATGCGCCAGGCGCTGGCGCTGCTGCGCGCGCGCGCGCCGGATCTCGAAGTCGACGGGGAGATGCAGGCCGACGCGGCGCTGTCGCAGCTCGTGCGCGACCGCTCGCTGCCGTCGTCCCACCTCAAGGGCGCGGCCAACGTGCTCGTCCTGCCGACGCTCGACGCGGCCAACATCGCCTTCCAGTTCGCCCGCGTGCTGGCCGATGCGTTGCCGGTCGGGCCGATCCTGCTCGGGCAGGCGAAACCGGCGCACATTCTCACCGAGACCGTCACCGCGCGCGGCATCGTCAACATGACTGCCGTTGCGGTGGTGGAAGCGCAGGCCGGCACCTCGCTCGCCATTCCGGCCGGGTGAGGGGAGCCGGCTCCCGCCGGATCGGGATGCGCGTGGAGAGGCCGCCTCCGGCCGTCGCCCGGCGTGGATGGGTCAGTTCGACGTGGTGATGTCGAAGTGTTCCATGAGCTTGGCTGGCGCTGCGTCGAGATCCAGCGTGCTGAGCGGAACGCCCTGCGGGTCACGCGCCTTCGCCGTGAGAGTGAGCTTGCCGGGCGCGGTCGCGAAGCGCGACACGGCGTTGGCGATCTTGCGGGCCGCCGGCGTCTCGCCGATCAGCGCCGGGATGCCGATGGAGGCGAGCGCCGCATATTGCTGCCTGAGCTCGTCCTCGCTGCCGGCGCCTGCCGCCGACTGCTGTTTGACGAACCGCTCGAACAGGCCGCCGTCCTCCAGCGTCAACGTCAGGTCGTGCAGCGACGACTGTTCCAGCGCCTGCAGGATCAGGCTGATGTCGCCCGAATACGCATCCCGCCCGACATTGCCGAAACGCGCGCCGGCCGCGATGCTGCCGATGTCCACCCCCGACAGGGACAGGGTGTCGATCGCGAGCTGGTTCGTGGCCTCGTCCCAGTTGCCGCGGAAGACGGAGGAGATGGTCAGCTCCTCGTAGCCGAGCGCGCGCAATTCGCGCAGCCCGTCCGCGTCCGTGTCCGGCAGGCGCGCGTGCAGATCCGTCAGCACCGTCTCGAAATGGGACCGGCCACCGGCGACATTGCCGCCGGTGGTGGTCTCGAACGTCCTGATCGAGAAGGCGAAGCGATCCGCCTGTTTGGATTCTTCGTCGCTGATATCGACATCGACGTCGACGTCGGCGACCATCAGCCGTCCGCCGGTGGGGGCAAACCGCGCGCCGTCGAGCAGCGCGCTGTTCCCGTCCTTCCCGGTCAGGTCCGATCTGGCCGCCTCCTCGAGCGCCGTGATCGTCGATCCGAACGACAGGTTCTCGACCGCGAACCGCCCGATGGACACCGTGTCCGGCTCCGTCTTCCCGTCCGCCTTTGCCTTCGGCTGGCTGGAGGCGGCGATGTCGTTGAAGACAAGGCCGAGCTGCTGATCGCCATAGTGCGAGGCGATCGACTGGATGCGCACCGTGAAGTCGACGCCGTCAGCCGTGCCCTCGCTGCGGATGTTCACGTCGCTGGCCGTGGTCTTGCCGAAATCGAACGAGGACAGCAGGTCGGCAAAGCCGATGAGCAGGATGCGCAGCTTTTCGGGGGGCAGATCGTCCAGATCGTCTCCGGTCGCGTCGAGCATGCCGAAAAGCTGCGACAGCGGCGTGCGCGGCTGGCGGGCCGAGACGCCCTCGCCCGCGATGGTGTCGATCGTCACCTCCACGGTGAGCTCGTCGTTCTCGTCCGAGGCATGTTGCGTAAAGCGGTAGTCGCTGATCGTGAACGGGCCGTGGAGCGGCTGTGTCGGGCGCTCGCCGGAGGCGGAGCCGGACGCATCGCCCGTCAGCAGGCGCGCGGTGAAGACGGTGTCGACGGCCTCCACGGCGATCCGGCCGATGGTGCCGGAGAACCTCTCCTCCTCGTTGGTGTCGCCGTTCTCGTCCTTCCGCTCCGCAGTCACGGAGCTGGACGCGCGGCCGGCGGTCGCCCGGCCGATCACGCCGCTTGCGATATCCCGCAGCTCGACGTCGAAATACCGGGTGATCTGCGTCGTGCCGCCGCCCATCACGGTCACGGTGAGCTCGGGAATGGTGACGAGCGCCGCCGAGAAGGCGGCGAGACGCTCGGCCACGGAACGCCCGGCCGGCGTTGTCTGGGCCGAATCGTCGAACAGCGACTGCAGCTCGGGCTGCGTCAGGTTCGATCCCTCGACGCTCGCCTGCGGGATCTCGACGGAAACCGCGTCGTTGCCGATCCGGATGTCGGCGAGGCGCAGCGGCTCGGCCGCCTGCGCCGCCGGGACGAGCCACGCGAGAACGCCGGCGTGCGCAGGGCCCGGCCCCGATGCCTCCCGCTCCGGCGCCGACGGTCCGGTGACAATCTGCGCGCCCATCAGAAGCAGGGCGCCGGCCAGCACGGTTCGAACGTTCGAGATCAACGACATGTATCGGTTCCCGTCCATGCTATTTGAGACACGGGTCGGAACATATCACGTACACGCGCCCATTGATACCCTTCAATGGCAGAAAAACGCCCACCGGCGCACATTTCCGGCCTCGACGGGAAGTCGGTATGCAATAAATGTTACTTTATAATTTTCGAATAGTGCAGGCATGGAACAGTCATTGTTGTGTCATGATTGCTGTCCGGCGCCGACGTCATTATAACTGACTCCTGATTTTCTTTTAAGATGCTTCGCAATGGCCGGCGCATGCTTTAGGCGGTCGCGGCCTTGCGCCGTTGGGCGGTGCGGGTGATCATCATGTATATTGTGCCGAGCGGTTCATCCTCTATTGATGTTCATGTATGGTGCAAGCGAATCAAACAGGGATGGTTGAGATGACAGACGGAAATTCGGGTAACAACAACGATACCCACACCGGCGATTCCGGGGGCGTCCCCGGATTGTCGTTTGCGGCTGTGGTTGGCGAGGACGATCAGGTGCTGCTGAAGGCGCGCTCCTCGCATGGCGAGACCGCGCTGCCGCTTTCGGGCGAACAGGCAGCGCTGCTTGGCCGCGCGCTGCTCACGGCGTCCGTGGCGTTGCGGGCCGGCGCGTCGCGCCCGCCGGTGGGCACGCCGGTCGACGACTGCCAGTTCCCCGTGCTGCGCTGGGTGGCGGCGCGGTCGAACCGCAACGGCCTGCCGCTGATTTCGGTCGTTCTCCCCGGCGGCATCGGCATCACGTTGCAGCTTGAGGACCAGACGCTGGCGCAGTGCGGCGAATCCCTGGTCAAGCTTGCCAGCACGCAGCCCTCGGCGCCCGGCGGCCTGCCGCCGGTCATCTGACGCCATCGGCCCGGTCGCCGGCCGAAGCCGAACGGACCGCGGAACGGATCGATTCCCGCGCCGCGCGGGCTTGACCAAAGGCCGATGGGCAAGACTGCCGGCCTTTGCGCGCTCCCCGGCTGGCGCTCCCGGAGGCGCTTTCCGGTCAAATGATTCCATATTGACCGGAAAGCACTCTAGGCGCGGCGGGGCGCGCCTGCTACAACGCGGCCCGGCGCGCGCCCCAGGGGAGCGAGGCCGGTTGCAATGCGCGGAATCCGTTGAAGAATGACTGACGTCCTGACCATTCGCCAGCCCGACGACTGGCATGTCCATCTGCGTGACGGCGAGACGCTGCGCGCCGTTGCGCCTGCGACCGCCGCGCATTTCGGCCGCGCCATCATCATGCCCAATCTCGTGCCGCCGGTCGTCACCACGGCGCAGGCGCAAGCCTATCGGGCGCGGATTCTGGCGGCGCTGCCGCCCGGCAGCGGGTTTCAGCCGCTCATGACCCTCTACCTCACCGACGATACCGATGCCGACGACGTCGTCGCCGGGCATCGGGCGGGCGCGGTAACGGCGGTCAAGCTCTATCCGCAGCACGCCACGACGAATTCGCATTTCGGCGTCAGCGACATCGCGCGCATCCACCCGGTGCTGGAGCGGCTGGAGAAGGCGGGCGTGCCGCTGCTGGTCCACGGCGAGGTCGCTGATCCCGAGGTCGATATCTTCGACCGCGAGGCGGTGTTTCTGGAGCGGGTGCTCGATCCGCTGCTGCGCCGGTTCGCCGGTCTCACCGTCACGCTGGAGCACGTGACGACGCAGGAGGGGGTCGATTTCGTCCTCGCCGCGCGCGCGGGCGTCAGCGCCTCGGTCACGCCGCATCACCTGATGTTCAACCGCAACGCCATCTTCCGGGGCGGCATCCGGCCGCACTATTACTGCCTGCCCGTCGCCAAGCGTGAGCACCATCGCTTGGCGCTGCGCCGGGCGGCGACATCGGGCAGTCCGCGTTTCTTCCTTGGCACGGATACCGCGCCGCATCTGCGCGCCGCCAAGGAGGCGGCCTGCGGCTGCGCCGGGCTCTATGTCGCGCCGGTCGCGCTCGCAACCTATGCGCAGGTGTTCGCCGAGGAGTGGGCGCTCGACCGCCTCGAGGCCTTCGCCAGCCTCAACGGCCCGCGCCACTACGGCCTGCCGGTGAACGGGCGCCGCATCACGCTGCGCCGCGCCGAACGCTTCGTGGCCGAGGATCAGCCGATCGACGGCGGCGGGTCGATCCACGTCTACCGTGGCGGGGAGAGCGTCGGCTGGGAAGTCGATCCCATCGGCTGACGGCCTGCATGTTATCGGCATGCTATTTGCATCTCGGGGAAAATCTGTACATAAGCGACGTTTGCTGTATAGGCGTTGGCCGGTTCGCGTTGCTTGCATGAAAGACAGCGCCGGGATGTTGGGGGATTGAATGACCATACGCCGTCTGCTCGTTGCCAACCGGTCGGAAATCGCCATCCGTGTGTTTCGCGCGGCGGCGGAACTCGGCATCGAGACCATCGCCGTCTACGCGGAGGAGGACAAGCTGTCCCTTCACCGCTTCAAGGCGGACGAGGCGTATCAGGTCGGCCGTGCGCACGACGGCAGGCGCCAGCTCGGGCCGCTGGAGGCGTATCTGTCCATCGACGAGGTCATCCGCGTGGCGCGCGAGGCGAAGGCCGATGCGATCCATCCCGGCTACGGCTTCCTGTCGGAGAGCCCGGAATTCGCCGAGGCCTGCGCCGCGAACGGCATCATCTTCATCGGCCCGCGGCCGCAGACCATGCGCACCCTCGGCAACAAGGTCTCGGCGCGCAATCTCGCCGTCTCCGTCAACGTGCCGGTGATGCCGGCCTCCGATCCGTTGCCCGACGATCCGGAGGAGGTGAAGGCAATTGCCGAAAAGATCGGCTATCCTCTCATGCTCAAGGCGAGCTGGGGCGGCGGCGGGCGCGGCATGCGCCCCATCGACGGGCCGGACGATCTCATCAGCACGGTCACGACGGCGCGGCGCGAGGCCAAGGCCGCGTTCGGCAAGGACGAGGTCTATTTCGAGAAGCTCGTGCGCCGTGCCCGCCATGTCGAGGTGCAGTTGCTCGGCGACACCCACGGCGGGCTGGTGCATCTCTTCGAGCGCGACTGCACCATCCAGCGCCGCCACCAGAAGGTGATCGAGCGCGCGCCCGCCCCCTACCTCGACGACAAGACCCGCGAGGAACTGTGCCAGGCGGCGCTGAGGATCGGCCAGGCCACAGGCTATGTCGGCGCGGGCACGGTCGAGTTCCTGATGGATTCCGACACCGGCGCCTTCTACTTCATCGAGGTCAACCCGCGCATCCAGGTCGAGCATACGGTGACGGAGACGGTCACCGGCCTCGACATCGTCAAGGCACAGATCCGCATCAGTGAGGGCGGGCATATCGGCAACGTCGCCGAGACCGGCATTCCCGAGCAGCCGGCGATCCGGCTCAACGGCCACGCCCTGCAATGCCGCATCACCACCGAGAACCCGGAGAACAACTTCATTCCGGACTATGGCCGCATCACCGCCTATCGCGGCGCGTTCGGCTTCGGCATCCGCGTCGACGGCGGCACGGCCTATTCGGGGGCGGTGGTGACGCGCTTCTACGATCCGATGCTGGAAAAGCTTACCGCCTGGGCGCCCTCGCCCGAGGAGGCGGTGGCGCGCATGCTGCGGGCCGTGCGCGAATACCGCATCCGCGGCGTCGCCACCAACCTGACGTTTCTCGAGGCGCTGCTGAGCCACGAGCACTTCCTCGACGGCCAGTACACCACCCGCTTCATCGACGAGACGCCGGAGCTGTTCTCCTTCGCCCGCAAGCGCGACCGGGCGACGAAGCTGCTCGGCTATCTGGCGGATGTCACGGTCAACGGCCATCCGGAGACGCGCGGGCGGGCGCGGCCGCCGCGGGAGGCGCGGCTCGCCGAGCCGCCGGAGTTCCGGCGCGACAGGCTGCCCGAGGGCTCGAAGCAGGTGTTCGAGCGGCTCGGCGCCAAGGGCCTCGCCGACTGGATGAAAGAGCAGGGCCGCGTGCTCGTCACCGACACCACGATGCGCGACGCGCACCAGTCGCTGCTCGCGACGCGCATGCGCACTTTCGACATCGTCTCGGTGGCGGACGCCTATACCCAGGGCCTGCCGGGGCTGTTCTCGCTCGAATGCTGGGGCGGGGCGACCTTCGATGTCGCCATGCGTTTCCTGTCCGAGGATCCGTGGGAGCGCCTCGCGGCGCTGCGCGAGCGTGCGCCCAACACGCTGCTGCAGATGCTGCTGCGCGGCGCCAACGGCGTCGGCTACACCAACTATCCCGACAACGTGGTGCGCTATTTCGTCCAGCAGGCGGCCGGTGCCGGCATGGACCTCTTCCGGGTGTTCGACTGCCTCAACTGGGTCGAGAACATGCGCGTCGCCATCGATGCCGTGGGCGAGGCGGGCAAGATCGTCGAGGGCGCGATCTGCTACACCGGCGATCTCGACGATCCGGCGCGGCCGAAATACGCGCTGCAATACTACGTCGATCTGGCGAAGCAGCTGGAGGCGGCGGGCTGCCATATCCTTGGCATCAAGGACATGGCGGGGCTGCTGCGCCCTGCCGCCGCGCGCAAGCTCGTGTCGGCCCTGAAGCAGGAGGTCGGGCTGCCGATCCACCTGCATACGCACGACACGTCCGGCATCTCGGCGGCGAGCGTGCTGGCCGCGGTGGAGGCGGGCGTCGACGCCATCGACGCGGCCATGGACGCGATGTCCGGGCTCACCTCGCAGCCGTGCCTGGGTTCGATCGTGGCGGCGCTTGCCAACGGCGGGCGGGCGACGGGCCTCGACGCCGACGCCATCCGCCGCATCAGCTTCTACTGGGAGGCGGTGCGCGCGCAGTACGCCGCCTTCGAGAGCGACCTCAGGGCGGGGGCGTCCGAGGTCTACCTGCACGAGATGCCCGGCGGCCAGTTCACCAACCTCAAGGAGCAGGCACGGGCGCTCGGCCTCGACACCCGCTGGCACGAGGTGGCGCGCGCCTATCGCGATGCCAACGATCTCTTCGGCGATATCGTCAAGGTCACGCCCTCGTCCAAGGTGGTCGGCGACATGGCGCTGATGATGGTGGCGCAGGAGCTCACCCCCGCCGACGTGCTCGACCCCAGCCGCGAGATCGCCTTCCCGGCCTCGGTCGTGGAGATGCTGCGCGGCGATCTCGGCCAGCCGCCCGGCGGATGGCCCGAGGCGCTGCAGAAGAAGGTGCTGAAGGACGAGAAGCCGTCGACCGTCCGTCCGGGCTCGCTCATCGCCCCCGCCGATCTCGAGGCCGAGCGGCGCAGGGTGGCGGAGAAGCTCGACCGGCAGGTCGCCGACACCGAGCTCGCCTCCTACCTGATGTATCCCAAGGTATTCACCGACTTCGCCCTGACGAGCTGGAAATACGGCCCGGTCTCGGCGCTGCCGACGCCCAACTTCTTCTACGGCATGCAGGTGGGTGACGAGATCTCGGTCGAGATCGAGCGCGGCAAGTCGCTGGTCATCCAGTTGCAGGCGATCGGCGAGACCGACGAGAACGGGCTCGTGCGGGTGTTTTTCGAACTGAACGGTCAGCCGCGCATCATCAAGGTGCCGAATCGGGCGGCCGTCGCGGACCTGCCGGCGCGCCGCAAGGCGGAGGACGGCAACGATGCGCACGTCGCGGCCCCCATGCCCGGCATCATCGCCACCCTCGCGGTGCAGAAGGGACAGGCGGTGAAGGCCGGCGACGTCCTCGTCACCATCGAGGCGATGAAGATGGAGACGGCGCTCAGGGCGGCGCGCGACGGCATTGTCGGCGAGGTCCTGGTCAGTGCCGGCAGTCCGGTGGATGCGAAAGACCTGCTGATTACGCTCGAATAGAGATTAGAGGCGGTTAGTGACCGTCGATAGGTCCGGACGTCGGCGATTTTGTCCGATTGCGGCGCGGCCGGCTCGGCAAGCCACTTCCAATGAAACGAACTGGCGGTGAGGTGAAACTGCCCGACTGCAGCGTCGCACCGCTTGCCGATACAACCAGTATCGGCTGCGGGATGCTCCTTGCAGTTCGGGCAGTTTCACCTCATCCAGCCCCTCTCTATGGTCACTAACGGCCTCTTATTATCCGGTTTACTGAATTTCTCGCATTATCGTTCTCGCACATGGACCAAAACAAGGGTATGATGTCTCGTCGCCGGTATACTGCGATGAGCGGGGCCGTGCGCGCGAATGGTTCGCGTGGCGGTGGCCTGATCGGATAACCTTGACTACCTGTAGTTGGATCTTTCTGTATGAACCGATATGACGATTCCCGTGACGCGCGCCGGCGGGGCGCCCGTAGAGACGGTTTTGAGCCGCGCGATGGCGGGTATGGCCATTCCAGCCGTCACGACAACGATTCCCGCGACAGCTATTACTCGCCGGTGAGTGCTCCCGCCGGTCCCGCTATTGAAGCAACGGTCAAATGGTTCAACCCGAGCAAGGGCTTCGGCTTCGTCGCAGCGGCCGACGGCTCGGGTGACGCCTTCCTGTCCCTGCGGACGCTCGAGGCCGCCGGTCACAGCGGCGCCGAGTCGGGCGCGCGCGCCATCGTCCGGCTGCGCGACGGTCCGAAGGGACCGCAGGTCGCCGAGGTCGTGGAGCTGGAGGATCTGCCCCCGCAGGAGCGCCCCGCGCGCCCGTCGCGGTCGGGTGGCTTCGGCGGCGGGTATCCGCCCCGCATCGACGGTCCGGCCGAAGACGTCAACGGCACCGTGAAGTGGTACAACCGCGACAAGGGCTTCGGCTTCGTGCAGCCGGACGATGGCGGACGCGACGTGTTCGTCCATGCCTCCACGCTGCAGCGCGCCGGCCTGACTGACCTCGCCGAGGGCCAGCGGGTGCAGATGGGCGTGGTGGCCGGGGCCAAGGGGCGGGAAGCCTCCAATATCGCCCTCGACTGATCCCTGAAACACACGTCCCCCGGAAAGCGGCGCCCGCTTTCCGGAAGTGTGTTGTGTCGGCAGCGGGATGGCGGCACGGCCGACGAGCCGGCCCGCCGGAGAGCAAAGATTCGCCGATCGGGCCGAACAGGTCCGGCCGGCTGGAGCGTCAGGCCAACAAACGGCACCGTTTGTTGGAGAAGAACCTCTAACAGAAACTCAGGGGTTGGGGATGGCCGAGGGACCTGGTCATCCTGCCAATCTGCCTTCCTTTGGCACCAACTGCGGTCGATGCCGGTTGCATCGGCGAGGATCGGCAACGCATCAGGGGGCCAGAATCCCCGGTCAGCCGGCCCCGCGAGGTTTTGTCAGGGGGGCTAGATCCAAATGCATCAAAAAGATGGCGCGGCGGTGCGATGGCGGTTTTCCCTCTGTCGCCAGCAGCGCTTTCCGATCAGATGGGATCGTCTGATCGATCGGAATCCGCTCGGAAGAAAGAAGCGGGACGGTTTCGCCATTTCCGTGAAACAATGAGCCTTCCAAGCCCCGCGTCCGCGACGGCCGATCCGGGTTTGCCGAGCGAACGGCAGGCGCGCCGGAAAGGTGACGTGGCGGTGCTGATTCGCACGGCCAATCAAGCCAGATGGTGGCATGTTGACTGCGCGTCCCGTTGGGCGCGCTGTTTTTCATTGTCGGGGCTCTCCGCGCTGTCGGAAGCCGGCTTCCGTACAGTCCTCGCCCGGAACCGACATCCCGTTGATTCAAATCTTATGATAAGTCTAATTTCATATTAAATCGCGCTTGAGCGCGCGGATGATCTCATTACGACGCAAGCAACGACAAGTCACGATGCCTAATTATTATATATGATTAATAACAATTTAACGAAAAGTAGCCGCAGATGGATATATACATTTGGACACATATTGCCGAATATTCGATTGTAGATATGTAATATATGCCAGATTGCGCGGCGATATCAAGAATTTGGCTTATATACGCGTGGCGTTTTCGCAACACTGCGGTCAAAACGCAGCATAATCGTTCCATAATTATTGAATGAGCCGGTTCTCTAAGTCATGGTCACGCTGTCGGGGGCAACCGGACAATCAGACGAGCCGCGTATTGACCGTTTTGCGTTTGTAGATCGTGGGGCGAAACTGGTTTTCGGAAGACAAAGGCGCTTCATCGGCCGGTCTCTGTGAAGGCGGCATCGGGGGACGGCCTGCTCTCGTAAAGGGTCTCGATATCTCTCTGGAGGTCACACAATGAAGCTCGTGAAGAGCCTTCTCCTCGGAACCGCAGCCGGCTTCGCCGCCATTACCGGCGCTCAGGCTGCGGATCTTCCCATCGCGAAGGCAGAACCCGTCGAATACGTCCGTGTCTGCTCCACCTACGGCAGCGGATTCTTCTATGTTCCTGGCAGCGACACCTGCATCAAGATCGGTGGTCGCGTCCGTGCAGAACTCGTCTACGGCGAGACGCAGAACACGATCGCTTTCGGCAGCACCGGCAACCTGACCGGTACTGGCCGTCGGCAGGACGCCATCGGCTTCCGCGCTCGTGGCCGTCTGGACCTCGACGTGCGCACGCCCACCGATTGGGGCACGGTGCGCGCGTTCATCCGTTACCAGATCGACCGCAACACGGGCGGCGTGGTCGGCACCGGCACGGGCGCGCTGCTTGACCGTGCGTTCATCCAGTTCGCGGGCTTCACCGCCGGTCGTACGCAGTCGTTCTTCGACTTCTACGCGTCCGACCTGAACTGGGGTGACTTCGCCGGTTCGGCCGGTTCGGATACCAACATCAACCTGTTCGCCTACACCGCGACGTTCGGTTCCGGTTTCTCGGCCACCATCTCGCTCGAAGACCGCAACACCCGTCAGCTCAACCCGGGCGTGTGGGACACGGCCGGTCAGCGCCTGCCTGACATCGTCGCCAACCTGCGGGTCGATCAGGACTGGGGTTCGGCCCAGCTGTCCGGTGCCTTCCACGAGCTCAGCTCCGCTTCCATCTATGATCCCCTGACGGGCGTTACCTACCCGAGCAGCTCGTCGCTCTCGAGCGGCGTCGGCAACTGGGGCCAGCGCGTCGACACCGAGTACGGCTGGGCCATCCAGGGTGGTCTGCGCTTCAAGGTTCCGGCTCTCGGCGCGGGTGACGTGCTGTGGCTGCAGGCGGCTTACGCCGACGGCGCTCTGAACTACCTCGGTCTCAGCGGCAGCACCCAGGTCGGCCGCGTCTTCAACACCGTGACCGATGGCTACATCATCAACGGCGACATCAAGACGACCACCGGCTGGAACATCACCGCCGCCGGCGTCCACTACTGGACCCCGTCCGTCCGCTCGACCCTCTGGGGTTCGTACACGGACGTGAGCTACAGCTCGGCCGTGAAGTGGGACAACGCCAACTACCGCGACTTCAACGTCTGGAAGCTCGGTTCGGCCCTCATCTGGTCGCCGGTCCGCAACTTCGACATCGGTGTGGAAGTGCTGTACGGCCGTCTGGAGCGTGACCGCTTCCGTGCGGTCGACTTCAACCAGCCCTTCTACGTCAAGCGTTCGGAAGATCAGATCCAGACCCGCCTGCGTCTGCAGCGCGACTTCTGATCCGCCCTCCATCGCATCCCGAGAGGCCCCGGCGCATCCGCGCCGGGGCTTTTTTGTTCGCCCGACCAAAGCCGCGGTGCCGGCGGCGCCCGTGGGCGCCCGCGCGGGTGCCGTTAACCGGACCTCAACCTTAACGCGGTTTCCTGATTGCACGATCCTGCGCTCGCCCGAGCGCACCGCGCTGCCCGGGACGGGCAAGGATCGCGGATGCCGGCCCGGCAGCCGGAGGGTGACGGGTGAGTTGAGTCATGCAGCAGTCGTCGGGAGTTCTTTACGCTGCGCCGGTCGTTCGGTCATCCGGCGGCTCCGGCGTGTTCGAGGGACTTCGCTTCGTCTCCCGCTGGCTGGTCATCCTGCTCGCGGCGGCGTTGGCCGGGCTTCTCGCCGCCTCGTTCGTTCCCGACAGATACACCGCAAGCACGGTGCTGGCGCTCGCGGAGGGGCGGGGGCTCGCGCCGGTCGGCGATTCGCCCTCCGCGGCGGCTGCGGTCATCGCCTCTCCCGACCTGGCGCGCGAGGTGGTCGCGCGTCTCGGCCCGGGCCCGGCCGCGGAGATCGGCACGCCGCGCCTGCCGCCCGGCATCGCCCGCTGGCTCGGCTCCGTCGGCCTCGTGTCCGCGCGGCCCTTGGAAAGCGCCGAGATGCGGGCCGCCGACGCCTATCGCCGGGCGCTCGATCTCGAACCGCGTGACGGCGCGGGCGTTCTGACCGTCGGCGTCGCCGCCGGCTCGGCGGACGTCGCCGCGCGCACCGCCAATATCGCGGCGCAGGTCTATCTCGAACGGCGCGCTGCCGCGTTGACGGAGCGGGACCAGGCGCTCGCCGCGGCAGCGGAGGGCGTCGCGCGGGCGCAGCAGGAACTGCGGCAGGCAATCGACAAGGCGGCCGCGTTTCGCGGCGACCCCGCCGCGTCCGACACGGCGCGCCGGGCGCAGGCGGCGGCGGCCGACCTGTCGCTGCTGGTGGCCGAGCGCGCGGCGCTGCTGGCGGAACGGGACGCGATCGCGCGCCGTCTCATGTCGGTGGAGACCCTGCGCGGCTCGGGCGATCTTTTCGATGCGCCGTTCGAGGGGGTGCATCTGCTGCGCCATCTCGTGGAGCAGCGCCTGACGCTGCGCGCCGAGCTCGCCGCCGAACGCCGCATCCGCGAGGCGCGCGACTGGCGCGTGCGCGCGCTCACGGCGCGGGCGGACGATCTCGACAGCCAGATCGCGGCCGCGACCGGCTCGGCGCACGGCTGGCTGATATCGGAACGCGATCACCTCAGCCAGCGGATCGCCGGCGTGGATGGGGCGATCCACCTGCGTCAGGCGATCATCGCCGCCGCCGCCGACAACGAACGGCGCCAGGGCGATCTCGATCATGCCATCGGTGCCGCGCGCGACCGGCTGGCGCTGGAGCGCGAGCGGCTGCGCGACGAATCGGAGCGGGTGCGCGACCGCGCCGCCGCCGCGCGGGTGCTGACCGTCGCCGATGCGCCGGCGCGTCCCGATGCCGATCGCCCGACGATCGCCGGCATCGCGGCGGCGCTGCTGACCGGGCTCGCAGCATGGCGGCTGCTCGGCCGCGGGCGCAGCGGCAGGGATTCCGTTCCGGACGGCGCGGCGCGCCAGCCGCACGCCGGCCCCCGTCCCGATCCCCATCCCGATTCCCCGACCCCGGCTTCCCCCGGCGCATCCGCCGCAGGTGCGGCGCCGCCGCCGTTGCCGGCCGCGCCGGGTTCCCCGCTCGTCTCCGTCCGGGTCGGCGAGGCCGGCGACCGCGCCCTGGAGGCGCTGCTGGCGCGGCTTGCGGTCGCTCCCCGTACCGGTGGCGGCCGCCACCTCACCGTGGTCGGGGCCGAGGACGACGGCGCCTCCGTATCGGTCGCGCGGGCGCTGGCGCAGCACCTCGCCCGGCGCGAGCGGGTCGTGCTGCTCGATCTCGCCACGTCCGGCGGAGAGGCTCCGGGCTTTGCCGATCTGATCGCCGGCAGGGCGTCCTTTTCGGAGATCATCACCCGCGAGCCGGGGGCGCGGCTGCACAATGTCGCGCGCGGCCGCGCCTCCCTCGACGCGGCGCAGATCGGCGACACCACGCTGCTGGCGTTGGCCGCCCTCGACCAGACCTATGACTGGATCGTCGAGATCGTGCCGGCGCCGGGCAACGGGGAGCTCGCCGGAAAGCTGCTCGCCAGGGCGCAGGGGGTCGTGCTGGTGGCGAACGGCAACGCCCTCGACGTCGGCGCGTTCGCCGTCTACGAGGGCCTGCGCGAGAAGGGCATCAGCAACATCGTCGTCGGCCTCTCCGGGCGCTGAGGCGCTCATGCGGGCGCGGGCGCCGCGTTCATCGAGAGCGGGTATCAGGTCTCCTCGCCCGGCGTCACCTTCTCCATCCAGCGGATGAGCGGGATGATCGGCACGATCCAGCCGAGCCCGAACACGATGTAGAACACGAGCTGCGCCAGTCGCGGCCATTCCGGCACGCGCGAGTGGGCAAAGGCCATGATCAGCAGCGCGTAGAAGATGCAGAACGTCAGAATGACGATCGTGCCGATGAATTTGCGTGTCCGCCGCCTCATGAGATCCCGTCCGGCAAATGACCTGCGACCCCATGGCGTTTGCGCTGGCTGGCGGGGCGCATTATGAATGGCGCGATCGATACCCGTAATCGCGCCGCCGTCAAGGCGGTATTCGGACGGGAGCCGTTGTCGCCCCTTCAACCCGCCGGACCCGATGACCGCACACGCATTTCCCTCGCCCCTCGCTTCCTCCGGCGCGTCGGACGGCGACCGCCGCGCTGTCCGGCTGTGGCTTGCGGCCGTCGCGGCGCTGATCGTGCTGATGGTCATCGTCGGCGGCGCGACGCGGCTGACGGGTTCGGGCCTCTCCATCACCGAATGGCGGCCGGTGACGGGCGCGCTGCTGCCGCTGAGCGAATCCGCGTGGATGGCCGAATTCGAGAAATACCGCGCCACGCCGCAATATCAGTTGCTCAACCACGGCATGACGCTGGCCGAGTTCCAGTTCATCTACCTGTGGGAATGGGGGCACCGGCAGCTCGGGCGGCTCATCGGCTTCGTCTACCTGCTGCCGCTGGTGTGGTTCGCGTTGCGGGGCGTGGTGCGGGGCGGGTTTCTGGCGAGCCTCGTCGCCATCGGGCTCCTCGGCGGCGCGCAGGGCGGCATCGGCTGGATCATGGTGGCCTCGGGCCTGACGCCGGGCATGACGGCGGTCGCGCCGGTCAAGCTGATGCTGCATCTCGTCGCGGCCTGCGGCCTGTTCGTCGCGGTGGTGTGGATCATGGTCGGCCTGCGCGGGCCGTGGCCGCAGGTGGCGGCGCCGCGCCGCCTGCGCACGGCGGCGACGCTGCTGATCGCTGCGCTCTTGTTCCAGATCGCGCTCGGCGCCCTCGTCGCCGGGCTCGGCGCGGGGCTGTCCTACAACACCTGGCCGCTGATGGCCGAGCGGCTCGTGCCCGAGGGCCACCTCCTGCTGCAGGAATCGCCCTGGTGGCGCAACTTCGCCGAGTCGATCGCGCTGGTGCAGTTCAACCACCGCATCGGCGCCTATGTCCTGCTGGCGCTGGCGCTATGGCATGCGTGGGACGCGCACCGGCTCGCGCCCGGCTCGAAGGCGGCGCGCATGGCGCGGGTGCTGGCGATGCTCGTCGTCGGACAGGCGGCCATCGGCATCACGACGCTGCTGCTCGTGGTGCCGCTGTGGGCCGCGCTGCTGCATCAGGCCATGGCGGTGCTCATGCTGGGGCACGCGGTGGCGCACCGGCGGATGCTGTCGCCGGCCCGGCTGACGCTGCGGGAGTGAGCCCGTTCGACTCTACGATTCCGAAGGGGGGACGGGCCGACGCTGGTCTTGGAGAAGTTCAGCAGAAACCCGCTTCAGGAAGCGGCGATGCCTGCCGTCTGGTGCAAACGAGGCAGCGAGCATGTGATCGCCAATGATCCTATGAGCCGCGTCGCCATAAAACTGGCGGTATAGCTCGACCGCGTGCCAGACATCTTTATCAGTCGGCTGATGTTCACGACCGCACCATTTTGCCAAGATTATCATGGCGCCGCGGACGACTGCCGCTCCATACCATGCGGCATTCATAAAGCAGGCCCACAAGGTGATCATTTCAAAGGTGTCCATAATGTCGACTATAATCGACATTACTAAAAAGCGCATTATCAATGTGACGATAAGTCGGTGGACGATCTGTCTACATGCCGGCGCTATGGCCGCATGCCTGACTATAAAAAAGTCTTTGCGGAGAACGTGAAAGCAGCGCGCAAGTCGCTCGGGCTGTCGCAGGAGGTGCTCGCTTTCGGCACCGGAATCGACCGCACCTATATCAGCGGCATCGAGCGTGCCCGGCGCAATCCGTCGCTGACGCTGATCGCCGCGCTTGCGGATCATCTCAGGACAACGCCGGCGGCGCTACTGACGCCGCCGGATGAAAAGCTCAATCCCTGAGCGCCTGGTCGAGATCGTCGATCAGGTCCTGCGGGTCCTCGAGGCCGATCGACAGGCGCACCACGTCCGGCCCCAGGCCCGCCGCGAGGCGTTCCTCGGGGGGCATGTTCCGGTGCGTCGTGCTCGCCGGATGGATGACGAGGGAGCGCGTCTCGCCGATATTCGCGAGGTGCGAGAAGATCTTCACATTGCTGATGAAGCGCCTCACCGCGGCCTCGCCGCCCTTGAGGCGCACCGTGAACACCGCGCCCGGCCCCTCGGGCGTATAGCGCTGGACGAGGGGATGGTTCGGGTGGCCCTCGATCCCCGGATAGCTGACTTCCGCGACGCCGGGGTGGCTCGCCAGATGCCGCGCGATCGCCTGGGAGTTGGAGACGTGGCGGGGCATGCGCAGGTGCAGCGTTTCCGTGCCGGTGAGCGCCAGGAACGCGTTGAAGGGCGACAGCCCCGGCCCGAGATCGCGCATGCCGTAGACGCGCGAGGCGACGCCGAAGGCCGTCTGCGGGAACTTTTCGGCCAGCACCACGCCGCCGTAATCCTCCCATGGCTGGGAGAGCAGCGGATAGCGCTTGTCGCCGGCCCAGTTGAACGTGCCGCCGTCGACGATGATGCCGCCGATCACCTGCCCATGGCCGCCGATGAATTTGGACAGCGAGTGGAACACGATATCCGCGCCGTGTTCGATCGGGCGGATGAGGTAGGGCGTCGCCAGCGTGTTGTCGACGATGAGCGGGATGTTGCGCCGCTTGGCGATGTCGGAGATCGCGGCGAGATCGACCACGTCGCCGGTGGGGTTGACGATCGATTCGATGACGATCGCCCGGGTAGCCTCGGTCACGGCCTGCTCGAACCGGTCGAGCTCCAGCGGGTTGGCGAAGGTGACCTTGAGCTGGTGCCGCTCCTCGAGGCGGCGCATCAGCCCGAGCGAGCCGCCGAAGAGGCGGTTGGCGGAGACGTATTCGTCCCCCGACTGCAGCAGGGTCAGCAGAATGACGAGAAGCGCCGACTGCCCCGAGGCGATGGCGACGGCGTTGGTGCCGCCCTCGAGCGTCGCGATGCGCTTCTCCAGCACCGCGCCCGTGGGGTTGCCGCCACGTGCATAGGAATAGCCGCTCTTGCGCAGGGCAAAGATGTCGGAGGCAGCCTCGGGCGTCTCGAAGGCAAAGCCGTTGGACAGATAGAGCGGCGTCACGCGCGCGCCCGTCACCGGGTCGGGAGCCGCGCCGGCATGGACGGCAAGGGTCGCAAAACGGTTTCTACAGTCAGATGACATAATCGCTTTTCTCCACCAGACGGCGACAGCGCGGGGACGGGTTGGGGCGGGAATGCAGCAAGGCGGATACCTTCCGGTTCGTTCGGGCGGCCTGGCAGCGGCCGGTCGGCGGTGGAGCGGCGGATATGCAACCGGAATCGCTCCGCCGCTCTATCTCTTTGTCGACGCATCGGATTCGTCCGGAAAGTGCGCACGCTTTCCGGTTTGATGCTATAGTTCCCGCCCGGCGGCGGGCCGTCAATCGGTTCCGTCTCCGATGGTTGCCAAAGACGCCATCGACAAGGCCGGACATACTGTAATTCGATATAACGAACGCATCGTGCGGTCAATAGTCCGATTCGCCGGTGCGCCTTCGCCGGCGCACACTTTCCGGTTCGATGCGCGGCCCGATTGACCGGCGGGTGGCCAGCGGATACCACCGTCATGCTGCTTGGAGTATTCGCCGCCATGTTCGGAACAGTCTGCCATGCTTGAGAGTCTGTGGTGGCGGATCAAGGCGCTCGCGCGGGCGGAGGAACTGTCCCTCTCGGTTTTCGGCGTTGTCATCGGCTCGGTGGCGGGGGTCGGGGTCGCGCTCGCCCACAACACGGTCCAGTGGCTGCACGAGGTGCTGTTCGGGCTCGACCGCGGCGCCTATCTGAGCGCCTCGCAGTCGCTCGATCCGGTGCGCGTGTTCGTGGCGCTGATTGCCGGCGGTCTCGTCGTCGGCCTCTACACCTGGGGCGTGCGCCGTTGGCGCAAGCGGGAGGCGGTCGATCCCATCGAGGCCAACGCGCTCTACGGCGGGCGCATGTCGGTGACCGACAGCGTGCTGCTGACCGGCGGCACCGTGCTCTCCAGCGGCTGCGGGGCGGCGGTCGGCATGGAGGCCGGTTATACGCAGTTCGGCGCCGGCGTGGCGTCGTGGCTGGGGCGGCAGTTCAACCTGCGCCGCGCCGATCTGCGCACGCTCGTTGCCTGCGGCGCCGCGGCGGGGATCGCGGCGGCTTTCGATGCGCCGATGGCGGGCGCGTTCTACGCGTTCGAACTGGTGCTCGGCGCCTATGCCGTGGTGACGCTGGCGCCGGTGATGCTGGCCGCGCTCACCGCGCCGGCCGTGGCGGGCCTGATCACCGACGATCTGTCGAGCCCCCTGCTCAACATCGATCTCTATTTCTCGCCCTACGACATCGGCGTCTTCGTCGGCATCGGCGTGATCGCCGGTTTTGCCGGCATCGGCATCATGAAGATGGCGACGACGGGCGAGGTCATGCTGCGCAAGGTGCGGCTGCCGGAGTACCTGCGCCCGGCGCTGGGAGGGCTCGGCGTGGCCGTCCTCGCGCTCTATTCGCCCGCGGTCCTGGGGGCGGGGCACGGCGCCATGCAGTACTACCTGGTGCACGCCCATGGGTTCATGGTGCTGCTTGGCCTCTTCATCGCCAAGGTGCTGGCGGCGGCGCTCTCGGTCGGCACCGGGTTTCGCGGCGGCCTGTTCCATACCTCGCTGTTCGTCGGCATCCTGCTCGGCGACGTCGTCGGGCTCGGCATCATGGGGCTGTTCCCGCAACTGCCCGTGGACCGCATCGTCTACGCGCTCGTGGGCATGGCGTCGGTGGCGGCGGCGATCATCGGCGCGCCGATCACCATGATCTTCCTGGTGTTCGAGCAGACGGGCAACATCGCCATCGCCAGCGGCGTGATGATCGGCGCGGTGATCGCCTCGCTGCTCGTGCGGCGGGTCTTCGGCTACTCCTTCGCCACCTGGCGCTTCCACATCCGCGGCGAGGCCATCCGCAGCGCCTTCGACATAAGCTGGGTGAGGGACCTCACCGTGGTCAAGCTGATGCGCCGTGAGGCACGCACGGCGGGCGAGCACATGACGGTCGCGGCCTTCCGCAAGCGCTTTCCCATCGGATCGACGGAACGGGTGTTCCTGGTCGATGACGGCGGCGGCTATGCCGGCTTCGTCATCACCGCCGAGGTGCATTCCATCGGCAACGACGGGACGGCGGAGACGATGCCGGTGCGCGACCTGCGCCACGCGCCGGACGTGTTCCTGCTGCCGCGCCAGAACATCAACCAGATTCTGCAAGCGTTCGAGCGCGCGGAAACCGAGGTGCTCGCCGTGGTCGACGACCCGCAATGCCGGGTGGTGCTGGGCTACGTGACGGAAGCCTACGCGCTGCGGCGCTACGCCCTCGAACTCGACAAACGCCGGCGTGAATTGAGCGGCGAGCGATAGAAAATGACGGTATCTGAATACATCAATCCATAACGCATTGTAATATAATATATTTCTGCCGTACCGGAATATAACGATCTCTTGACAGCGCGGCGGCGGTGGCTTAGTGATCCGCCATCGCGCGCCGCCCTGCCCCTGGAGCGCTTTCCGATCAGACGGAATCGTCTGATCGATCGGAATTCGCTCAACTCAAAGAATCCGCAGAGCGTTTTCCGATTTTGTGAAATCGGAAAACGCTCTGGGTTCGAGCCAGGGGGGAGGGTGGCTCGTTTCTTTTCCTGCTCTCGTTCGGGCCGTTGATCGGCGTACCGCGACCGGGAGCCCAGAACGTGAAGAAGATCCAGCATGACGACCCTGACGGCCCGGACCCACGTGTCCAAGCCCGCCGAAGTCGAAAAGAAATGGGTGATCATCGACGCGTCCGGCCTTGTGGTCGGCCGTCTTGCGTCGCTCGTCGCTCTTCGCCTGCGCGGCAAGCACAAGCCCACCTACACCCCGCATGTCGATGACGGCGACAACGTGATCGTCATCAACGCGCAGAAGGTTGTCTTCACCGGCAACAAGTACGACGACAAGCGCTACTACCATCACACCGGCTATGCCGGCGGCATCAAGGAGCGCACGGCCAAGACGATTCTCGAGGGCCGTTTCCCGGAGCGCGTCGTGGAGAAGGCGGTGGAGCGCATGCTGCCCCGTGGCCCGCTCGGCCGCCGCCAGCTCGGCAACCTGCGCGTTTACGGGGGCGCCGAACATCCGCATGAGGCTCAGCAGCCCGAGGTGCTGGACATTGCCGCCCTCAACCGCAAGAACGTGAGGAGCGTCTGATCATGTCCGACACCATCCAGAGCCTCGCCGATCTCGGCCAGATCGCCGGCGTCGCTCCCGACGCCGCCGAAGCGCCGCGCTACGAGCAGAAGCTCGACGCCTATGGCCGCGCCTACGCGACCGGCAAGCGCAAGGACGCCATCGCCCGCGTGTGGATCAAGCCCGGCGCCGGCAACATCGTGGTCAACGGCCGCCCGGTCGAGACCTACTTCGCCCGCCCGGTGCTGCGCATGATCCTGCGCCAGCCGCTGGTGCTGGTGGGCCGCGAGACCCAGTACGACGTCAACGTCACGGTCACCGGCGGCGGCCTTTCCGGCCAGGCGGGCGCGGTGCGCCACGGCATCTCCAAGGCGCTGACGCACTACGAGCCGGAACTGCGCGGCGCGCTGAAGAAGGAAGGCTTCCTCACCCGCGACAGCCGCACGGTGGAGCGCAAGAAGTACGGCCGCGCCAAGGCCCGCCGTTCCTTCCAGTTCTCGAAGCGTTGATTTTGGACTTTGGGGGCTCGCCGGCTGCGAAGTCGGGAGCCCCGGTTGGAAACGAAGGGCGGCCGTCGGGCCGCCTTTTTTGTCCGCCCGCTTCCCTCTCGCACAAAAAACTCCGGCGGCCTTGCGACCGCCGGAGCCCTTCCCCTCTTTATGCGTCAGCCGCCGTCAGACGGAATAGTACAGCTCGAACTCGACCGGGTGCGGCGTGTGCTCGAAGCGGATCACTTCCTGCATCTTCAGCTCGATGAAGCTGTCGAGGAACGTGTCGGTGAACACGCCGCCGGCCTTCAGGAAGGCGCGGTCCTTGTCGAGTTCGGCGAGCGCCTCGCGCAGGCTCGCCGACACCGTCGGGATCTCCTTCAGCTCGCGCGGCGGCAGGTCGTAGAGGTCCTTGTCCATCGCTTCGCCGGGATCGATCTTGTTGAGGATGCCGTCGATGCCCGCGAGCGCCAGCGCCGAGAAGGCGAGGTAGGGGTTCGCGGACGGGTCGGGGAAGCGCACCTCGAGGCGCTTGGCCTTCGGGTTCGTCGTCCACGGAATACGGCACGAGGCCGAGCGGTTGCGCGACGAATAGGCGAGCAGCACCGGGGCCTCGAAGCCCGGCACGAGGCGCTTGTAGGAGTTCGTCGACGGGTTGGTGAAGGCGTTCAGCGCCTTGGCGTGCCGGATGATGCCGCCGATGTACCACAGGCATTCCTGGCTGAGGTCGGCATACTTGTTGCCGGCGAACAGCGGCTTGCCGTCCTTCCAGATCGACTGGTGCACGTGCATGCCCGAGCCGTTGTCGCCGTAGACGGGCTTGGGCATGAAGGTCGCGGTCTTGCCGTAGCTCGCGGCGACGTTGTGGATGGCGTACTTGTACACCTGCAGAGCGTCGGCGGTGGCGACGAGCGTGTTGAACTTGATGCCGAGTTCGTGCTGGGCCGAAGCCACCTCGTGATGGTGCTTCTCGACAGTCACGCCGAGGGCGGCGATCGCCGTCAGCATCTCGCTGCGGATGTCCTGGCCGGCATCGAGCGGCGGCACGGGGAAGTAGCCGCCCTTCGTGGGAATGCGGTGGCCGAGATTGCCGCCCTCGTATTCCGTGTCGCCGTTGCTCGGCAGTTCCGCCGCGTCCAGCTTGAAGCCGGTGTTGTAGGGGGTCGCCGAGAAACGCACGTCGTCGAACAGGAAGAACTCCGCTTCCGGACCGACATAGAGCGTGTCGCCGATGCCCGTGGACTTCAGATAGGCTTCCGTCTTCTTGGCGATGCCCCGCGGATCGCGCTCATAGGGCTCGCCTGTGGTGGGTTCCAGCACGTCCGCGACGATGGACAGCGTCGGCGCCGAGAAGAAGGGATCGAGGTGCGCCGTGGAGAGGTCGGGCAGCAGCAGCATATCGGATTCGTTGATGGCCTTCCACCCGGCGATTGACGAGCCGTCGAACATCGTGCCGTCGGAGAAGAAGTCCTCGTCGACGAACGACACGTCGAAAGTGACGTGCTGCCACTTGCCGCGCGGGTCGGTGAAGCGCAGGTCGACGTAACGGATGTCATTGTCCTTGATCTGCTTGAGGACATCCTGGGCGGTCGTCATGGGTAACGTTCCTTGTTTCTCGGTGCGTCAGGCCGGGCGGATTGCGACATTGGCTCCTGTCGTTCGCCGGCGGGATGGGTTTGCGGCCGCCAAGGGGTTGCTTCCTGGGACCGCGCGGACGGGGCTGGCGCGGTGTTGCGGCCATGCGGACGCTTTCCAGACTGTCCGGAACGCCGGAGTGGCTGGAAAGCGTGGGGTGTTCAGATGGCGTCCGGGCCCGTTTCGCCGGTTCGGATCCGGATAACCTCCTCGACGGGGGATACGAAAATCTTGCCGTCGCCGATCCGCCCGGTCGCCGCGGCCTTGCGGATGGCCTCGATGGCGCGGTCGACCAGCTCGTCGCCAAGGACGATCTCGATCTTCACCTTCGGCAGGAAATCGACGACATATTCCGCTCCGCGATACAGTTCGGTATGACCCTTCTGGCGCCCGAAGCCCTTCGCCTCGATCACCGTGATGCCCTGCAGGCCGATCTCCTGCAACGCTTCCTTCACCTCGTCGAGCTTGAAGGGTTTGATGATCGCCTCGATTTTCTTCATACCGGAAGCCTCCCGTGGCTTGAACGGCTGCTCGCCTTGAACCGATACGATGATTAACATCAAAGCCTCCGGCCGGACATGGCGAAAATGCGTGCCTCTCCCCGTGTTTGCCTAGTTTATAGGCAATATTTGCCTATATTTTAATCAACTGCCGATTCATTGTAACGGACGCCTGTTTTACGGCGTCCTCTTGCGCCCGCACGCCGAACTGGTCATCCTTTCCGCGACCGAAGAGGGATCGGGACGGGGGGGAAGATGGCGGTATCGCTGCTGACCACGGACAGGATGCGCGAGGCAGACCGGCGCACGATCGAGGCGGGCACGCCGGGCTATACGCTGATGCAGCGGGCGGGGCACGCGGTGGCGGACCGGGCCGTGCAACTGCTGGCCAAGCGGACGGAGATCTCGCGGACGGAGATCTCGCGGACGGAGCTCTCGCGCGCCGAGACATCCCCGTTCCGCCCCGGGGATGCGGGCGGGCGGATCGCCGCCGTGCTGTGCGGACCGGGCAACAACGGCGGCGACGGCTTCGTGGCGGCACGGGTGCTGGCGGCGCGCGGCTTCACCGTCCGGCTGGGGCTTTTCGGCTCCCTCGAAGCGCTGAAGGGCGACGCGGCCGAGGCGGCGGCCGACTGGTCCGGCGATGTGCTCGCCACCGCGGACGTGGACCTCGGCGATGCCCATGTGATCGTCGACGCGCTGCTCGGCGCGGGGCTCGACCGTGATCTGCCGCCGGAGCTGCAGCACCTGGTGCAGCGCATCAACGACGCGCCCGCGCCCGTGGTGGCGGTGGACACGCCGACCGGCATCGACGGCGACAGCGGCGCGGTGCGTGGCGCGGCGGTGATGGCCGACGTCACGGTCACGTTCGCGCGCGCCAAGCCGGGCCATTATCTCTATCCGGGCCGGGCCCACTGCGGCGTGCTGCACGTCGACGACATCGGCATCGCCAGCGCCCTTGTGGAGGAGCTCTCGGCGGGGCTCGTCGTCAACCGGCCCGAGGCGCTCATCAGGACGGCGCTCCTGCCCGCCGCCACGGCGCATAAATATGGACGCGGCCATGCCCTCGTCGCCTCGGGCGGGGCGACGCACACGGGCGCGGCGCGCTTGGCCGCGCGCGCGGCGCTCAGGGTCGGCGCGGGGCTCGTGACCGTGGCCTCGCCCCGCGACGCGCTGGCCGAGAACGCGGCGCACCTGACCGCGGTCATGCTGCGCGAGGCGGATACACCGGAGGCATTCGGCGAGCTGCTGGCCGATGCGCGTTTCAACGCCGTCGCCGTCGGCCCGGCCGCCGGCGTCGGCGAGCGCACCATCGCCCTCGCGCGCGCGGCGGCCGCGGCGGAACGCGCCCTGGTGCTGGACGCCGACGTCCTGACGAGCTTTTCCGGGGATGCGCCGGCGCTCACGGCGGCGATCGCCCCGGCGCGGGAGAAAGGCGTGGTGCTGACGCCCCACGACGGCGAGTTCACCCGCCTGTTCGCCAACGTGCCCGATATCGCGGCCGGTCCGTCGAAGCTCGTGCGGGCGCAGCGCGCGGCGGCACTGACCGGCGCCGTCGTGGTGCTCAAGGGCGCGGATACGGTGATCGCCGCGCCCGACGGGCGCGCGGCCATCAACGATAACGGCACGCCGTGGCTGGCGACGGCAGGCTCCGGCGACGTGCTCGCCGGCCTCGTCGCCGGCCTGCTGGCGCAGGGGCTGCCCGCCTACGACGCGGCATGCGCGGCCGTCTGGCTGCATGGCGCGGCCGGACAGCGGCTGGGGCCGGGCCTCATCGCCGAGGATCTGCCGGAAGCGTTGCCGCAGGTGCTGAAGGGCCTCATTTTATAGAGAATGGCGGTAGTGTCCCAGTTTGAATTTCCGGCATGGCGGGGAGGGCGAAAGGCAGATTCGCGGCTGCTTCGATGCAAAAGCTGCCTTATAAGATTGCTACGATTGATAGTCGTTCGAGAGGAAGAGCCGTGCGTCTGTTCGTGACTGGTCCCACCGGTAGCGGTAAGACGACATTCGCAGCCGGAGTGGCGAAGGAGGCGGCGCTGCCGCTATACTCGTTGGACGATATTCACTGGATCAGAGATCCGAAAGGCGATCGACGGCGTCCGCCGGCTGAGCGTCTGGCTCTTCTTGCACCGCTGACGGAACAGAGCCGCTGGGTTATTGAAGGGGTTCAGTTCAAATGGGCCGACGCCGCACTGGATCGCGCTGACAGGATTGTCGTTCTGGACCTCCCTCGATGGAGCAACATCAGGCGTATCCTGCGGCGTTTTGCAGGCCGACGCCGCTTCTCGAAAGACAATCCTCGCGCAACGTGGGGTGCACTGAGAGAGGAAATACGCTGGTCCAGTGACTATTATGGGCATGAGCGATCCATGCTGTTTGAAAAGCTCGGCCGATATAGCGATAAAGTCATCAAAATCCGCAACGATCATGCCTCTCGCCAGACCATCGGCGACATCGTAATGTCGGCTGCTTGCGCGAGCCGAACTGTTTTGTCTGAACGACCGGGATGAGGCAGAATCTGAAATTTCAAACCGGGACACTATCGGAAATATAGATCGTTTTTCTTGAAAATGCCGTCAGGCACGCTCAGCCGACCTCGAACCAGCCGGCAAGGCCCGTGCCCAGACGGTCGAGAATGGCGGAGCCGATCATCCATCGGCCGGGGTTGTCGGCAAGGAAGGCGACGCGCACCGTCTGCGCCGGCGGGATGGCGATGGTGTCGAGCCAGTAGGGCTCCCAGCCATCATCGAGCCGGTGGAGCTGGCGCGCGTGGTGCCCGTGCAGGTGCAGCGCCTGCAGGAACGGCGTCGTGTTCTCCAGCGCCAGCACGACGGGCGTGCCGCGCGGCACGTTGAACAGCGGCCGCCCGGCCGCGTCCGCCCATGCCCGCCCACCCAGCGTCCAGACGCGCGCCGGATCGGCGATCCGGGGCTGCGGCTCCTGCGGGTCGAGGCCGCCGCCGATGGCGATGTCGAACCGGCGCGCGGCGGCGAGGTCGAGCGCGTCGGACAGCAGGCTTGCGGGCAGCGCCGCGATGCCGGCGGGCGCATCGGCGACGGGCTCGCCCTCGCCCGTCAGTTCCAGCACCGGCAGGCCGTCGCCGAGCTGCACGGCGATCGTGCCCGTCACGCCCGCCTGCGGCGCGACGAGCACGACGTCGACCCGGTTGAAGGGCGCGAGCGTCAGCCGGTTGCGGGAGGGCGGGAAGGGGTCGTCCACGGGCTGCCCGTCGGCGGCGATGATGTGGGTGGCGATGTTCTCGAAGCCGATCGTCAGCGGGCGGGCGTTGGCGATGTTGACGATGCGCACGCGCAGCCGGTGGCCGGGAGGCCGCCGCAATGCCCCGGGCGTCGTGCGGCCGTTGATCAGCAGGCGATTGCCGAGCCGCCCGGCCAGACCGATGTCGGCGGCGGCGAGGAAATCCGGGCGCACCCGTCCGCCGTCGTCGAGCGCGATGTCGTCGAGGATCAGCACGAAATCGTCGGCATAGGCCGGCGCCTCCTCGTCGACGATCAGCACGCCGGCGAGGCCGCGTTCGGTCTGCTCCGCCGCATGCTCGGGCACGAGGGGGCGATAGAGGAAGGTGCCTGCGTCGCGCGCGGTGAAGGCGATGTCGTGCGTCTCGCCCGGCTGGAGCGCTGCGCCCGTGAGGCCGGCGACGCCGTCCATGGCGTTCTCGATCCGCACGCCGTGCCAGTGCAGGGAGGTGGGCTGGGGCAGGGCGTTGTGCAGGCTAAGAGCCAGCGTCTCGCCCTGCCGCAGGCGCAGCAGCGGGCCGGGAAAGCTGTCATTGTAGGTCCACAGGTCCGCGGCCGGTCCGCCGGCGTCGAGGGATCGCGCCGAATCGGCGGCTCTCAGCACCGGCGGCAGGCGCCGCGCCGGCGCGGCCGTCCCGGCACGCGCCGATCCCGGCAGGCAGGAGGCTGCGGCGGTGGCCATGAAGGTCGCGAACAGCCGGCGGCGTGTGAGTGTCATCGAAAACTCTTTCCCTGCAAATGGTTGCCGGATCGCCATCGCGACGGACGCGGCCGCGTGCCCGCCAAGCCGGCATCGACGCCCCATTCATACAGACGACGCGGGCGGGACGCGAGGGGCGAAGATATCGACGAACTGTCATTTTTTTGCTGCAATAGCCGCAGGCCGTGATATAGAGCCGCGACCCGGAGAGGGGTTCGCTGCGGCAGCGGACCTTCTGTTGCGGGCGTGGCGGAATTGGTAGACGCGCAGGATTTAGGTTCCTGTGATGCAAGTCGTGGGGGTTCGAGACCCTCCGCCCGCACCATGATCCCGCCGGGCAATCTGGCTCCACCGGGCTGATCTGAACGCGAATATGGATTGAGAAGCTGTACCATGCAGGCGACCGAGACTCTGTCAGAGGGTTTGAAACGCGAGTTCAAGGTGGTGGTTCCGGCCGCCGAACTGGAGACGAAGCTGTCGAGCGAGCTCGCGGGCCTCAAGGGGCGCGTGCGCATCAACGGCTTTCGCCCCGGCAAGGTGCCGGTCGCGCATCTGCGTCGTCTCTACGGCCAGTCGGTCATGGCCGAGGTGGTCCAGAACACCATCAATGAGGCCAACCGCAAGATCATCGAGGACAATTCCCTGCGTCTCGCCGGCGAGCCCAAGGTGTCCCTGCCGGAGGACAAGGAGGAGATCGACGCCATCATCGCCGCCAAGCGCGACCTGTCGTTCAGCGTGGCGCTGGAACTGCTGCCGACCTTCGAGCTGAAGCCGCTGGAGGGTGTGACGCTCGAGCGCGAGGTGGCGGAAGTGCCGGAGTCCGAGGTCGACGAGACCATCGGGCGCCTCGCCCGCGACAGCCGCCCCTTCACCGAGACGGACGGCGAGGCGGCCGCGGGCGACCGCGTGCTGATCGACTTCGTCGGCAGCATCGACGGTACCCCCTTCGAGGGCGGCACGAGCCAGGACATCCGGGTCGAGATCGGCTCGGGCAGCTTCATTCCCGGCTTCGAGGAGCAGCTCATCGGCGCGAGGAAGGGCGAGGAGCGCACCATCGTCACGACCTTCCCGGCGGATTACCAGGCCGAGCATCTGGCCGGCAAGGAGGCGAGCTTCGCCGTCACGGTGAAGGCCGTCGAGGCGCCGGGCGAGGCGGCGATCAATGACGAGCTCGCCAAGACCATCGGCTTCGATTCGCTCGATGCGCTGAAGAACGTCATCCGCGGCTCGCTGGAGCGCGATTTCAAGGCCCAGGCGCGCCGCAAGGTGAAGAAGAAGCTGCTCGACGCGCTGGACGCGCAGTACGATTTCACCCTGCCGCCGAGCCTCGTGGATCAGGAATTCGCCGGCGTCTGGCAGCAGGTTCTCGCCGATCTCAAGCAGTCCGGCCGCACCTTCGAGGACGAGGACACGACGGAAGAGGAGGCCAAGGCCGACTACCGCCGGATCGCCGAGCGGCGCGTGCGTCTCGGCCTCGTGCTGGCGGAAGTGGGCGACCGCGCCGGCGTCACGGTGACGGACGACGAGGTCAACCGCGGCGTGGTGGAGCGCGCGCGCCAGTTCCCCGGCCAGGAAAAGGCGGTGTGGGACTTCTACAGCAAGAATCCGCAGGCGCTGGCCGAAATCCGCGCCCCGATCTTCGAGGAGAAGGTCGTCGACCACCTGCTCGCCCAGGCGACGGTGACGGAGAAGACGGTGACGCGCGAGGAGCTGTTCGCCGACGACGAGGACGAGAGCGCGGGTTCCGCCGAGAACAAGCCCACCGAGAAGCAGAAGGCGGCAAAGAGCCGCGCCAGGAAGGCCACGGAGGCCGACGAGACGGCTTCCGCCGACAATGCCGGCGAGGCCGGCACCGGCGGGGACGCGGGGCAGGCGGAGAATGGCACGGATGCGGCTTCCGCCTGAACGCGCGGACGCTCTCCGGTCCTTCCGGCCGGCCCGCTGTCTCCGTGACAGCTTAAATGTTAGGAAGAGGCGTGGTTCGCTGATCGATAGAGCGAATCACGCTTTTTCCGTTTATTGGTCGATGTCCGGCCTTCGAACCTGTGGAAGCGGTTTTCGGGCCGTGAGCTTTTCCGGCTCGGGAGGTCTTGAAGATTTGTTGCCGCGATTATAGGTCCGGGACATGCCCACAACCCGTTGCGCCGCCCTACGGGTGCGCACTCCAGTCAAGGCTTGGTCAGTGATGAGAGATCCCTTCGAGGTTTACAACAGCACGCTGGTTCCGATGGTGGTGGAGCAATCCAACCGCGGCGAGCGGGCTTTCGATATTTTCTCGCGCCTGCTGCGCGAGCGGATCATCTTCCTCACCGGCCCGGTGGAGGACCATTCGGCGTCGCTCGTGGTGGCGCAGCTGCTCTTTCTCGAGGCCGAGAACCCGAAGAAGGAGATCAACTTCTACATCAACTCGCCGGGCGGCGTCGTGACATCGGGCCTGTCGATCTACGACACGATGCAGTTCATCCGGAGCCCGGTGACGACACTGTGCGTCGGGCAGGCGGCGTCCATGGGCTCGCTCCTGCTCACGGCGGGCGAGGCCGGCCAGCGATTCGCGCTGCCCAACGCGCGAATCATGGTGCATCAGCCCTCCGGCGGCTTCCAGGGCCAGGCCACCGACATCCTGATTCACGCCCGCGAGATCGAGGCGCTGAAGCGCCGCCTCAACGAAATCTACGTCAAGCACACCGGCCGCGAGATCGCCGAGATCGAGGCGGCGCTGGAACGCGACAACTTCATGACCGCCGACGCGGCAAGGGAATTCGGCCTCATCGACCAGGTCCTGTCGAAGCGCGCCGAGGTCGAGGCCTGAACCGGCGCCGGGCCGGGCCTGTCGGCGCCCGCGCGGATGTCGGAAAAGGTTAAGAAATTTCAATGGATTGACAAATTGGCCGGCAATGTAGTTTCCTAGAGGCGTGTGGTGTCCGTGGCCAACGGATCGCACGCTTGGTGCATTGCCGGCGAACCGCCGTCATGCGGGATATCCGGTGGCGGCTTGAGAGGGCGGCTCGGGGATGGTCAAAATGGCGTGATGATACCGCTTACTTTTTGCATACCCCGGGTCTATATGAACACATGATGACGCTCCGGCGATTGCTGTCGGAGCAGTACCGAGTGGAGACGGACCATGAGCAAGGCAGGCGGCAGCGACTCGAAGAGCACGCTCTACTGCTCATTCTGCGGCAAGAGCCAGCACGAGGTCCGTAAGCTCATCGCCGGGCCGACGGTGTTCATCTGCGATGAGTGCGTGGAACTGTGTATGGATATCATCCGCGAGGAATCGAAGTCCTCGCTGGTGAAGTCGCGCGACGGCGTTCCGACGCCCAAGGAAATCAGCAAGGTGCTCGATGACTACGTCATCGGCCAGGCGCACGCCAAGAAGGTGCTGTCGGTTGCGGTTCACAACCACTACAAGCGCCTGTCGCACGCCAGCAAGCACAACGACGTCGAACTGGCGAAGTCGAACATCCTGCTCGTCGGCCCCACGGGCTCGGGCAAGACGCTGCTGGCGCAGACGCTGGCGCGCATCCTCGACGTGCCGTTCACCATGGCCGACGCCACCACGCTCACCGAGGCCGGCTATGTCGGCGAGGATGTCGAGAACATCATCCTGAAGCTGCTGCAGGCGTCCGACTACAATGTCGAGCGCGCCCAGCGCGGCATCGTCTACATCGACGAGATCGACAAGATCTCGCGCAAGTCGGACAACCCGTCCATCACCCGCGACGTGTCGGGCGAGGGCGTGCAGCAGGCGCTCCTGAAGATCATGGAGGGCACGGTCGCCAGCGTGCCGCCCCAGGGCGGTCGCAAGCATCCGCAGCAGGAATTCCTGCAGGTGGACACGACCAACATCCTGTTCATCTGCGGCGGCGCCTTCGCCGGGCTCGAGCGCATCATCATGGGGCGCGGCAAGGGCACGTCCATCGGCTTCGGCGCCAACGTCCAGGCTCCCGACGACCGGCGCACCGGCGAGGTGTTCCGCGAGGTCGAGCCCGAGGACCTGCTCAAGTTCGGCCTGATCCCCGAGTTCGTCGGCCGCCTGCCGGTCATCGCCACGCTGGAGGATCTCGACGAGGCAGCGTTGAAGCGCATCCTGCAGGAGCCGAAGAACGCGCTCGTGAAGCAGTACCAGCGCCTGTTCGACATGGAGGACGTCGAGCTGATCTTCAACGACGAGGCGCTGTCGCTGATCGCCCGCAAGGCGATCGAGCGCAAGACCGGCGCGCGCGGCCTGCGGTCGATCATGGAGGGCATCCTGCTCGACACGATGTACGACCTGCCGGGCCTGGAGGGCGTCGAGCAGATCGTCGTCGGCCCCGAGGTGGTCGAGGGCAAGGCGACGCCGCTCTACATCTACACGGACCGGTCGGACGCGGGCGCGACGGCGAGCGCATGACGGCGAAGCGGACCGTCACCTGAAATTCGGAAAGGCGCCGCTTCCCCGGAACGGCGCCTTTTCTCTGGCGTTTCGTGCAGACCTGATGCGCCGGTGCCGTTGTGCACACTTCTTGCTTGTGAAGAGCTTGAAAGCCGGCGAAGGGCTCTCCAATTTATCAGCATTGCCGCGAGCCCCGACACGCCTCGGTTGAGGGTGGGGGGAGCGGTGCTCCGGAGGCAGTTGCGCGAGTGATGAGCGCCTCCGGCCATTCATCCGCGGCCTGCCGGAACGGGGGCGCGGATGCAAGAGAAAGGATACGGGTCATGACGACAACCAAGCCCCGTCAGGCGGTGCCCGCCGGAACGATCGGAACGTACCCTGTTCTGCCGCTTCGCGACATTGTCGTGTTTCCGCATATGGTCGTGCCGCTGTTCGTCGGCCGCGACAAGTCCATCCGCGCCCTTGAGGAGGTGGTCAAGAGCGACCGCCACATCCTGCTGGCGACCCAGATCAACGCTTCCGACGACGACCCGGCGACCAACGCGATCTACGAGGTCGGCACGCTCGCCAACGTGCTGCAGCTCCTGAAGCTGCCGGATGGCACCGTGAAGGTGCTGGTCGAGGGCGCCTCGCGCGCCCGCGTCAAGGGCTACACGCGCAGCGACGATTTCTATGAGGCGGAGGCCGAGGCCCTGCCCGAAACCACCGGCGGCGACGTCGAGGTGGAGGCGCTGGCGCGGTCCGTCGTGGCCGAGTTCGAGAACTACGTCAAGCTCAACAAGAAGATTTCGCCCGAGGTCGTGTCCGCCGTGACGCAGATCGAGGAGCCGTCGAAGCTCGCCGACACGGTGGCGTCGCATCTGGCCGTGAAGATCGCCGACAAGCAGGCGATCCTCGAGGCCGGCTCCATCTCCGAGCGGCTGGAGAAGGCGCTCGGGCTGATGGAGAGCGAGATCTCCGTGCTGCAGGTGGAGAAGCGCATCCGCACGCGCGTCAAGCGCCAGATGGAGAAGACCCAGCGCGAGTACTACCTCAACGAGCAGATGAAGGCCATCCAGAAGGAACTCGGCGACGAGGACGGCCGCGACGAGCTCTCCGAGATCGAGGAGCGCATCGAGAAGACGCGCCTCACCAAGGAGGCCCGCGACAAGGCGCTCGGCGAACTGAAGAAGCTGCGCCAGATGTCGCCCATGTCGGCCGAGGCCACGGTGGTGCGCAACTATCTCGACTGGATCCTCGGCATTCCATGGTCGAAGCGCTCCAAGATCAAGAAGGACCTCGATCTCGCGCAGAAGGTGCTGGATGCCGATCACTTCGGCCTCGACAAGGTCAAGGAGCGCATCCTGGAGTACCTCGCGGTGCAGCAGCGCGCCAACAAGCTGACGGGTCCGATCCTGTGCCTCGTCGGGCCTCCGGGCGTCGGCAAGACCTCGCTCGGCAAGTCGCTCGCCAGGGCGACGGGCCGTGAGTTCGTGCGCCTCTCGCTCGGCGGCGTGCGCGACGAGGCGGAGATCCGCGGCCACCGGCGCACCTATATCGGCTCGATGCCCGGCAAGATCATCCAGTCGATGCGCAAGGCCAAGACGTCCAACCCCCTGATCCTGCTCGACGAGATCGACAAGATGGGCATGGACTTCCGCGGCGATCCGTCGGCGGCCCTGCTCGAGGTGCTGGACCCGGAGCAGAACAGCGCGTTCAACGACCATTACCTCGAGGTCGACTACGACCTGTCGAACGTGATGTTCGTGACGACCGCCAACACGCTCAACATCCCGGGCCCGCTGCTCGACCGCATGGAGGTGATCCGCATCGCCGGCTACACCGAGGAGGAGAAGCTCGAGATCGCCCGCCAGCACCTCATCCCCGAAGCCACGCGCAAGCACGGCCTCAAGGAGGGCGAGTGGGAGATCGACGACGCGGGGCTGCTGCTGCTCATCCGCCGCTACACGCGGGAAGCGGGCGTGCGTAACCTGGAGCGCGAGATCTCGAACCTGATCCGCAAGGCGGTGAAGGAGATCGTGCTCAAGAAGACGGACGCCGCGCACGTGACGGAGGCGAACCTCGCCGACTACCTCGGACCGCCCAAGTTCCGCTTCGGCGAGATCGACACCGAGGACCAGGTCGGCGCCGTCACGGGACTGGCGTGGACGGAGGTCGGCGGCGAGCTGCTGACGATCGAAGGCATCACCATGCCCGGCAAGGGCAAGATGACGGTCACCGGCAACCTGCGGGACGTGATGAAGGAATCGATCTCGGCGGCGGCGTCCTACGTCCGCTCGCGGGCGCGCGATTTCGGCATCGATCCGGCCTTCTTCGACACGCACGACATCCACGTCCACGTGCCGGAGGGAGCGACGCCGAAGGACGGCCCGTCCGCCGGCATCGGCATGGCGACCGCCATCGTCTCCACGGTCACGGGCATTCCGGTGCGCCGCGATATCGCCATGACCGGCGAGGTGACGTTGCGCGGCCGGGTGCTGCCCATCGGTGGCCTGAAGGAGAAGCTGCTCGCGGCCCTGCGCGGCGGGATCAAGAAGGTGCTCATCCCCGAGGAGAACGCCAAGGATCTCGTCGAAATTCCGGACAGCGTGAAGAACGGCCTCGAAATCGTTCCCGTCTCCCGGATGGATCAGGTGCTCGCGCACGCGCTGGTGCGCCAGCCGGAGGTGCTGGAAGCGGCCGAGAACGCCGCGCCCGCGCCCGCCAAGGAGGTGCAGTTGCCGGCCGAGGAAGGCGATATCGCGGTATCCTTCGCCCACTGAGGCCGGCGCGCCGCCCGAATAGTTGTTGAAAACGCCCCTCCGGGACCTTCCCGGAGGGTTTTTTTGCGGAATTGCGGTGGGAAGGCATTGCCTTCGTTGATAATTTACGGCATCCGGTGACGCTTGCCATGTTCCGGTGAAGCGCCATTACGCTCATATCATATTTTAACCGTGACTCGCGATGACGGGTTTAGGAGGACCAAATGAATAAAGGTGATCTCGTTTCAGCTGTCGCCGACAAGGCCGGCCTGACTAAAGCACAGGCAGGCGATGCGCTGGATGCCGCCCTGGAGGCGATCACCACGGCGCTCAGCAAGGGCGACGAAGTCAAGCTCATCGGCTTTGGTACTTTCGCGGTTGCCGATCGTCCCGCCGGCACGGCTCGCAACCCCCGCACGGGCGAGACCATCGCCGTTGCCGCGTCCCGCACGCCGAAGTTCAAGGCCGGCGCTGGCCTCAAGGATGCCGTCAACAGCAAGTGACCCGGCGGCACGTGCCGGCCGGGATCGACCGGCCGGGTCGTTGGCCAAGCGGTCGGCCAAGTGGCTGGCCACGCAACCGGCAAGGCATGATCCCGATGGTGTCTTCAAGGGGCACGGATGCCGTTTTCCGGTTTCGGGACGCACCGGACCAATAAGCTGGACAATTTCAGCGAGTCGGTGACTCGCGGCTGGCTCGGGATCGGGATGACTTTTCGTCGAAACGCCATTCCGGTCCATCGACTCCGTTTGACTGAGCATCGCACTTTCCCGCAGGGGTGTCCGCTTTCCGAGGCCGTGCTCCGGCGAACCGGCGCTGCCTGCGTTGTCGTCTTGAAAATCGGGGCGGCTTGCCGTAAAGCAACGGTCGCGACGCGGCTTGCGCCGCGTTGGCGGGTGTGCTGTCTTCGCGGTGGCAGGCCGGCTTTCCGGCTGCAGGCCACGCGTCCGGAGCGTCCGGTGTTTCCTGCTGGACCTCCCATGGCCGCGGATGCCAATATCGCCGCGCCTTGCCCGGCCGGGTGAGGCGTGTGTGTTCGTGCCCGGAGCGGTCGGGTCGGGGCGGTTAGCTCAGTTGGTTAGAGCGCCACGTTTACACCGTGGATGTCGGGGGTTCGAGTCCCTCACCGCCCACCACCGCATCGCTCGCCGGAGCCGCAGGAAAGTGCGGCCCGGTCCGGGCGGCAGGGCGAATGTCCGGGGCAGCAAGCTATGGAATCCTTCTCTTCCGCCGGCGTGCGCATCAGCTATGTCGACCTCCCGCCGCCGGCCGCGACGCTCGCGGGCGGGCGGGCGGTGCTGCTGATCCATGGTTTTGCGTCCACCCATGCCGTCAACTGGGTCAACACGGCGTGGACGACGACCCTGGGCCGCGCCGGCTACCGCGTGATCGCGCTCGACAACCGCGGTCACGGGCAGAGCGAGAAGCTCTACGACCCCGAAGCCTATACGACTGCGCAGATGGCCGAGGACGCGCGCCGGCTGCTCGATCATCTCGACATCGCGCAAGCCGCGGTGATCGGCTATTCGATGGGCGCGCGCAACACGGCGCAGCTCGCATCGACGCATCCGGACCGTGTCGCCGCCGCTGTCCTCGGCGGGCTCGGCATCCATCTCGTCGAGGGCGGCGGCCTGCCACCGCGCATTGCCGATGCGCTGGAGGCGCCGTCACTCGATACGCTGACCGACCCCGCCGAGCGCATGTTCCGCGCCTTCGCCGAGCAGAACCGCGGCGATCTGCGCGCGCTCGCCGCCTGCATTCGCGGCTCGCGCAACTCCCTCACCGTGGCACAGGTGCAGGCGATCACGCTCCCCGTGCTCGTCGCGGTGGGTTCGCGCGATCCGATCGCCGGCTCGGGCGAGGAACTCGCCCGGCTTCTCCCCAACGGCCGCTTCCTCGACATCCCCGGCCGCGATCACAACCTCGCGGTCGGCGATCGCGTGCACAAGCAGGGCGTGCTCGCCTTCCTTGAAGAGGTATACGCGGATCGGTGATCGCCGGCCCCGGGGCGCAATGCATCGTCCTCGTCCCCTCTTGCCGCCGGCGCGTGGGCCGACCGGACCGGGCTCCGCGATGCTTTCATGCTGTTTTCCGTCCGACCGCAAGGCACCCTGACACGGGTGCCGGCATGACGCTTGCCGGAAAGTGTTTCACGACGAAATTTTTGGTTGACGTATCCGTCATGCAGCGTATCATTGTTACCGTGGATAGCTTATTCAAAGTAACTTAGATCTTTTTGGAGAGAAAAAGGCACGAATATTCCATCAGAAAAGGCTATTGAGCTTCCAGATTATGTCGGATTTGCTGTAATGGCGTATTTTTATGCTTGTTTATGATCCTGATTTTCTTGCTGAGCGATGGGTATTGACGATACCGGCCGTTCATGCGCCGGCCGGCGCATCGGAGATGCGCTGGGGATTTGTCATCGATCTCGCCATAGGTTGCTTTGTCAATATTGATGCGGGTGCATGTTCATGTCGGCCAAAGTATTCAGATATCTTGTTAAAAGCATGGAGTCTGGTCTGACAAGGGGATGGAGACCGAGCGCCAGGGATGGCCACGGCGGAATTGAAGCTTTCACACTTCGATACTGACGCCGACATCCTCCGATTCCAGCCATAGAGAGTGTTCTTCCAGCAGACATGTCGTGCCTGCTGCCCGGTTTGTATTGCCCATCGAAGATCTTCCCGGAACCATTTCAACAAGAAATGCTTCATCAACAATCGCGGAGCCCCATCCGACGCGGCGCGATCGGCGAAGGCTCGACTGAGCGCGGTCCGGCTTGAGCCGGCCGTCGTCCGACAGGGAGTTGCCGTATGTCCAGTATTGAACGGTCCCGACTGTCCGCATTCAGCCTCTCGGATATCTATCTGCCCACTGAGCCGCCGACGGCCGCCGGCGCGCCGCCGGATCGCGACACGCCATGCCTGCCGTGCGGGACCCTGGGGCGCTATCGCAAGGACATAGAACTGTTCGAGGCCGGCATGATGCATGACCTCGACAAGCGGCTGAACGACCTGCCGTCCGCGAGCGCGGCGCTGGGGGAGGGGCCGGAATACCTCGGCACCGGCGGAGCGATCGAACGCGGTGACGGCGCCGACAATGTCGCCGCCATCAACAAGGCGGTCGCGGACACGATGCACCGGCTCATGACCGTGGCGGCGGACCGGGTGCACACGCCGGTGGCGCCGCAGATCGTGCGCAAGGCCGATGGCGGCTTCAACCTGATACGGCGCGTGCCGCCGATTGAAAATCTGGTGCTCACCGGCGGCGGGGCCAAAGGGGTCGGCATGGGCGGAGCGCTGCTGGCGCTCGCGGATGCCGGCCAGCTCGATAACCTGCGCACCATCGCCGGCAGCTCCGCCGGCGCGCTGGTGGCGACGTGGCTCAGCGTCGGCCGCAGCCTCGACGAGCTGAACGGCATCCTGACCGGGAGACTGCGGCAACTGCTGGCGACGGACGACACGCTGAACGCGGTCTATCCCGACATCAGCTTCCGGCCCACCGCGCGCGTCGTCGCTGCGCTGCTGGCGCCGTTCGGCGCCAGCCACGACACCGCCACCGGCATGATCAGGAAGCTCGACGAGATCACGGCGCAGGAAGCGGGCGTGTTCCTGCGGACCCGTGACGCCGACACCCTGCGCCGCGATGTGGCGGCGACCGTCCTGAAAGGACGGGCCGAGGCGGGAAAGGCCGGCAGTGCGGACGGCGAGGCGGTGCGGCGGGAGGTGGACCAGGCGCTCGCGCGGCTCGAGGTGCTCACCGAAATGCCCGATTTCACCCGCAGCCGCGCCGGCAGGATGGTGACGTTCGCCGACATGGCGCTGCTGCATGCGCTCGCGCCGGAGAAGTTCAGGCACATCAGCATGTCCGTTCACGATGCGACGACCGGCAGGAACGTGGTCTTCGACCAGCACACCACGCCGTCGCTGCCCGTTGCCTATGCCGCCCGCGCGTCGATGGCGCATCCGCTGATCGCCACCGGCGTGTCCTTTCCCCAATTCACCGGCCCCGCCGCCCGGCATGTGTTTTCGGATGGCGGCATTTCCTCCAACGTTCCGATCGGGACGCCGGCGCCGCTGTCGCGCGCGCGCTCGAATTCGGATCCGACCGGTCTTCGCTCGCCCGAGCTGCAGCGCCGGCAGGCCGCCGCGACGGTGATGGTGTTCGACAACGACGGCGAGACCGACGCGATCATGCATGCCCCGCCGGCAGACAAATCCGGGGGCGGCTTCCTCCACCGCCTGTACAGGTCGATATCGTTTGCGCTGATGGGGTGGGTGGCCTCGAACCCCCATATGGCGGAAGACACTGCCGCCGACCAGCAGAAGATCCACGATTTCGGCCCCAACGTCTTCAACGTGAAGCACAACGGCCTCTCCACCATGGATATCGACGCCAGCCCGGTGCTCAAGCAGGAAACGCTCGCCGCCGCCCGCGCGGACGCGCGGCAGCAGATCGGCATCGTCCGCGGCGATCTCTATGCCGTCGAGGTGGCATCGGTCGCGGAAGCCTTCGCGCTGCTGGACGAGGAGGAGAAGGCGCTGCTGCGGGACAAGGGCAGAACACCCGCCCCGCCCGGTTCGGAAGACCGTTCCGCCGCGGCGCAGCAGCAGCTCCTGCAGATGGCCCGGCAGGAGCGGGGCGAGCGCGATCTCCGGCAGGCGGCGTTACGGGAGGCGGCGTTACGGGACGCGGAACTCGACGAGGCCACCGGGCCGCTGTTCCTGCCGGCTTGACCGGCCGGGAACGCCGGCAGCGGGCGCGATGCCATAATACGGTTGCGCGCAACGCCGGTCAGCGATGTCGTGCGTGGGATTGAAATGCGCGCGATTTTGATGCACGCAGCATGTTTCGCCAAAGATGAGCATGAGCATGCAGCGCGATGCGGACCGGTCCGGCCGGGCAACGCCCCGGTTGGCCTGCGGACTTGATTTCGGAACGTCGAACTCCACGCTGGGCGTCTACGGTGCCTCGGGGCCGTGCCTGATCGCGCTGGAGGCGAACCACGCCGCCGTGCCCAGCGCGGTCTTTTTCGGCGCGGATGCGGATACCGCCCTGCTGATCGGGCGCGCGGCGGTGTCGGCCTATACGGAGGGCTTCAACGGGCGCCTGATGCGATCGCTGAAATCGATCCTCGGCTCCGCACTGATCGATGAGCACACGGCGGTTTACCGGCGGCGGATCAGGTTTTCCGAGGTGATCGGCCTCTTTCTGGCGGAATTGAAGCGCCGTGCCGAGGCCGCGCAGAACGTGTCGCTGGACGCGGTCGTCCTGGGGCGGCCGGTTCACTTCGTCGACGACGACGCGAAGGCCGACGACCACGCCGAGGAAACGCTGCGGACGGTGGCGAAGGCCATCGGCTTCGGCGAGGTCAGCTTCCAGTACGAGCCCGTCGCCGCGGCGCTCGATTTCGAGCGCCGGCACGTGTCCGGCGAGAAGGTGGCGATCGTCGCCGATATTGGCGGCGGCACGTCGGACTTCACCGTCGTACGCCTGACGGGAGGAGCGCAGCAGCAGGAGGAGAGGGGCGGCGACATCCTCGCCAACGATGGCGTGCGCCTGGGCGGTACGGACTTCGACCGGCAGCTGAGCATGAACGCCTTCATGCCCGGGTTCGGCTACCGCAGCCTGATGAAGCGCGGCGACATCGAGGTGCCCTCCGCCCCCTACTGGGACCTGTCGACATGGTCGAGCGTGCACCAGCTCTACGAGGCGCGGCGCATGGCCGAACTCAGGGAAGTGCGTTTCGGGGCGCGCGAGCCGGCGCTGGTCGATCGCCTCATGCACGTCGTCGAAACCCGCCGCGGCCATAGCGTGCTGATCGCGGTGGAGGAGGCCAAGATCGCGCTTTCGGACCGCGAGCGGGTGGAAACCCGGCTCTCGTGGGTTGCTCCCGATTTCGGGATCGAGTCGACGCGCGCGGGCTTCGACACGTTCACCGGCGCGCTGCGCGCGCGCCTTGGCGCGACCGCGCGCGCGTGCGTCGCCAGCGCGGGGCTGTCGCCCGACGATATCGACTTCGTGTTCTTCACCGGCGGCACGAGCCTGATACCCGCCGTGCGCAGCGCCATTCTCTCGCCTTTCGCCAACGCGACGGCCATCGATGGCGACCGCTTCGGGGCGGTGGGCGCGGGGCTGGCGATCGAAGCGCGCCGGCGCTACGGCTGACTTCCGATCCCTCCCAGACCGGTCTTCCTCCCCATGGGCCAGATCCTGACACTCGTTCTCCCCGTTTTCGGCCTTATCGGGCTGGGATGGCTGGCGGCGAGGCTTCGCGTGCTCTCCGACAGCACCTCGACCGGCGTTTCCGACTTCGTCGCGACCCTCGCCATACCGGCGCTCCTCTTCCGCCTCCTGTCCGAGGGCGACGTGCCGGAGGCAGACCCGTGGAGTTACTGGTCGGCCTATTTTCTCGGCGTCGCGCTGGTGTGGGCGCTGGCGATGGTGCTGGCCCGCCGGCTGTTCGCGGTCGATAACGCCGAGGCCGTGTTTCACGGCTTCGCGGCGGCGCAGGCGAACACCGTGCAGCTCGGTGTGCCGCTCGTCGTCATGGTGTTCGGCGAGGCCGGTGCGCTGCCGATGTTCCTGCTGATTGCCGTGCACCTGCCCGTCATCATGATCGTCGCCGCGGTGCTGCTGTCGCGCGATCAGAGGGGTCGCGCGGGATACGGCGTCCGATCGATCCTGGTCTCCCTCGGGACGAACCCGATCATCCTCTCGATGCTGCTCGGCGGCGTGGTGCGCGCGCTGCATGTTCCGGTGCCCGGCCTGGTGCGGGAGATCGTCGGCCAACTGGCGATGGCGGCTGCGCCGGTGGCGCTCGTCGCCATGGGGATGACGAGCGCGCGCTATGGGCTGCGCGGCTATCTCGCGCCCACCCTCGTCGTCACCGCGCTGAAGATGCTGGTCCACCCGCTGCTGACGTGGGTGCTCGCCTATCATGTCTTCGACATGCCGCCGGTGTTCGCGGCGGTCGCCGTCGTCTTCGCCGCGCTGCCGACCGGCATCAACGCCTACCTCATGGCCGCCCGCTCGCGCACCGGCGAGGCGCTGACGTCGAACGCCGTGTCGATGACGACGCTCATTTCGGTCGTCACCGTCACGTTCTGGCTGTGGTTCATCGGCGCGACGCCGCCGTGAGCGCGTTCTAGATCATTTCATAGAAACGCTGAAATGATCTAACTCTTTGATTTTGAACGATAGGCGCTCTAGGGAGTAGCGAGCTTCAGGCCGATGATGCCGCTCAGAATGAGGCCGACGCAGACGAGGCGCATGACCGTCGCCGGCTCCTGGAACAGCACGATGCCGAGGATGACGGTGCCGAGCGCGCCTATCCCGGTCCAGATCGCATAGGCCGTGCCCACCGGCAGCGTCTTCAGCGACCAGCCGAGCAGCACGAGGCTGATGATCATCGCAGCCGCGGTGAGCACCGAGGGCATCAGGCGCGTGAAGCCATCGGTGTATTTCAGGCCGATTGCCCAGCCTGTTTCGAATATTCCGGCGATGATGAGCACGAGCCACGCCATTCCGGTCTGTCCCATGAGGGCCTCCAGTCAGTTCGTGACGGGGCCGTCCCCGCCGGATTGAGGGAAGCGTCGACGCAGGACATCGGAAGCGGGGTCGTCCCCGCACGCCGTGCGGCCGGGCGGAAATGTCACCGGATGAGCTTGAAAAGGCGCTCCCAGCGCACCGCCGTCGGCCACTTCCATATCTGCCACGCCCGCGTATTCTCGTCCAGCGAGAAGAAGATGATGTCCGCCCGGCCGATGAAGTTCTCGATCGGGACATAACCCATGGAAGAGAGATCGCGCGAGTCGATCGAATTGTCGCGGTTGTCGCCCATCATGAAGTAGTGCCCCTCCGGGACCTTGTAGACGAACGTGTTCGCCCAGTAGCTTCCGGCCCCCTCGCGTTCCATGATGATGTGGCTTTCGCCGCCGGGCAGGGTCTCGCGGATCAGCGGCGCGTCGATGGGCTTGCCCCACTGGTCGGTGTCGCGATAGGTGCCGGCCGGCTCGCGCCCGACCCGCTCGCCGTTGATGACGAGCACGTTGTCGACCATCTGGACGGTGTCGCCGGGCAGGCCGATCACCCGCTTGATATAGTCCGACCCGTCGCCCTTGGGCGACGCGAACACGGCGATGTCGCCGCGCTTCGGCTCCGCGCCCCAGATCCGCCCCTCGAAGGGGATGAGCCCCCAGGGCAGCGAATATCGCGAGTAGCCGTATGAGAATTTGGACACGAACAGATAATCGCCGACGAGCAGCGTCGGCACCAGCGATCCGGACGGGATCATGAATGGCTGGAACAGCAGAGTGCGGATGACGAAGGCGATCAGCAGCGCCTGCACCACGACCTTGACGGTATCGCGGATGCCGCCGCCCCTGCCGGCCTCGTGCGACGGATCGGGCTCGGGCTGTGCGGCGCGGCTGTCTGTGGGGAGGCTCATGAGGCGGTATCCGGCATCTTCGGCGATCTGCAGGCACGGGCGAAGCCTCGCCCGACAGGATGACACCAGAGAGATATAGACATTTCCGCCACGATCAAGCCGGCGCGCCGGTCGATCCGTCGTGGCACTGGACGAATGAGCGCCGAGCCTGGGGAAGCAGGGGCGGGAGAGCAGCGGTCGCTTATTGCAGGTGGCCCGAAGAACTGCTATCTGATCTCCACAGGGAATGGTGTCTCCCCCAAAACCGCGCTGTTGCTGATGACGCCTGCTTTCGCGCCTTGAGCGCAGGAAGAGGCGGGCGTGGGTTTTCTGCTGATATTTATCGGATCGGGGATTGGCGGCATGGCGCGTCACGGCGTTGGCCTGCTCGCGCTCCGGTTGTTCGGCTCGCATTTTCCCGTTGGGACCCTCTTCATCAATATCGTCGGGTCTCTCGTGATGGGGATCGTTGCCGAATATTGGGCGCTCAAAAGCGGGCTGCCTCAGCCTGCCCGCCTGTTCCTGACGACCGGTGTCATCGGCGGATTCACGACCTTCTCGGCTTTCTCATTGGAGACGGCGTTGCTTTGGGAGCGCGGGCAGTCGCTGCTTGCGGCGGTGTATGTGACCGCTTCGGTGGTCCTGTCCATCGGAGCGCTTTTCGGTGGGCTCGGGCTGGTCCGAGCGCTCGACGGAAAGGGCCTCCTGTGAACAGCGAACCGGATTCGGGATTTCGCCGAATCGTCCTGATCGTCGCGCTGCTGAATCTTGCCTATTTCGGGGTCGAGTTCACTGTTGCGCTTGCCATCGGCTCGGTGTCCCTGTTTGCTGACAGCGTCGACTTTCTTGAGGATGCCTCGGTCAATCTGCTGATCTTCTTCGCGGCGGCGTGGTCGGTCAGGAACCGTGCCCGCGTTGGCATGGCGCTGGCCGCCATTCTGCTGGTCCCGGCGCTGGCGACCTTGTGGACCGCGTTTGACAAGTTCCTCGATCCCGTGCCGCCCTATGCCTTTGCGCTTTCCTTGGCTGGCCTCGGCGCTCTGGCGATCAACCTCGCGTGCGCGGTCATGCTGGCAGCCTACCGGCATCATGTGGGAAGCCTCGCCAAGGCGGCTTTCCTGTCGGCGCGAAATGACGCGCTGGCCAATACAGGCATTATCGCGGCCGGCCTCGTGACCGCCTTCCTGTGGTCTTCGGCATGGCCAGATCTCATCGTCGGCCTGGCTATCGCTGCCCTCAATGCGGACGCGGCTCGTCAGGTATGGGCGGCGGCACGGGAGGAGCATCGGCCTCATGCATGAGCATGCCCCCGGTCGCGCTGTCGGCGTCGGTTTGGTAAAGTCCGCGCAATAAGCTGGGGAGGAGTGCATGGATGTCTTTGATGATCGGCGCTGCGAACTGGGAGAGGGGGCGTTCTGGCACCCCCTTCGCGGACAGTTCTTCTGGTTCGATATCCTGGGGTTCCGCCTGTTGACCCAGGAGGACGGCGCGGCGCGGGAATGGGACTTTGGCGAGCATGTCTCGGCGGCCGGCTGGGTCGATAAGGATCGGCTGCTTGTCGCCTCGGAAACCGGTCTCTGGCTCTTCGATCTTGCCAGCGGCGGCCGGGAACTCCTGACGCCGTTTTCGGTGGATCTTACGCACCTGCGATCGAACGACGGGCGCGCCGATCCCTGGGGCGGTTTCTGGATCGGGACGATGGGCAAGCGGGCGCAGGAGCGCGCTGGATCTATCTGGCGCTACTGGCGGGGCGAATTGCGGGAGCTTTTTCCCGGCCTGTCCATTCCCAATGCCATCTGCTTCGATCCGGCGAGGGAGATCGCGTTCTTCGCCGATACCCGGCCCGGCACGGTGTGGCGGCAAGGTCTCGATCCCGCGACCGGCTGGCCGAAAGGCGAGCCACAGGTGTTCCTTGAAGGACGGCAGACCGACGGCCATGCGCCTGACGGCGCGGTGATTGACGCCGAGGGCCGGTTCTGGACGGCCCAATGGGGCGCCGGGCGCGTCGCCTGCTACGACGGCAGGGACGGGCGGTTCCTCGGTGCTGAGTCGTTTGGCGCCGCCCTTACATCCTGCCCGGCCTTTGGCGGGGAAAAACTGTCCACGCTGTTCGTCACCACGGCCCAACAGGGCATGGATGCGGCTGCGCGCGAGGCCGAACCGCTGGCCGGCATGACCTTCGCCCGAGACATCGCGTCGAAGGGCGTGGCGGAGCCGCAGGTCGTGCCCTGATCCACGCAGGCTTTTCAGCCGGCGATGGGTCGAGTTCATCGGTATCATAGAGGAGAGCGCTGGCCATGACGACAGCCGGCGATAGTCCTGCCCTTATCGTGCTCGACTGGGGCACGAGTTCACTGCGGGCCTGGCTCATCGACGGGGAGGGGCAACCCATCGAGGCGGCCCGCGCGCCACTCGGCCTCATGCAGATCGTGGGCCGGAACTTCGCCGCCGCCTTCGATGCGGTGGCGGGGGCGTGGCGTGCCCGCTGGCCGCACCTGCCCGCGCTGGCCGCCGGCATGGTGGGCGCGGCGCAGGGCTGGGTGGAAGCGCCCTATCTTCCTTGCCCCGCCGGGCCGGATGAACTGGCGGGCGCTCTCGCCGCAGTGCCCGAGCGCAATCTCTTCATCGTTCCCGGCGTGATCCAGCGCACACCGGCCAATGTCATGCGCGGCGAGGAGACGCAGGTCGCCGGCGCACTGGCGCTGCGGCCGGACCTCGCCGGCCGCTCGCGGCTCGTCCTGCCCGGCACCCATTCCAAATGGGTGCGGGTTGAGGAAGGGCGCATCACCGGCTTCGACAGCTGGATGACCGGAGAGCTGTTCGCGGTGCTGAAGGAGCACTCCATTCTCGGCCGGTTCTCGCGCGACGGAGCGGCCGCTCCCGGCGCGGAGGCGGCGGACGCCGCCTTTCTGGCGGGCGTCGATGCGGCACGCGCGGCGGGGCGGGCGAGCGGCCTCTACTTTTCCGCCCGGGCGCGGGTGCTGGCGGGCGAACTCGTGGCCGGCGCCGCGCTCGATTATCTGTCCGGCCTGCTGATCGGCGAGGAGATCGCCGCCGCGCTGACGCCGGGCGAAACGCCCCTGCTGATCGGCGACCCGGTGCTCTGCCGCCGCTATCGCATGGCCCTTGCGCGCTTCGGCGCCGCCGGGGCCGAGGAAATCCCCGATGCCGCCCTCGCCGGCCTCCGGCATGTCGCCAATGCGGCGGGGCTTGCAACACTGGAGATCTCATGACCCAGCCACTGGCCCTGCAGGCCTCTCTCGACCGCCTGCCCCTGATCGCCATCCTGCGCGGCGTCACGCCGGGCGAAGTCGTCCCCGTCGCCCGCGCGCTGGTGGAGGAAGGCTTCGCCATCATCGAGGTGCCGCTCAATTCCCCGGAGCCGCTGGAAAGCATCCGCCGGCTGGCTTCAGCCTTCGGCGAGGACGTTCTTGTCGGCGCCGGCACGGTGATCGATCCGGCGAAGGTGGCGGAGATCGCAGCGGCGGGCGGGCGCATCATCGTGACGCCGCATGGCGACCCCGCCGTCATCCGGGCGGCGAAACAGCACGGACTGATCGCCGCCCCCGGCATCGCCACGCCCACGGAGGGCTTCGCAGCGCTCGCCGCCGGAGCGGACGCGCTGAAGCTGTTCCCGGCCGAGGCGCTCTCGCCCGCCGTGCTGAAGGCCATGCGCTCCGTCTTCCCGAAGGGCACGCCCTTCCTGCCGGTCGGCGGCATCACGCCCGACACCATGGCCCCGTGGCACGGGGCGGGGGCCGCCGGCTTCGGTCTGGGCTCGGCGCTCTACAAGCCGGGACTGGACGCCGCGGCCGTTCGCGCCCACGCGAGAGCCTTCGTCAGCGCCTACAGGGCGCTCGGCTGAAGCCGGAAAAGCACCCGCACGAAAGATGAGGACAAAGAGACATGAAGATCACTGCCATCACCACCTTCATCGTGCCGCCGCGCTGGTGCTTCGTGAAGGTCGAGACGGACGAGGGCGTCACGGGCTGGGGCGAGCCGGTCGTCGAGGGGCGCGCCCACACCGTCGCCGCCATGGTGGAGGAACTGTCCGACTACCTGATCGGCAAGGATCCCCGCCTGATCGAAGACCATTGGACGGTGATGTACCGGGGCGGCTTCTACCGGGGCGGGGCGGTCCATCTCTCCGCCATCGCCGGCATCGACCAGGCGCTGTGGGACATCAAAGGAAAAGCGCTGGGCGTGCCGGTTCATGCGTTGCTCGGCGGGCAGGTGCGTGACCGTATCCGCGTCTATTCCTGGATCGGCGGCGACCGGCCCGGCGACACCGCGCGCATGGCGCGTGAGTGCGCGGACAAGGGGTTCACCGCCGTCAAGATGAACGGCACAGAGGAGATGCAGATCGTCGACACCTGGGACAAGGTGGATGCCGTGCTCGAACGCGTGCAGGCCATCCGCGACGAGATGGGGCCGGATTTCGGCATCGGCGTCGATTTTCATGGCCGGGTACATCGCCCCATGGCCAAGGTGCTGGCCAAGGAACTCGACGCCTTCCGGCTGATGTTCATCGAGGAGCCGGTGCTCTCCGAGCATCCGGAGGCGTTGAAGGAGATCGCGAACCAGACGTCCACGCCCATCGCGCTCGGCGAACGGCTGTATTCCCGCTGGGACTTCAAGTCTGTCCTTGCCGACGGCTCGGTGGACATTCTCCAGCCCGATCCCTCTCACGCCGGAGGGATCACCGAGACGAAAAAGATCGCCAATATGGCCGAGGCCTTCGATGTGGCGGTCGCGTTCCATTGCCCGCTGGGCCCCATCGCGCTGGCCGCGAACCTGCAGCTCGACGCCGTCTGCTACAACGCCTTCATTCAGGAGCAGTCGCTCGGCATCCACTACAACACCACGAACGACCTGCTGGACTACATCGTGGACCCGGCCGTCTTCCATTACCGCGATGGCCATGTCGCCATCCCGCAGGGGCCCGGCCTCGGCATCGAGGTGAACGAGGACGTCGTCCGCGAGGCGGCCGCGAAGGGCCACCGCTGGCGCAATCCGGTCTGGCGGCACCGGGACGGCAGCCTCGCCGAGTGGTAGAGGCCCCGCTGCCCGCCGCATTCCGGGCAGCGTAAAAAGTCAAATAATATGACTATTCAGCCCAAGAGACGCATGCTATAACGATTCCACCGTAAGCGCCCCAAAGCGGCGCGACGGCGAAAATCGGGAGAAACGCCCATGTCTTTCAGGGCCCTGCCGCTGGCTGGCGCGCTTTCGGGCGCGGTTCTGGCCACCGGTGCGCATGCCGCCGACCTCATCATCGGTTTCTCGCAGATCGGCTCGGAATCGGGCTGGCGTGCCGCCGAGACCAATGTTTCGAAAGCCGAGGCGAAGGAAGCGGAGATTCCGGTGGTGCTGCTCGACCGGGATATCGATCCTTCCGGCAAGGATCTCTGTCTGACGGCCGTCACCTCCGGCAGCGTGCATGAAGGCCGGGTCGCCGGCGTTCCCGACATCTTCAAGGCCGTCGCCGCGGGCGAGGCCAACGCCACCGTCGAGCTGACGCCGAACATGGCCGGCCCGGCCTTCGACGCGCTCATCGCCTACAAGACCGAAGGCACCGTGCCGCCGAAGTGGATCCAGACGGAGTCGAAGCTCTACACCGCAGCCGACAATCCGCGGGCGGTCTACGAGAGCAAGAAGGACCTGGGCTACTGAGGTCCGCGGCTGTCGGGCGCCGGGCGGTCCGGCGTCCGTCCGCCGGGCACGCCCGACCGATCCCCTATTCCGCGAGCGGCCTCATGTCATCTGACGACACACCCCTGCTGGATCTGACGCTGCTCTCGGGCCGCCACGGCTTCGTCTTCGGCACGTTAGTGGGGGTTCTGATCCAGGGGCTGATCCAGACCTGCATCAGTTTCGACGGCTCGCTGTCGAGCTGGTGGGCGAAAATCGCCACCGGCCTTCTTCTGTTCGCCTTCATCGGCTGCCAGCAGGTCACTCTCCACTTGGCCCACGTGGCGCGTCGTTCGCGCCTGCGTCCAGCAGGAGCTATGCAGCCATGACATCGCCGATCATCGTCATTCCCGCCCGGCGCGCCCATTCCAACCACGAGGAAGTGGCACGCACGATCGGCATCGACATCATTTCCGGCCGTTACCCGGAGGGCGCCAAGCTGCCCGGTGACGCCGAGCTCACGGAGCTGTTCGGCGTGTCCCGGCCGGTGCTGCGCGAGAGCGTCAAGACGCTGGTCGCCAAGGGCCTGCTGACCACCAGGTCCCGCGTCGGCACGGTGGTGCGCGAGCGCGCGGCCTGGAACATGTTCGACTCCGACGTGCTCGCCTGGCATCTCGACGCCGGCATCGACAAGCGCTTCCTGCGCGATCTCGCCGACATTCGTCTCGCGGTCGAGCCGCGCGCCGCGGCCCTCGCCGCCGAGCGCCGCAGCGATGACGACATCGCGGTGATGCGCGGAGCGGTCGCGCGCATGCACAGCGAGGCCGGCGGCGTCTCGGACGGTTTCGCCGAAGCCGATCTGAGCCTGCATCTCGCGGTCGCCAACGCATCGGGCAATCCGTTCATGCGCTCCATCGGGGCGGTGATCGAGGCGGCGCTGCGCGCCTCCTTCGTGCTCAGCGCGCCGGTCAGCGCGCGCGATTACGACATCACCGTCGCCGCCCATGAACGCATCGTCGACACGATCGCCGACAGGGATCCGGAAGCGGCGGCCGCGGCGATGACGAATGTGATCTTCAACGGTCTGCGCCGCCACGGCGCGGCAAGCTGAGCGGAACGGAAGTACGGACATGAGTGACGAGAAATCGGGAAGGAAGCCCTTGCGCAGCCAGGCGTGGTTCGGCCGGCAGGACAAGATGGGTTTCTACTACCGTTCCTTCCTGAAGAACAGCGGCACGCCCCAGGATCAGTTCGAGAACAAGCCCGTCATCGGCATCTGCAACACCTGGTCGGACCTGACTCCCTGCAATATCCATTTCCGCACCATCGCGGAGCATGTGCGCTACGGCGTGCTGGAGGCGGGCGGCTATCCGCTGGAGTTCCCGGTGTCGTCGCTGGGCGAGGTCACCATGCGGCCGACCGCCATGCTCTATCGCAACCTCGCCTCCATGGATGTCGAGGAAGCGATCCGCGCCCATCCGCTCGACGGCGTCGTGCTGCTGATGGGCTGCGACAAGACCACGCCGGCGCTGCTGATGGGTGCGGCTTCCGCAAACCTTCCCGCCATCGGCGTGTCGGGCGGCCCGCAGCTGCGCGGCGTCTATCGCGGAGAGATCATCGGTTCCGGCACCAACATCATCTCGATGAGCGAGCAGTTGCGCGCCGGCGAGATCACGCTCAAGGAGTTTCACGAGGCGGAAGCCGCGATGAACCGCTCCGCCGGCAGCTGCATGACCATGGGCACGGCCTCGACCATGGCCTCGATGGTGGAGGCGCTCGGCCTCGGCCTGCCGGAGAACGCCGCGATCCCCGCCGCCGACGCACGGCGCAACCTGCTCGCCCGCATGGCCGGGCGGCGCATCGTGGAGATGGTGCGCGAGGACCTGAAGCCTTCGGACGTCCTCACCCGCGAGGCATTCGAGAACGCCATCCGCACGCTCGCCGCCATCGGCGGCTCCACCAACGCCGTGGTGCATCTGCTGGCGATCGCGGGGCGCGTGGGCGTGGAACTGACGCTGGAGGATTTCGACCGGCTGGGCCGAGACGTGCATTGCCTCGTCGATCTCATGCCGTCCGGCCGCTTCCTGATGGAGGATTTCTACTACGCCGGCGGCCTGCCGGCCGTGCTGCGCCGCTTGGGCGAGCGGGGGCTTCTGCATCGCGATGCGCTCACGGTGAACGGGCATACGCTGTGGGAGAACGTCAGGGACGCGCCCTGCTGGAATGCCGAGGTGATCACACCGTTCGAGATGCCGTTCAAGCCGGAGGCGGGCATCGCCATCCTCACCGGCAATCTCGCGCCGAACGGAGCGGTGATCAAGCCGTCCGCTGCCTCGCCAGAACTGATGCGGCACACGGGGCGCGCCGTCGTGTTCGAGAGCGTGGAGGAGATGCGCCGCGCGGTGAATGACGAGGCGCTCGATATCGACGCCTCCTGCGTCATGGTGCTGAAAAACTGCGGGCCGAAAGGTTATCCGGGCATGGCCGAGGTCGGCAACATGCCGCTGCCGGCCAAGCTGCTGCGCGAGGGCGTGCGCGACATGATCCGCATTTCGGACGCTCGCATGTCTGGTACCGCCTACGGCACCGTGGTCCTCCACGTCGCGCCGGAGGCGACGGCCGGCGGTCCGCTCGCGCTGGTGAAGAACGGCGATCTCATCACCCTCGACGTGCCGGCCCGCTCGCTGCACCTGCATGTGAGCGACGAGGAGCTCACCGCCCGCCGCGCCGCCTGGACGCCGCCCGCGCTGCACACCGACCGCGGCTACACGAAGCTTTACGTCGATCACGTGCTGCAGGCCGACCGCGGCGCGGACTTCGACTTTCTCGTCGGCCGCTCCGGTTCGCCGGTGCCGCGCGACAACCATTGACTGCATGGTGATGCAATGACGAATTCTCCCGATGCCTGTTTCGCCGTCGACAGAGAAGCCGCCGCCTACCAGCGCCGGCTGCCGCTCGTCAATTGCGAGCATCGCCAGTGCGGCCTCGCCGCCTGCAGGGCGCCGATGCAGAAGGGCAGGATGATCGCGCACGACACTGTGCGCGCCCCGCAGCCGCTCCTGCATCCGGCCACCCGCGCGGGCCTGATCGAGATCGCCCGGCGTCTCGACCCGCTCGTGCTGAACTGGGGACGCTGAGCCATGACCGCAGCCGTAAATCCCGTTCGTCTCGCTATCGTGGGCCTTGGCAAGATCGCCCGCGACCAGCATCTTCCGGCCATTGCGGTGACGGAGGGTATCGACCTCATCGCCGTCGCCAGCCGCAACGCCGCCCTTGACGGGGTGGCCCATTTCGAAACGCTTGAGGAACTGCTGGCGCGTGGTCCGCGGATCGACGCGGTGGCGCTGTGTACGCCGCCGCAGGTGCGCCGGGCGCAGGCGGCACTGGCCCTGGCGGCGGGGAAGCATGTGCTGCTGGAGAAGCCGCCCGGAGCCACCGTGAGCGAGATCGCGCCGCTCGTCGCGGCAGCGCAACGCAAGGGAAAAACCCTGTTCGCCACCTGGCACTCCCGTTTCGCCCCGGCGGTCGAACCGGCGCGCAAGTTGCTTGCCGAGCGCGATATCCGTTCGGTAACGGTCGAGTGGAAGGAGGACGTGCGCGTCTGGCATCCGGGGCAGGACTGGATATTCGAGCCGGGCGGGCTCGGCGTCTTCGACCCCGGCATCAATGCCTTGTCCATACTGACGCGCATCCTTCCGCAGCCGTTCTTCGTTACCGACGCCGCGCTTGCCTTCCCGGCAAATCGTGGGGCGCCGATCGTCGCCACGGTCGCCTTTTCCGATGGTGCGGGGTTGCCGATCCGCGCCGAGCTGGACTTCCTGCAGACCGGACCGCAGACGTGGGACATCCACGTGGACACGGACGCCGGCCGGCTGACACTGTCGGGCGGCGGCGCGCGCCTTCTGGAGGAAGGGCGTGTGCTGGTGAGCGAGAAGGAGGCCGAGTACGCGGGCATCTACGCACGCTTCACCGAGCTCATTGCGGGCGGCGTGTCCGATGTCGATCTCGCGCCGCTGATCCACGTGGCGGACGCCTTCATGCTGGGGCGGCGCACCATCGTCGCACCGTTCGACTGGTGAGCGCGATGGCTGAATCCTCATGCACGCGCGAGACGTTCGGCACGCTGCCCGACGGGCGTGCCGTCGAGCCGCTGCGATTGCGCGGCGGCGAAGGCTTGGAGGTCTGCGTCATCACCTGGGGCGCGGCAGTGCAGGCCTTGCATGCATCGGATCGCGACGGACGGCTCCACCGGCAGTCGGATGCATTCTGTCTCGAACCGCAGTGCTGGCCGGACACGCCCAACCGCCCGGATTATCCGAGCGCGCGGCTCGACCCGGGCGAGACCTATCGCCATGCCTCGATCTACCGGTTCCCCGCGACCTGAGAAGGGGACCGTGCAGCCGAGCATGGCGGAAGACAGGCCGCGCGTCGCGAAGACTGACACGCGGAGAGAGTGACGCAACGGCACGCGAAAACGCGACCGGCTGATACAACAGGGAGATATCCATGAAACGCCTGATGATGACCCTTTCCGCCTTCGCGCTCGGCGCGCTGGCTTTTGCCGGCCCGGCGATGCCGCAGGACAGACCGACGGTCGGCATCGCCATGCCGACCAAATCCTCCTCCCGCTGGATCGCGGACGGCAACAACATCGTGAGCGTGCTGAAGGAGCGCGGTTATGACACCGACCTGCAATACGCCGAGGACGACATCCCCAACCAGCTTTCGCAGATCGAGAACATGGTGACCAAGGGCGCGAAGGTGCTGGTGATCGCCTCCATCGACGGCACGACCCTGTCGGACGTGCTCGCCCAGGCCAACGCCGAGGGCATCAAGGTCATCGCCTATGACCGCCTCATCCGCGACACGCCGCATGTCGACTACTATGCCACCTTCGACAACTTCCAGGTGGGTGTGCTGCAGGCGCAGTCGCTGCTCAAGGGGCTCGGCTATCCCGAGAACAAGGGGCCGTTCAACATCGAGCTGTTCGGCGGCTCGCCCGACGACAACAACGCCTATTTCTTCTACGACGGCGCGCTTTCCGTGCTGCAGCCGCTCATCGACGAGGGCACGCTGCAGATCCCGAGCGGCCAGACGGGCATGGACAAGGTCTCGACCCTGCGCTGGGACGGCGCCGCCGCGCAGGCGCGCATGGACAACCTGCTCAGCGCCTTCTACGGCGACAAGAAGCTCGACGGCGTGCTCTCGCCCTACGACGGGCTGTCCATCGGCATCCTCTCGTCGCTCAAGGGGGTGGGCTACGGCAGCGGCGATGAGAAGATGCCGGTCGTCACCGGCCAGGATGCCGAGGTGCCGTCGGTGAAGTCGATTCTCGCCGGCGAGCAGTATTCCACCATCTTCAAGGACACGCGCGAGCTCGCCCGCGTCGCCGCCGACATGGTCGACGCCGCGCTGAGCGGCAGGGAGGTGGAGGTGAACGACACCAAGACCTACAACAACGGCGTGAAGGTGGTGCCGTCCTATCTGCTCAAGCCCGTCGAGGTGGACAAGAGCAACTGGGAGCAACTGCTCGTCGACAGCGGCTATTACCGGCAAGGCGAGATCAACTGAAACCCCGGCTCCGCGCGGGAGGCTGGTGGCTACCGCTCCCCGCGCGGAGGTCCCGATAATCATAACAGGCAGGGACTTATGAACGCTCTTCTGGAAATGCGGAGCATCAGCAAGCACTTCGCCGGCGTGAGGGCGTTGAGCGACGTCAGCTTCACGGTTGCGCCGGGCGAGGTCCATGCTCTCGTCGGCGAAAACGGTGCGGGAAAGTCGACGCTCATGAAGGTGCTGAGCGGGGTCTATCCGCACGGCTCATATGATGGCGCCATCATCTTCGACGGCGAGGAGCGGCGTTTTCGCGATATCACCGATTCCGAGACGCTCGGCATCATCATCATCCATCAGGAACTCGCCCTCATCCCGTTGATGTCCATCGCGGAAAACATCTTCCTCACCCATCCGCCCGCCCGTTTCGGCGTCATCGACCGCGATGCCGTGCGCTGGCGCACCCGCGAATTGCTGGCCAAGGTCGGCCTCGACGAATCCCCGGACACACTCGTGACCAATATCGGGGTCGGCAAGCAGCAATTGGTGGAGATTGCCAAGGCGCTGTCGAAAAGGGTACGCCTGCTCATCCTCGACGAGCCGACCGCGAGCCTGTCAGAAAAGGACAGCGCCGCGCTGCTCGACCTGCTCGCCGAATTCCGCGCACAGGGCATCTCCTCCATCCTGATTTCGCACAAGCTCAACGAAATCTCGCGGATCGCCGACCGCATCACCGTGCTGCGCGACGGGCGGACGGTTGATACGCTCGACTGCCGCGACGGCGCGGTGGAGGAGGATCGCATCATCCGCAAGATGGTCGATCGCGATCTGGAGCACCGTTACCCGAAACGCACGCCGAAGATCGGCGAGACGATCCTTAATGTATCCGGCTGGTCGGTGTTCCACCCCCTCCACGCCGAACGGCGGGTGATCAAGGGCGTCGACTTCGCGGTGAGGCGCGGCGAGATCGTCGGCATCGCGGGCCTGATGGGCGCCGGGCGCACCGAGTTCGCCATGAGTGTCTTCGGGCGTTCCTGGGGCCAGAAGGTTTCGGGCCGGGTGGAGATCGAGGGCAGGGAGGTCGACGTCTCGACGGTGCGACGCGCCATCGACGCCGGCCTCGCCTATGTCACGGAAGATCGCAAGCAACTGGGCCTCCTGCTCTCGGAGGACGTACGCAAGAACATCACGCTTGCCAATCTCGACGGCATTGCCGCTGCCCGCGTCCTCGACGACATGCGGGAATTGCGCGTCGCGTCGGATTACCGCAACCGCATGCGCATCCGCTGCCACAGCGTCTATCAGGAGACCGGCAAGCTTTCCGGCGGCAACCAGCAGAAGGTCGTGCTGTCCAAGTGGCTGTTCACCGATCCCAAGGTGCTGATCCTCGACGAGCCGACGCGCGGCATCGATGTCGGCGCGAAATATGAAATCTACTGCATCATCAACGAACTGGCGGACGCCGGCAAGGGTGTCGTGGTGATCTCCTCCGAGATGCCGGAACTGCTCGGCATCTGCGACCGCATCTGCGTCATGAACGAGGGCGCCTTCGTCGGCGAGTTTCCGGCCGCCGGCGCAACGCAGGAAATGATCATGCGCGCCATCATGCGCAAAAGTCATCATGCGGAAGGGGGAAACAACGCCGAAGGGAGGACAGAGCCATGAGTGACAAGACAGCCGTGCTGCCGGAAAGCCCCCGGCATACCGGGTTCGTCAAGAACAATCTGCGCGAATACGGCATGCTGCTCTCACTGTTCGTGATCATGCTGTTCTTCGAGGTGATGACCAACGGCACGCTGCTGAGACCGCTGAATCTCACCAATCTTGTGCTGCAGAACAGCTATATCGTCATCATGGCGCTGGGCATGCTGCTCGTCATCGTCACCGGGCATATCGACCTCTCGGTCGGCTCGGTGGCGGGCTTCATCGGCGCGGTGGCGGCGGTGCTGATGGTCAAGCTCGGCGTGCATTACATCCCCGCTACCCTCATCTGTCTCGCCCTCGGCGGTCTGATCGGAGCGGCGCAAGGGTATTGGGTCGCCTATTTCAAGATCCCGTCGTTCATCGTCACGCTGGCCGGCATGCTGGTGTTCAAGGGGCTGGCGCTCGCCATCCTCGCCGGACAGTCGGTCGGTCCCTTTCCGCCGCAATTCCAGAAGCTGTCGTCCGGCTTCATCCCGGAACTGGTGCCGGGGGCGGGGGCGCTCCATCCCACGTCGCTTCTGATCGGCGCCTTGCTGGCGCTAGCGATCGTCTGGCAGAACTACCGCAGCCGCATCCGGCAAGAAAGCCACGGCATCGAGACGGAGCCCTACGGCGTCTTCCTGATCAAGAACCTCGTGTTCTTCAGTGTCATCGTCTACTTCGCCTATCTGATCGCTTCGCACCGCGGCGTGCCCAACGTGCTCGTGATCATGACGGCGCTTGTCGCGCTCTATGCTTTCATGACGATGCGCACCACGATCGGCCGGCAGATCTACGCCGTGGGTGGCAACGAGAAGGCGGCCAAACTCTCCGGTATCAAGACCGAACGGCTGACTTTCCTCACTTTCGTGAACATGGGCGTTCTGGCTGCGCTCGCCGGCCTCGTCTTCGCCGCGCGGCTGAACACGGCGACACCCAAGGCCGGCCTCGGTTTCGAGCTCGACGTCATCGCCGCCTGCTTCATCGGCGGCGCCTCGGCCTATGGCGGTGTGGGGCGCGTCGGCGGCGCCGTGATCGGCGCACTCATCATGGGCGTGATGAACAACGGCATGTCGATCCTCGGCATCGGTATCGACTACCAGCAGGTGATCAAGGGCCTCGTGCTCCTCGGCGCCGTATGCCTCGACGTCTATAACAAGCGGAAGTAGGGTCCGGCCGCGGCCGACTTCCGGCAGAGTCCGTCATCGGGCCGCGCAGGACACGGGCGTCGCGCGGGCGCTGCCGTGAAGAATACGTCCCATAATGCATCCTCCTCCTGGCGGCCCAGGGGTCATGATGACCATCACAGTCCAGGACTACACACCTAATCCACCGACAGGGCGCAATTCCATGGCGCGATCCCCGGCACAGAACAGTCGAAGCTCAGCAAGGCTCCCGACATCGGCACTTCGGGAAGGCGCGTTTCAGGAATACCTCGCCGCGCCGTGGTGATGATGAGCGATTTCAGGTGCGGGCCGCCGAACGCGCAGTCGACGGGGCTGGGGATCGGAAGATAAATCACCTTGTCTATGCCGCCATCCGGGGCGATGCGGATGACGCGCCATCCCTCGCTGAGGGTGTTCCAGACGAACCCCTCCTGATCAACGGCCAAACCTGTCGGCCTGCCCATGTCTTCCGGTATGGTCACGAACACTTTCGTGTCCGAGAGCGTTCCTGTCTCCAGATCGAAGCGAGCTGTGAAAATCTTCCGCTGCGGACCGTCGGAGAAGTAGATGCGGTCGTTTGCGGGGCTCCATGCAATGCCGAGAGGGAAGAGCATGTTGTCCGCCATGCAGTGCGACGACAGGTCGGGATCGACCCTGTAGAGCTTGCCGGAGCGCCGGCTCAGCGTCTGGTCCATCGTGGTGATCCACAGGCGGCCCCGCGCATCGCAACGCGCCTTGACGTACCGCTCGTCCGGCTGGGCGATCGGCCGTCCTTTCTGCGAAACCTCGCCGCTCTCTATGTCGAGCCAATGCAGACCGCCGGGCAGGACAAGGATAAGGCCGGTTTTCGAAAGCAGGACGCCTCGTGCGGGAACGGAATGCATTATCCGTCGCTCGGAGCCGTCAAGCTTGGTGAAGAAAACCCCGGGCTGCATTCGGTCGACCCAGAACACGCCCTGGCGGGGCGCGGACCAATGCGGGTCCGAGCCCATGAACGCCTTGATGGAACCCAGCGGCTCGACCGCGTCAGACGGCCGGCTGACCACAAACTCCGTCCAGCGCTCGGGCGGATTGAAGCCGAGGTTCCACGAGATATTTTCCGCGGCCTTGGCGAGTTGGAGGCCGATCTCGTCGCATTCCTCCAAGGCCAGCGTCTGAGTCGATCCAGTATAGCCCAATGCGCCGACCGGCTGGCCGCGCTGGTCTAGGATCGGGGCCGCGCACCCACGAACGCCGATCATGCTTTCCCCGTCGTCGACGGCGAAATGACGAACCGCGGCGATCTCCACGTTCGCCTTGAGCGTCTCCACGTCCGTGATGGTGTTGGGCGTCACGGGGTTCAGCTCCAGCTTCCGGATGGCCTCCTGCCGCCTCGCAGCGTCGAAGGAGGATAGGACGGCTTTTCCGGGCGCGGTGCAATGCAAGCCCAGATTTGCGCCGATCGGCGGTGAGCTTCGCAGCGCATCCTTGGCCTCACGTTTGTCGATGAGGACAAGCCCGTCATCCGACACCAGCGCCAGCGTTACGGTCTGGCCAAGGGCGGCGTGTAGCCTGTCCAGCTCTGGCTCCGCCGCCGCGCGCACGTCCATATCCTCCCATGCGCTGCGGGCGAGTTGAAGGAGCCGCGGACCCAGGAGGAAAGCCTTCGTCGCCTCGTCGCGTCGCAGCAGGCGTTCGCTCACGAGCGTATCCAGAATCCGGTGCGCGGTTCCCGGCGGAAGTCCCGTGTAGCGGACGACGTCTGTCAGCCTTGGCGGCACGTTGGCCGAGCCTACGAGTTCAAGGACGCGGATAGCCTTAAGAAGGAGATTTGTCCCTTGGTTGCTTTTCATATTGACAGTTTCCAGGCCCTGACGATACTGTTTCCAATATAAGGAATATAATTCCACAATATGGAAGTCAAATCTTCCTATCGCATAAATGCGATGTCATTGGCTGAGGGAGGAAGGCCTATGAACACGAAAATCACCCGGCGTTTCATCTTGTCCGCTGGCGCGGCGGCATTGTTCCTGCCGTCCGGCGCGGTGCAGGCCGAGTTGCCGTCCGACTTAATCGAGAAAGCCAAGGCCGAGGGTGAGGTGGTCTGGTACACCGACCTGATCGTCGACCAGCTCGTCCGCCCGATGGTCGAGGCGTTCCAGAAAGTGTACGGTATAAGGGTCTCTTACGTCCGCGGCGACAGTCAGGACATTGTGCTGAGAGTCACCAACGAGTATCGCGCCGGCAATGTCGTCGCCGACATCTGCACGATGACGAGCGAAATCCATGTGCTGCGCAATGCCGGCGCCATCGAGCCCTTCAGCGTGCCGAACGCCGAGGCTTTGCCGGAGCAGTACCGCGATGCCGACAATTACTGGATAGCGACCAACCGATACGTCCTCACGCCGGCGGTAAACACCGATCTGGTGCCGGAAGACGGGCGCCCCGGAAGCTATGAAGACCTGCTGGACCCAAAGTGGAAGGGCAGGATCGCGTGGAAGCCGAACGACCTGTCAGGCGCGCCGGGGTTCATCGGCAACGTCCTCGTCAACATGGGCGAAGAGCAGGGGATGGAGTATCTCCGCAGGCTGGCCGGCCAGGAAATCAGGATTGTCGCCGTCAGCGCCCGCGCGCTGCTCGATCAGGTGATTGCCGGGACTTACCCTGTCGCCCTGCAGATATTCAATCACCACGCCGCGATCAGCGAGAAGCGCGGCGCGCCCGTCGCGTGGCTGCCGTTTTCTCCGTCCGCTGTGACTATTTCGACCGGGAGCAAGCTGACCGGCGGGAAACATCCCAACGCGGCGATGCTGTTGCTCGATTTCCTCGTCTCGCGCGAGGGACAGCAGGTGTTCCAGGCAGCGAACTACCTGCCCGTAAGGCCCGATATCGCGCCTCTGGAGGCCGGCCTGACGCCCGAGAACGCTGGATTTGCCGGCACGGTCCTCAGTCCCGAGATCGTAGCCGACAATTATAGCAAGTGGAACGAAATCTTTAATCAACTGTTCCGATAGCCTAACGGATCGTAAGACAAAGATGACCGTCAAGAACACCATGTCGGGCAGCGGTGGGGAATCGCTGTTGCCGAGGGGCCGGAGCTTTGGCCTGCACCATGTCTCCTGGCTTCGCGGTGGCGGGGAGGGAGAAATCCTGGTTCCCATTCTTGCGATAATTGTCGCGCTTCTCGTTGTCCCCCCTCTCATCTATCTTCTTGTCGGCAGCTTCTACAGTATCGACGCCGCCGGGGGGAGGGGGGAGCTTTCCCTCAGCAACTATGCCCGCGTCTTGCTGACCGCCAAACTGGCGACCAGCGTGTGGAACTCCGTCGTGTTCGCCGCCGGCTCCGCAATGGTCGCGCTGTTTCTCGGGGGGCTCCAGGCCTGGCTCGTTGAGCGTACCAATACGCCATTCAAGTGGTTGGCCTATCTCGGCGCGATTATCTCCCTGGCGATTCCGTATGCGCTGTATGTCGTCGCCGCGATGTTCGCGTTCGGTCCGCTCGGCCCCATATCGGCAATGCTCACCTTGCTGTTCGGGCCCGGTGCCGCGCTCCCGGAACTGAATTCGATGGCGGGCATGATCCTTGTGGAAGGTCTGCTCTGGGCCCCGCTCGTCTTCCTGATGCTGTCTCCCGTGTTCCGCGCCGCCGATCCGTCGTTGGAGGAAGCTGCCCTGACGTGCGGGGCGAGCCAGGCTTCGACCCTGTTTCGCGTCAGCCTTCGGCTGGTGACGCCGGCGGTGCTGGCCGTGCTCTTGCTGGTGTTCATCAAAGCCATAGGCGCGTTCGAGGTGCCGGCAATGATGGGGTTGCCCACCGGCGTGAACGTCCTCACTACGGAAATCTATCTGCAGCTCAAGATGTCGATGCCGCCCGATCTCGGCCGCGCAAGCGCCTTTGCGGTGCTTCTGGTGCTCATTGTCGCCTTTCTCCTGCGCGCCTATCAGCGAATCCTGCGGCAGGCCGAGCGATACAGGACGATCGTCGGCAAGGCATACCGGCCACGGCTCACTGATCTTCGCAATGGCCGTTGGGCTTCCGCGGCGGCGCTGGCCGTCTGCTTCATCCTCACGGTCGGTCTGCCGCTGGTTTCGCTGGTGTGGGCTTCCCTGATGCCTTTCTATCAGGCGATGTCCCTGCGCGGCCTCCAGCGGATCACGCTGGAGAATTATTCGAACGTGCTGGCGAACAGCGGTGACCTGACGATCGTCTGGAACACGCTTCTGCTGGCTGGCAGCACGGCGACGGCGGCGATGGCGCTCTCTCTGGTGGTGGGCTGGGTCATCGCTCGAAATCGTCGCGGAGCCTGGCTGATTGACCAACTGGGGGCAGTGCCGCTTGTCGTTCCCGGCCTGGTGCTCGCCGTGGCGATTATGCAGGTTTTCCTGTCGGTGCCTGTTCCGATCTACGGCACGATGTGGATCCTGTTGATTGCGTTCAGCATACGGTTCCTGCCCTATGGGCTGCGCTATTCGACAGCGGGCATTCTTCAGATCGATTCCGAGATGGAGGAGGCGGCCGCGGCCAACGGAGCAAGCCTTGCGAGCCGCTTCATCCGGGTCGTCGTGCCGCTGGTGATACCGGCATTCGTATCCGGCTGGTTGTTCATCATGCTCCTGGTCGCCCGTGACCTGGCGATGCCGGTGCTCCTGGCCTCCCCGCATTCCCGCGTCGTCGCCGTCCAACTCTTCGACCTTTGGCAAAACGGCCAGGTCACCGAACTTGCCGCGTTCGGACTCCTGTGGACGCTGATCATGTCGGCGGTGGCCGCAATCTTCTTCTACGTCGCTAGCTGGCTCAGCAACAGTCCGTCAGAGACCGGCTAGTTCTCCTCTCAAACCGATACCAAGGAAGCGGAGATGCAAGCAAAGTATCAGACCATTCAGATCGACAATCAGAACGAGGACAGTCGGCGCCGACTGAGGGAATGCGGGAGTCGGCTCGCTTTCGATCAGGGGGACGCGAGCCGGACGGGGAAGGGTGCTTGCCCCAAGGCAGCCTGCCGCCCGGAACTCGAAGCGGCCACGGTGGAACCGTGATAGCCATGGATGCTCGCATGAATAAGCAATCCGGCGCCGAAGGTGTGCGCGCTCTGCTGTCACCCAGGAACATCGCCATTGTCGGTGCCAGCGACCGTCCCGGTGGCTGGTCCCGGGGGGTTTGGCAGTCGCTTGTGCGGTCGGGTTTTGAGGGACCGATCTATCCGGTCAATCCGCGCAATGCGACCGTCTGGGACGGCCAGAAGTGCTACGGGCAACTGAGCGATCTGCCGGAGCCGCCGGATCATGTTGTCGTGCTGATCCCAGGTGACAAGGCGATACAGGCGGTTCAGGACGCGGGCGAGGCGGGAGCGCGCAGCGCCACGGTTTTCGCCAGCGGCTTCGGCGAAGGAGGCAACAAGGCCGGGCGCGAGCTGGCCGCGCAGCTTCGCACGGCCATAGACGCCAGCGGGATCGCCATCTCGGGACCGAATTGCCTCGGCAATCTCGCGGCCCCCTATCGGCTCCTCACCATGCCCGACGAGCGGATCACGCATGTCGAACGGGGACCCTGCGCCATCATTGGTCAGAGCGGCGGAATCGTCATGGCGCTCTACCGCGCCTTGCGCAATCGCGGGGTCGGCGTAGGCTACGCTCTTACCAGCGGCAACGAGATCGGGCTTTGCACCGCCGACTACATCCGTTTCCTGATCGATGATCCCGACACCCGCGTGATAGCCTGCTTCATCGAGGCCATTCGACGGCCCGAAGCGTTTTTCGACGCCTGCCGCGCGGCCCGGGACGCAGGCAAACCTGTGGTGGCGATCAAGATAGGCGGGTCGGAGGCAAGCCGCTCCGCAGCTCTGGCCCATACGGGCTCGCTTGCGGGCTCGCAGGAGTGCTTCGACGCCGTGGCGGTTCCCGCAGGCATCATCCGGCTGGATACGCTCGACGAGGTCGTCGAAGCCGTGGAATATTTGAGCCGCGCCGCCGTTCCCGCCTCGCTCCGCATAGGCGCGATGACGTTCTCCGGCGGCATGAAAGGGCTGATGCTGGAAGCGGCGGAGCGGGCCGGCGTCGTCTTCCCGCCCTTGCACACGAGCACGCTCGCCCGGCTTGAAGAACTGATGGGAATCGGCACCTCGCTCGGCAATCCGCTCGATGCAGGCTTCACGGCGCTGAGCAGCCGCGAGGGCTATTTCGGATGCGTCGAGGCCCTGCTCGCCGACCCCGGCGTGGACCTGCTCCTCGTGCAGGAGGAACTCCCGGCGGTCGTGCTGGAGGACGACAAGATCCAGAACCTTCGGAAAGTCGACGAACTCGCGGAGCGGGGCTCCAAGCCGGTCGCCGTTATGTCGATGGTCTCGTACATGCTGTCGGATGAGGGACGCGCGTTCAGGGCCGAGTGCCCCAACCTTCCATTTCTTCATGAAGTCGAGAAAAGCCTCAAGGTTATCGGCGCAATCGACCGCTACCGGACCACGGTCGCTTCCAAGGGGGAAGACGTACCAGCCCGGGCGACTCTCGATCCTGCGCTCCTTGAGGGTACGTCGCCTTCGCAGGGCGGCTTGCTGGTTCTGGACGAGGCGAGATCGAAGCGGCTGCTGGCAGCATATGGCATCCGCTCGCCGCGCGAGGTCGTGGCTGGTTCTGCGGCGGAAGCCGTCGCTGCGGCCGACGCCATCGGCTATCCCGTCGTGATGAAGGTCCTCTCGGACAAGGTGCTGCACAAATCCGATATCGGCGGCGTCGCGCTGGATCTGGCGGATGCGGACGACGTGAAAGGCGCCTATGCCCGCTTCGAGCGGACCATGCGCGCCCATCATCCTGAGCTTCCCTTCGACCGGACTCTGGTCGCGGCCCAGGTTTCTGGCGGCCTGGAGCTGGTGCTGGGGGTGCAGCGCGATCCGGAGGTCGGTCCCGTGGTCATGTTCGGCGCCGGCGGCGTGCTTCTGGAACTCGTGAGGGACGTGGCGTTTGGACCCGTCCCGCTGTCCCGGGAGCAGGCACGATCGATGGTGGAGCGGACGCGGGCCGGGACGCTTCTGCGCGGCTTCAGGGGCGAGGCCGGCTACGACGTCGAGGCGGTCGTCGATGCGCTGGTGGCCTTGGGCGCGCTCGCCCGTGATATCGGCGATCGCCTTGAAAGCATCGATGTCAATCCCTTCGTCGTGATGCCTGGAGAAGGAGGCTACGCCCTGGATGCGCTTGTCGTGTTGCGCCCGGACTAGAAGCCGCTGAACGGCGACGTCCGATACTTGGGAGGAGAAGAGGTGCTTGAGGTCAGATCGCTTACCAAACTTTACAAGGACAGCAAGAGCGGTGGCATAGGAGGCGTCAAGGAAGCAAGCTTCAATGTCAATCGGGGTGAATTCTTTACTCTGCTTGGGCCGTCCGGTTGCGGCAAGACAACGACTTTGCGCTGCATCGCCGGTCTCGTTCAACCAGACAAGGGCTCGATCACGATCGACGCCAAGCCGGTGTTCGACGATGAGAAGCAAATCGCGCTGCCCACAAACCGCCGAAGCATAGGCATGGTATTTCAGTCCTATGCTATCTGGCCTCACCTCAGCGTGTTCGAGAACGTCGCATTTCCACTGCGCGTCGATCAGAAGCGGCGCCACAGCAACAGCGAAATCAGGAAGCGTGTGCTTGAGGCGCTGGAGGTCGTCGGCTTGCACAGCTTCGAAGCGCGTTCCTCCACGCAACTCAGCGGCGGCCAGCAGCAACGCCTTGCGCTCGCGCGGGCGATTGTCCACCGGCCGGCGCTGCTGCTGCTCGACGAACCGCTGAGCAATCTCGACGTCAAGCTGCGCGAGGGCATGCGCGCCGAACTGCAACGTCTGCAGAAAGAGGCCGGAATCACGGCGCTCTACGTCACGCACGACCAGGGGGAAGCTCTTGCGATGTCAGACTCGATCGCCGTGTTCGATCGCGGCGAAATCATCCAGCGGGGCACGCCGGATGAAATCTACTATGCACCGCGAAACCGCTTCGTCGCGTCGTTCATCGGTTCGGCGAACATGATTCCGGGCCAGGTCGTGGCCGGCGATGCAAGTCGTCTGAACGTGCGGCTGCACGATGGATCCGTCATCGGGTGCGCGCCGCCGGCCTGGCGTGCGGACGCCGGCAAGTCGGTGACCGTGTGCGTGCGTCCTGAAAGCATCAGGCTCGGCGCCGGCGACGGATCAGAACGCCCGGACCGCAACAGCATAAGCGGACGCGTGAGCAACCGTGTTTTCCTGGGCAATACGACCATGATGCATGTGGAAGCCGCGGGCGCGACCGTGCACGTCATGACCGGTTCCGAAGCGGTCAGCGGCAGGACGGGCGCGGCGCCGGGCGACGAAGTAACACTCACCTTTCCCGTGGCCGGATCGGTCGCGTTGGACGCGTGAGGACCGCAAACGGATGAAGGATGAGCATTTTGACAACTGAACAGATTTCAAGCCGCATGTTGATCGGCGGCGAGCTGACCGGAGCTTCCGGCGGCGAGACATTCGAGTCGCTCAATCCTGCGAACGAGGAGGTGATAGGCCTCGTACCGGCGGGGGGGAAGGCCGACATAGATCGCGCCGTTGACGCGGCCGAAGAGGCTTTTCCCGCGTGGGCGGCGCTGGGGATCGAAGAGCGCGCCAAATATCTCCACCGTCTGAACGACGCGCTGCTTGCGCGCGGTGAGGAAATTCTTGCGACCGAGGTTGCCGATACAGGCAACACAATCCGGAAGATGAGCCAGGACGTGGCGGCTGCCGTGTCGCTGATCAACTACTACGCCGGCGTTGCCCCCGAAATGAAGGGGGAGACGATACCGTCCACGCCGCGCAATCTCCATCTGACATTGCGCGAGCCCTACGGCGTCGTCGGCCGCATCGTTCCGTTCAATCATCCGATCAGGTTCGCGGCGGCCGCACTCGCCGGGCCGGTGATCGCGGGCAATTCGGTCGTCGTCAAGCCACCCGAGCAAAGCTCGCTCTCGGCCGGCATTCTTGCGGATATCTGTGCCGGGATATTTCCGCCCGGCGTGGTCAACATCGTCTCGGGAGCGGGGGCGGCGGCGGGGGATGCGCTGGTGCGTCATCCGAAGGTCAGGCGACTGGCCTTCACAGGTTCCGTGCCCACCGGTCTCGCCATCCTGCGCGCGGCGGCGGAGACCAAGGTCAAGAATGTGACGCTCGAGCTGGGTGGTAAAAATCCCATGATCGTGTTCCCGGACGTCGATCTCGACGCGGTCGTGAATGCGGCTGTCGCGGGCATGAACTTCGCCTGGCAGGGACAATCCTGTGGCTCCACCAGCAGACTTCTTCTGCACCACAGCATCCATGACAAGTTCCTCGACGCCGTGCTCGCAAAGGTTGCGGGCATCCGTCTCGGCACACCGTCGGACTACAACTCCGACATGGGTCCGATAAATTCGAAGGCCCACTACGAGCGGGTGCTGCGATATATCGAGTACGGCCTCGCCGACGGCGCACGGCTGGCGGCTGGCGGGAAGCGCCCGGCGGGAGTGGCCTTCGAGCGCGGCTATTGGGTCGAGCCGACGGTGTTCGCCGACGTTAAGCCGGATATGCGCATCGCTCGGGAAGAGATCTTCGGTCCGGTGCTCTCTGTTATGGCTTGGCACGATCTGGACGAGGCGCTGTCGATCGCCAACAGCACGGATTACGGCCTTACCGCTGCGATATGGACGAACGACCTCAAAGCGGCGTTCCAATGCGCGCGCCGCATCCAGTCCGGCTATGTCTGGATCAACGGCGTTTCGGCCCATTACCAGGGAACGCCGTTTGGCGGCAAGAAGAACAGCGGGCTCGGAAGGGAGGAGGGGCTGGAGGAGCTTTTGAGCTACACCGAGACGAAAACGATTCATGTGATGCTTTGAGATACAGTCATGGAAGAAAAATGCTACGAGACGGTGGAAGTAAGCGCGCCGCATCGGGGAATTGTTCATGTCATCCTGAACCGTCCGGACAATGCGAATGCGCTGAACCGGCAGTTGATTGTCGATCTGTGCGGGGCGTTGTCGGCGTGTGCGAACGACGATCGGGTGAGGCTGGTGGTGGTGCGTTCCCGCGGTAGGCACTTCTGCGCCGGGGCGGACACGAAGGAGCACAGCGTTTCTCCCGGTATCGTCGATCTCCTGGAGGAGATGGACAATTTTCCAAAGCCGATCATCTGCGTGGTGCAAGGGGGGTGCGTCGGCGGGGGAATCGCGATTGCGGCCTGTTGCGACATTGTGCTCGCTACGGAGGATGCATTCTTCACGCTCCCGGAGATCCGGCTCGGAATTGCTCCCAGCAAGCTGCTCCCCTACTTCATACGGATCTTCGGCCATCGCAACTTTCGCCAGTATGGGCTGACCGCCGAACGCATTGCAGCTGAGCATGCCGTGAAGCTCGGGATCGCGCGGGAAAGCGCGCCCGCGCATGAGATGGAGAGGCGGGTGGACGAGATCGCGGACCAGCTGCTGCACGCCGCTCCGATCGCGACAAGAGTGCTGAAGCGTCGACTGGCGGCATGGCAAAGCCCGGTCGCATCCGAAATGCGCACCGCTCCCCCCGACGAGGCGGAACTGCGGGAGGGTGTCAGCGCGATGTCCGAAAAGAGAAAGCCGTCGTGGTATCCATGACCGGCCGTGCGCCGTCGAGCATGCGGAGCTTTCCTGGAAGCTCATCTTTGTTGTATCAGGGGATAATCGCATGAGCTTGGCATTCATCGTGACGGGATAGGGAGAAGGACTATCAACGACCGTCAGTTGCGATATTTCATCAAGGTGGTTGAGGTCGGCAGCCTTACAGGCGCTGCCGACCACCTCAATGTTGCGCAGCCAGCTCTTGGCCTCCAGATTCGGAATCTGGAGGAGGAGTTGTCCGTATCGCTTCTTGTCCGCCATTCACGCGGTGTTCAAACCACTCCGGCGGGAGAATTTCTCTATCGCCGCGCGGTTTCGCTGATCCAGGCCATGAACGAGACGCGGCGGGAGGTGATGAACTTCGTGGAGGATGCGCGCGAGACGATAAGGTTCGGGGTGACGCCCAGCATCCTGAAGCTCATGGGTCCGGATCTCCTGATAGAAGCGCGGGAGATCATGCCGAACGTCTTTCTCAGTCTGGTCGAGGAAATGAGCTACAACCTCATCACTACGATCGACGCAGGCAATATTGACGCAGCTTTCGTCTACACTGCCGGCGACCGGTCCCTGACCGAGTTTACGGCTCTGTTTGACGAAGACCTGCTTTTCCTCAGCTCACCCGATATCGATTCATCGACTGACGTCATTCCCTTCGCCGAGGTGGCCCGGCGGGACCTCGTGCTGCCGGGGCAGATGGACATCGTCCGTACCCTGATAAACAAGACGGCGGCTCGCCTTTCCATTTCCCTGAACGTCCCCTACGAGACGCAGTCCAACCAGGCGATGAGGAACCTGATTCTCAAGGGACTCGCAAGCGGTGTCACGCCCTACGGCAGCGTGAAAGAGGACGTCGATCGCGGCCTCATGGTGGCCCGGCGCATCGTGCGACCCGAAGTGTGCCGGACCCTCTATCTGGCGCGCCGGCCCCGCCATGAGCCTTTCCGGGCGGAAGGGGAGCTACAGGTCTTTCTCAAGAAATGCCTTTCGCGGCTGTATGACGAGCTCGGCGATCTCGTCCGTCCCTTGGGGGAAATATAGACCGTCAGCGCCAGCAGTGCGATGCGGGGCGGAACGGCCAAAACATCCGGCCTATGCCTCCTTGCCCAGGAAATCGGCGTATTCCAGTTTTGCGCGCGGATAGGTCAATGCGCTCTGCGACATCCCGAGAGCCACGCAGGTTTCCGCAAAACGGATGCCGATAGCCTTGGTGTTGACAACCTGAACCCCGGTTTCACGCGCCAGGTCGTCAGGGTTCACGACATAGGGGATGAGGGCACCGCCGAGCGGCACGATGATTTCCGCGCCGTTGGCGACCATTTCCCTGATGACCTTCACCGCTTCCTCGAGAATATGATCCTTCCTTGAGGCCATGTCCTCCCCGTAAATTCCCAGAGGCCTGATCTCGCTGGCAAAATGCTCCATCCCATACCCGCGCAGAAGGCGCCTCGTATAGGGGACATGGGGACTAAGCGGCACCAGCACGCCGACCTTGTCGGCGAGAATCGTGGCCGCATGCATCGAGCAGCGCAGCAAGCCTATGACGGGAATATCCACCGCGAGGCGCCCGCCATCGACGCCCGGGTCGAAGGTGTTGCTCGAGATGACGGCGTCGTAGCCATTTTGCGCGGCCCAGAATATCTTCCGCACAATCGACGGCACTTCCATCATGTGATGGAGACCGTTCAAGCCGTTGACGCCGCCAAGCTTTGAAAATACCTGGCTTCCTTCGAAATCCTCTGGAAAGCCTATCTCGACCCTTGTTCCTGGCGAAGCATACGAGTTGAGAAGCCGGGTCACCTCCTCGACATCGTAAATCTCCTTCCTGCCCACGCGGGCAGGCGATTGGTTGACGACAAGTATGCGCATGGAAAGGTTTCCTCCGGTTCAGACAGAAAACGTGAATCGCGCGAGGCCGGGCGGCGTGCTCAATCTCCGCCAAGCAGGCGCGTCAAACCCGGCCGGGGGCGCCAATAGTCGATCTTGTGGAGGGTGTCCCATAACGTGCAATCCTGATTGCTGATTGCAGGAATGCCGAACTCCTTCTCGAGCATTTGCGCCACGGGCAGAACGAGCCAGGCTCCTCCACCGATATAGAGGCCGTCCGCCTTGGGATGCTCGTTGAGGGTCTTGCGCGCAAGCTCATAGGCCAGTTGCATGCCGTCCACGGTGCTCAAATTCTTGAATTGCTCGGGGAACATCACTTCCGCTCCCACGCCTTCCACCGTTATTCCCCGGCGCGCGAAGAACCGGGCGAGAACCCCGTTCATGTCGCCCGTCCATTTGTTGATCGCGACGATGCGCTTGATGCCGAGATGTTCGGCCGCATTGACCACAGCGGTGATGCTCGACGTCACAGGTTTGCCGCTTCGCTTGCGCATCCGGTCGAGCAAGCTGTCGTGTTCCTCGACGCCCATCAGGATCGGAAGGGGCACGCCTGATTGAAGCAGGATGTCGACGTTTCGATCCGTCAGCATGTCGACCAAGCGATCGATGGGCTCGAACGCGCGCAGCACGTCTTCCTTGGTGAACGTCCTGAGGCCGACGCTGACATAGGCGCTCATCACGCCCGGCGGGGCGAGACGATAGAACTCGTAAGCAACATAGTCGTTCGGCTCCAGTGGGAGCAGGCAGCCGATCACCTTCTTCGGAACAGCGTCTTCGAACATGTTCACTCTCTCCTTCCTCGCGTCGGGACCTTGGGCCGGTCTGCCCCCGTATGGGACACGTGGGCCTTGCAAGGTCTCCGGCGCGCTGCGCGGTATGACGCTGCGAGAAAAGACTTGAGGCGGGCCATCCGCGGAAATTCACCCCCCGTGCCTGTGGCCGGCCCGGAAAGAAAAGCGCTCGACCTGTTAATTAATTTCTTGTCATCGGCGCAGAACGGAGCGCTTCCTGAACGCTTGGACGTACCGCCCGGACGCCAGGAGATTGGACTCCTCAAAACTTATTACCCGCCTGGAGGGCGGACAAGAACAATTTTTCATTAACTGGTGTTAGGAAACGACCTGACTCATCTCTCAGAGGCCGGAAGGCCGCCGATCCGTCTGACACGGCGCGGGTCGGTTTAGCCCAGACAGCAGTTGTATTTCTTCCATAGTTGGATTGCATTGGACAGGCATTGGATCGCCGCCTAACCTCCTGTTATATCGAGATGCAAATCTGAATCATGATGCACGTCCCGCTTGTCTGAAGGCCGGACGTATTTTCAGAGATGCAGCCAGAAAATCAAGAATGGCATAAATAAAAGAAGTAAGTGGGAGGAGAAGAAACAATCATGCTGAGAAAAACATATATTGCAGGCTTTGTGATCCTTCTTGCTCTTGCGGGAGCCGCGGGCGCGAACGCCCAGACTTTCCCGCAAAAGACCATCAATGTCATCGTGCCGACAGGTCCCGGAGGCAATGGGGAGGTTGCAAGCCGTCCGACCTCCATGAAGGCGGAGCAGGTGTTGGGGCAGTCAATCGTGGTTGATTTTCGAGCCGGTGGTGCGGGAGTCCCGGCCGCGATGGCGGTGCTGCAAACGCCTGCCGACGGCTACAACCTGTTCGTCGGCTCGTTTGGCACTCATTTGACCAATCCCTATATGATCAAGGACCTGACCTACGATCCGCTCAAGGATTTTCGGCCGATCGTGAAGCTGGGGGTCAGCACTTCGGTGCTTGTCGTGCCAAAGGACAGTCCCGCGCATTCGGTGGAAGAGCTTCTGGAGCTGGCACGGACCAAGCCGGGAGGGCTGACATTCGGATCGAGCGGGGTCGGCGTGCCGTCCCACTTGACGGGTGAGCTGATCGCCCGCGCGGCGGGAGCGGATATGGTCCATGTGCCGTATCCGGGGGCCGCGCCCGTGGTGCTCGATCTCGTTGCGGGACGCCTGGATTTCGCGGCTTTGGGGCTGCCGGTGGTGCTGAGCCAGATCGAGAGCGGCGCGCTTCGCGCGCTTTCCCTGACGACTTCCACACGTCTCGAGAACTTCAGCCATATTCCGCTGGCCTCTGAAGTCGGCTTCCCCGAAATCGTCGTGGACGGCTGGTGGGGCCTGTTTGCACCTGCGGGGACCCCCGACGAGGTGATCGAAACGCTTAACGCCGCATACAACGAAGCTTTGAACGATCCGGCCACGCGCGAGCTGATGCTGGCGCAAAGCCTGGCTCCGGCCGGCGGTTCTGCTGCGGAGTTCGAGGCCGAGCTCGTCGAAAGCGCCGCCGTGATCGGAAAGCTGCTGGAACAGCTGGGCATAGAAGCCGAGTGACGCCCCGGCGAGCCGGCTGCGGAACGATGGCGTCGGCTGTATTCCGCAGCCATTCGAACCCTATTTGCTGCGCTGAGGCCTCCTCCTGATCTCGGGGTCGCGGGCAGGTCTGGTGAGTTGAGCGAGGGCGGATCGGTTATGTACAGACGGGACTATCGCGACATTGTAGGCGGTGCGGCGCTCGTCATCATCGGCGGGTTCACGGTTTTTCATGCATTCACCTCCCTTCGACTTGGCTCGATGGTGAACATGGGGCCCGGGATGTTTCCTGCCGTACTCGGCGTCGTACTTGTCATTTTCGGATTTATCCTCATGATTCCAGCTTGGTTTCGAGCGGGCACGGGGAGGGAAGTCGACTTTCGCTCGCTTGCCTCAGTCGTCGCCTCCATCCTCGCTTTTGGCCTCCTCATGCGGCCGCTTGGCATGATTCCCGCAATTACGGCGCTCACGCTGATAGCCAGCCGTGCGGACAGCAAGCTGTCTCTCGGCGGGGTCCTAATTCTAGCGGCGACCCTTTCCGTGGGCGCATACCTGATTTTCAGTGTCGGCCTCCGCATGCCGATCGTCATCTTCGCATGGCCGTGGTGACGGCATGCCACACGATCTTTCCACCAGCATCATGATCGGCGTATCTACCGCCTTTTCATTCGATAACCTGCTTTTCTGCGCCATTGGCGTCATTCTGGGCATGTTGGTCGGCGTCATGCCGGGCATCGGCGCGCTTGCGACGATCTCGATCCTGATTCCCATCACCTACCAGCTCGACCCTATTCCCGCCCTGGTCATGCTGGGCGGCATCTACTACGGCGGCTCTTATGGAGGCTCCACGGCCTCGATCCTGCTCAATCTGCCGGGAACACCCTCCAGCGCAGTCACCTGTCTGGACGGCTATCCGATGGCCAAACAGGGCCGCGCAGGCGTTGCGTTGCTGATGACTACCGTAGCCTCCTTCGTCGGAGCCAGTATTGGCATCATCATCATGATGCTGTTTTCACCGCTCATCGTCGGCGTGGCGCTGGCCTTCGGCCCTCCTGAATATTTCTCGCTGATGATCCTTGGCCTCGTCGCGGCCTCGGTCGTTTCAGACGGGTCAGCCGTCAAGGGCCTCTCCATGGTCGTGCTTGGCATCCTGGTCGGTGTGGCGGGGATGGATATATACACCGGCTCACAACGCTTCACCTTCGGCATGATCGAACTGGCGGAAGGGGTCAGCCTCGTGGCTTTCGCCATGGGTCTGTTCGGAGTGGCGGAAGTGATTGCCAGCATCAAGTCCACCAAGACTGGAGCCGCCAAGAAACTTAGCCTGAGATCCATGATGCCGACACGGGACGACGTGCGGCGATCATGGGTTCCAATCTTGCGCGGCACGGGCATCGGCTCCTTCTTCGGCGCGCTTCCCGGGACCGGCGCCACCGTCGCCTCTTTCATGTCCTATGCGGTCGAAAAGAGGGCCGCGAAAGACCCTTCCCGTTTCGGCAAAGGGGCCGTCGAAGGCGTCGTGGCGCCTGAGGCCGCCAACAACGCTGCCGATCAGACTGCGTTCATTCCGACCTTGGCGCTCGGAATTCCGGGCACTGCCACCATGGCGCTGATGATCGGGGTGCTGATGATCCACGGCATCACGCCGGGACCGAGGATGGTCATCGAAAGGCCGGACCTGTTCTGGGGACTGGTCATGAGCTTCTGGATCGGCAATTTCCTGCTCCTGATACTGAATATCCCCTTGATCGGTATTTGGGTGCGCGTCCTCATGATTCCGTATCAAATCCTCTATCCGGCCGTCCTGGTGCTTATCTGTATCGGCGTGTTCGCCATCCAGAACAGCACGTTCGATGTCATGGTCGTGCTGGTTTTCGGCGTACTGGGTTATTGCATGAGGCTGCTCGATTTTCCGGTTGCGCCTCTCCTGCTCGGCTACGTGTTGGGGCCGTTGATGGAGGAGCATTTCCGCCGCTCGATGCTGCTTTCGCGCGGCAGCTTCAAAATATTCGTCGCAGGACCGATCAGCACCTCGATCTTCGCATTCACCTTCGCCCTGTTAGCGTGGGCCTTGTGGGACGGCTACCGGCGTGCCCGGCAGCAGGACGGTGGTGCGGAATGAACAAATTCATCGTTATGGCGAATTCTGGCCCGAGAGAGCGTGCCCATAGTTCGCCTTCCCCATACGCGCAGCATGCGCACAGGAACAACCCGAGGAGATAAGGAATGAGCGAGAATTCGACAGCAGAACGCAGGGAGACTTCGAACGACGTCATATCGTTGGAGACCGTGAAGATCGAGCGTGACGGCAACGCCACGTTCATCATCCTCAACCGCCCCGAGAAGCGCAACGCAATGAGCCCGCAACTGCATCTCGACATGTGCGAGGCGCTCGACTGGGCCGAGACGGATAAGCAGACCAAGGTCGTGATCATAACGGGCGCCGGGGGCAACTTCTGCGCTGGTCAGGATCTGAAGCTCTATTTCCGGGCGACGGACAGCGATCCGAATGCCAAGGCGCGCGCGCGGCGCGCCTCGCAGGCTTGGCGGTGGGACCGCCTGTCGAAATTCCCGAAGCCGACGATCGCAATGATCCACGGCTACTGCTTCGGCGGCGGTTTCACGCCGGTGGTCGCGTGCGACTTCGCTTTTGCGGCGGAAGACGCCGTCTTTGGTCTGTCGGAAGTGAACTGGGGCATCATCCCGGGCGGACTGGTGGCCTGGGCGATCATGCAGGCCATGCATTATCGCGATGCGATGTACTATTCGGTCACGGGCGACCAGTTCAACGGCAAGGAAGCGGCTGAGATGAAATTCGTCAATCGCGCCTTTCCGCTGGCCGATCTGCGCGAGGAGACGATCAAGCTCGCCAGGAAGCTGGAGGCGAAAAGCCCGTTGGCCGTCCGCTACACCAAGGAAGCCATACGCTCCGTTCGCAACATGTCACGCGAACAGGCCTTCGACTACTTGGCGGCCAAGGAAGAGGCCCTTCGGTTCGCTGATCCGGAGAAAGGTCGCGAAAAGGCGATGACGCAATTCCTGGACGAAAAGGTATTCAAACCCGGCCTTGGAGAATTCGAGCGTTAGAGAGAGATGTTTGACCACCTTTTGGCGTGATGGAAGGGAGGGTTGTCCTCATCTTGCTGGTTTATGTTGAGCGGTGAGCTCGCGACGCAGCAAGCGCGTTGGCGGATGGTTTCGGTAGTAGAGCCGGTGGAGCGCTCGCCGGATGTCCTTCGCCCCCGCCTTGGCAGGGGCCTTGGCGGTGTTTTTGACTTCGAGGAGAACCTCCACGAGGTCGTCAGGATGGCTGACACCCTTCATCCCGCGGCAAATCTTACCCGTTTTGTCCACAATGCATATGGAGGTCGCTTTCACAGAAACGTCCGATCCGGCAAAATACTTCATGCTGCGCTTCCTTTCTGATGCTTGTGGCTGATTCACACAGACCACGTTTATCATCAGCTTGAAGCGCAGCACCTGAATACCCTACCACCAAAGCGGGCCCAGCCGAATATCCCATCCAGACAGATAGAGGGAGGTGGGTCGAGGCTTGCTCCAAAGCATTAGGGACTGGTTCGGGTGCGGATGGGATCGTCCCTCATCCCCCTCCTGCCGGGATCCTCTCCCGGCATGGGGGATTGTCCGCAGCGCTGGCGGCTCCTTCTCCCCGCCGGCAGGGAGAGTGACTATCTTGAAAGTTCAGCACGCAATTGCTTCCGGCAGCACCTTCTGGTTCCGTCCGGCAAGGCGGCTTCCGGCCGCCTTGCCGGACGGTCGATTTAGATCACGTAGGACTCGAGAGTTTCCTTCGCGAAGATTTCCTCGGGCTCCAGCCGCCTCGGCGACAGGCCCTGCTCATACGAATACCGGAGAAAGGTTGCGATGGTTTCGCGATTCTTGTCCAGGCCGTAAGGCCAAAAATCCGTTCCCAGCACCGTCTGCGCTTCCTCGAAATGCGCCGGGGTCCAAGGCAGCATCGTCTTCAACGCGGCGGTTTCGGACAGGCGCTGCATGGCGATGTTCTTGGCCTCGCAAAATGCCTTCAACAAGGACTGGCAAATCCATGGAGTCGCTTTGTAGACCGATCGCTTGACGGCGACAGTGTGCATGATCGGAAAGATTCCGGTCTTCCGGAAATAGAGCTTTTCGACGCTTGGAAAGTCTTCGAACAACCTGCGCACTTTACCGTTGGGCCCGGAATAGGTGCTTGGCTTCCTGGCGGTGAAGAGCGCGTCGATCTCGCCATCCTCAAGCATGCGCGAAAGCGTCTTGCCGGGGCCGATCGGCGTCACCTTGATGTTGTCCGGCAAGTTCAGCTTCACCTTCTCGACGCGGTTGGGCTCTTCTTCGCCACCGGTGAAATACGTCATGGAATCCACCGGCACGCCGTAGTGGTCGCTCAAGATTCCCCGTATCCAGACCGGGGCGGTCATCTGGTATTCCGGGCAGCCGACACGCTTCCCGACCAGGTCTTCGGGCTTCTCAATGCGGCTTTCCGCGTTCACATAGATCGAGTTGTGGCGAAAGAAACGCGAAGGGAATGCCGGGATCGCGACAAAGGGCGGCTCGGAATTGTGGAGCGTCATGACATAGGACGAGAGCGACATTTCGGCCGCCTCGAATTCGTGATGCCGCAGCATCCGGAAGAAAGTCTCTTCCACCGGCATGTTGAGGAAGTTCAGCTCGAGACCCTGCGGCGTAACGCTTCCGTCGATAATCGGAAACATCCGATCATAGTCCCAGCATGCGAAGTTGATGACCGTGCGCAAAACAGCTCCTCTCAGTTTCCAGCATCCTCTGCGCAGATACGACCGCGCTGCTATCCATGACAGGATTCCTTGATGTGGCTGATCCGTCCAATATAAAACTTGTACCGAAGGGGTAACAAAAAATGCTGCGTCGGAGGGGACTGCGGCGCTCGAGAGTGGCCGACGCGCTGCGGATCAGGCGGCTCGGCACTCGGTTCAGAGAGGATTGCGTTTCAGGGGCGGAGCGCTGTTGGCGTCCTCAGGATTGACGATCCCCTTGGAGAGCATCTTGCGCAATGCCGCCTGCTGATCGCGGGAACGGGGCCCGCTACAACCCGTTCATGCGGAATCGGCACTTGCTCCGATGGTCTCCAGCTCCCGGATGGCATCATCCGGCAGATCGAGCGCGGCCGTGGCGAGATTCTCCCGCAGATGCGCGACGGACGACGTGCCGGGGATCAGCAGGATGTTGGGTGCGCGGCGGTGTAACCAGGCGAGCGCGACCTGCATCGGTGTCGCCCCGAGGCGCAGGGCGACATCAGACAGGGTCGAGGATTGCAGCGGGCTGAACCCGCCGAGAGGGAAATACGGCACGTAGGCTATGCCCTCGCCGGCCAGCGCGTCGATGAGCGCGTCGTCGGCCCGGTGCGCCAGGTTGTAGTGGTTCTGCACGCAGACGATCGCGCAGATGCGGCGCGCTTCCGCGATCTGCGCCGGCGTCACGTTGCTGAGGCCGATATGGCGGACGAGGCCCTGCCGCTGAAGGTCCGCCAGCACGGTGAGCGGCGCCTCGATGGAGCCTTCCGCGGGCCCGTGAACATCGAACATGATGCGAAGATTGACTACGTCGAGGACATCGAGCCCCAGATTGCGCAGATTATCGTGGACCGCCTGCGTGAGTTCCTCACGCGAGAAGGCAGGATTCCACGATGCGTCCGCGCCGCGCCGGGCCCCGATCTTGGTGACGATGACGAGATCGTCGGGATAGGGAGCGAGCGCCTCGCGGATCAGCTGGTTGGTGATGTGCGGGCCGTAGAAGTCGCTGGTGTCGATATGGTTCACGCCGGCTGCGACGGCCTCGCGCAGCACGGCCAAAGCCGCATCACGATCCCGGGGAGGACCGAATACACCGGGCCCCGCGAGCTGCATGGCGCCGTAGCCGAGCCGCTTCACGCTGCGGTCGCCGAGGGTGAACGTGCCGGACTGGTCGATACTGGACATGAGCAATCTCCTCTCAAGACGACGCAGAGGTAGCCATTGTCCGCCCGCACGATAATGAGGCACAATCCGAACAGGCTGTTCGGGAGAGCGAACAATGAAAGTCGATCTGGGTGATCTGAACGCCTTCGTGGCAGTAGCGCGCGCCAGGGGGTTTCGCGACGGTGCCCGGGTGAGTGGCGCCAGTGCGTCTGGCCTGAGCGAGGCGGTGAGCCGGCTGGAGGCGCAACTGGGCGTCCGGCTGCTGAACCGCACGACGCGCAGCGTCGTCCCCACGGAAGCCGGCGCGCGTCTGCTCGATCGGCTCGGCCCGGCGTTGGGCGAGGTAGAGGCTGCGCTCGACGTGGTCAACGGCTTCCGCGACAGGCCGGTGGGCACGCTCAGGCTGAATGTCCCGGTCAGCGCGGCCCGGCTGGTGCTGCCGTCGGTCGTGCCCGGCTTCCTCGCCGCCTATCCCGATATCCGTCTGGACGTGATCGCCGAGGACAGCTTCGTCGACGTGCTGGCGTCCGGCTGCGATGCGGGCATCCGCTATGAAGAGCGGCTGGAACAGGACATGATCGCGGTGCCGATCGGCCCGCGTGTCCAGCGCTTCGCCACTGCCGCGGCGCCTGCCTATCTTGACCACCACGGCCGCCCCGAACATCCGCGCGACCTGCTCCACCACGCCTGCCTGTGCGGGCGATTCTCATCGGGCGCGATGATCGTGTGGGAATTCGAGCGCGACGGCGAGATCGTGCGTGTCGATCCAACCGGGCCCCTGCTCGTGAGCGTCGGCGCGGCAACGGACCTCGCGGTCGAGGCAGCGATCGCCGGCACCGGCATCATCTACCTGTTCGAGGACTGGCTGCGGCCGCATCTCGACAGCGGTGCGCTGGAACCCGTCCTGAAGCCCTGGTGGCTGCCCTTTTCGGGGCCGTTCCTTTATTACCCCGGACGACGCTTCGTGCCTGCGCCGCTGCGGGCGTTCATCGACTTCATCAAGGCTTCTGCTGTGCGATAGGGTCCGGACGTATGGAATCGGGCGGGGCGCAATGGCCGACGAGGGGATCGCTTCGCCCTCCATACCCTCGGCGCACTATCGCGCCAACGGCTGCTTACGATGCAACGCCCTTTCCCCACAAGCCCCGGTACCATGTTGTGTCGGGGGGGTGTACGACGGCACTCATCGCGCGGGCGTAATCCAGGACCAGGCCGGGCGTCCACGCCATGCTCTCGGCCCGTTCACGGATCAGGCCCGCCGCCCATAGCTCCGGATTGGTGATCGCGCCCAGGATGGACATCACGGGCCAGCGCCGCTTGACGAAGACCCCTTCCAGCGCCGCGTCCAAAGCGAGGGCCACGGCGCTGGAGCAATTCCGGCTGGTGAGGTTGTAGGTCGGGTTCTTTCTGTAATTGTCCCAGAATGCGTGCAGCCGCGCGGCATTGAATTCCCGAAAGACGACTTGTGCCGTGGACGGGCACCACTCTGCGGATTCCTCGGCGTAACTGGGAAGGAAACGACCGGCTACGTCATTCTCGGCCGTCGCGCGCAGGACGCGCGCGAAATCCGCGCTCGATCGGTCGATCTCCACCGCCGGATAGTGGCTGATGTACAGATCGGGGGCCAGTTCGAGCGCCGCATGCCCGGTGGAGATGACTCCCTGGGCATCGACGGCGGCGATGTAGCGGTCGATCGCCCGCCGGTGCAGCGGCGTGGTGAGGGTGCCGGTCGGCGTCCAGACATGAACGACCAGGCAGCCGGGCGAGGATATCCGGTGCCCGTCGTCCTGATCAGGAGAAGGATACAGCAGCGCCTGTGCCAACGGGCTGCGCTGCAGCAGCATGGTAATCGAGGCGCCGGGCGGCAGCTGCCGCAATCGCAGCGCGAGGTGAACGATGCCAATGCCCGCCACTGCCATGATCAGCCCGACATTGCAGCCGACGGTGCCCTCGTACCATGTCGGCCAGGGCTGCAGGGTGCCGATGGCGAATATGATCTCCAGAATTCCCCCCGCAGTCGCCCACCGCCAGCCCGCGAAGCGCACCACATAGGCGCTGGCAATCCGCAGGACGCCGTCAACGAGAAATCCAATGCCGAGGATGAGGGCAAGGATGAAATTGGCCCTTGGATATCCGCTGAGCAGCAGGATGGCGATGAACAATAGTGCCAGTCCCTTCATCAGGCGAAGCCGGCGCGCCTCGCCGGCAGTTCCGAGCGCGGCGAGCAGACTCAGGGCTGCCTCGGGCAACAGGAAGTACCCGAAGAAGCGGGGTGCGATCAGCGTCTTGCCGTCGAGCGCATCGATGCCCAGAAAGATGCCCACACCAGCCCACACCAGTCCGATCGTCATCAATATGCGCCAGCGGCGCCGTATCACTTCCTGGCCGAGAAGCAGCAGCATGATCCGGATCATGGCACAGGTGTCCTGGTGGCTGTCCGGCTGCGGAAAAGCAGCAGAAACAACGTGAACGCTCCACACGCCATCGCGACGAACAGCGACAGGCCATGCTGCGTAATGTCAAGCGCTACTCCGGCAAGACTCGGCCCCAGCAGTGCGCCGCCACCCCAGAACAGGCCCATTGCCGCGTAGACGCCGACAAGGTCGGTGCCTCGGAAGCGCGATCCGATCTCGGCCAGCATCGTGGTATAGATGCCCACGAATATGCCGCCCCACACGAATAGTGCCGGGTAAGCGATCCACTCCGTTCGCAGCATCAGTGGCCATGCCATTGCTCCAACGGTCGAGAGCGCGGCGAGGCCGATCATGAGACGGCGCCGATCCATTTTGTCGCACAACCAGCCGATGGGCAATTGCAGCACGATGGCTCCGAGCATGAGCGTCGTGATGAAGTGCGTGCCCGACTGCTCGTCCCAGCCCAGACGCATCGCATAGATCGGAAGGAACGACAGGCCGGCCGTCTCCACGGCGGCATTCAGTGTCGTGGTGGACATCGCTATCGGCGCGAGGCCCATGCTGAGCCAGATGTTTCGAGCCCCATGCTTCTGCATTGCGGGGCGGATCAGGTCGGGGATCAGCATCAGCCCCAGCGCGCATAGCACGACTGCGGCGCCTGCGGCAAACGGCAGTATTCCGTTCACGCCCGTGACGGCCAGAATCATGGGCCCCCCTGCGAAACCCAGCGAGAGAAGGGCGGTGTAGGTGGCCATAATTCGCCCGCGGTTGCCGTCGTCGCTCAGTTCGCTCGCCCAGCTCTCGGTCAGCACGAACAGAAGCTCCGCGCCGATGCCGAGGCCGACGCGCAGCAGAAACCAGACGGCCACGACGGGCACCGCAGGGAACAGCAGCAACAACGCCATCGTCAGCAACAGCGCGAAGACAATCAGCGGCCTTGCGCCGAAACGGCCTGCGAGACGCGGCAGCAAGGGGGCCACCAGCAGCACGCCGACCGCGTGCATCGCGGCGTTGATGCCGATCATCGTCTCGCTCATCCCCTTCGCGGCAAGATTGAGCGCGACAAGCGGAGCCGTGAGGCTATAGGTCAGTCCGAAGATCGTGGCTGCGCCGATGACCGCCACAAGGGATATCAGCCGGGATCGGGCGAGGGAGCGTTCTGTCGCCAATGGCGTATCGGTGTTCATTCGGAAACTTCAGTCGTCATTGCCGAATGGACCGTGGCAACCTGCTGCGGCACAGCGGAGCGTCTCGCTTCCATCTCACCGCAAACCGCCGGCATGCGACAGCGCTCGGCGCAGTCGTGCTTCATCTCCGCTCCCCTTGAAGTTTGAACCCCGGACGTGAACGTTATGAAAGGATTAAGCGCCAAGTCAAGCATTTCAGGAACTGTGCCCTGTATCGAACGATAGTGGGAGGCTAATGTTGTATATCCGGGGAATTGCTCTGGCGGGTGTTTGACTCGCTTTGCCGCGTTATCTCTTTGCTTATGCGTCAAACGGGAAAGTGCGCACACTTCCAGGTTTGATGCTTGTCTTATGACTTTTGCCGCAGCGCGGGCGATAAAGAACCGCTGCATGGCGGTGCAGACCGGACAGACGCGGGAGTGGCGCCCCTATATCGTCGCTCCTCGCATTCGGACAGTTTGACCTCATCAAAGTCCTGCCCATGGTCATTGACAGCTTCCAGGCCGATGAGTGGTGTATGGATCAGCGATATCAATATTCTGATCTGAATATCAAATACTATCAAATATGAATTCAAGTTGATGATACCGTTCTCCCGAATCGTCGCGCTGCGTCGATCAGTGCATGAATGACAACGAAAAATTGATTCATATCAATGGCACGTTCATGCGATGGCATCGTCAGGGATAGCGCGGCGCTTTCAACGGGCTCATCTCTTGCCGCCTGCTCCGATCCAAATATCAAAAACGATCAAAATCCATCCTTGTGTCCGATATAGTGTGCGAGCCTGATGATCGGATACGGGTTGTCACTTTCAATCTGGAGCGGGCTGCATAATTGTTGAGTCAGGGGCCGTTACGCAACCCGTTCTCATTTCTTTCATTTTCCGCAACTTGCGTTTAATTTGATGCTCAAATTAAACGCAAACTGCTTTAGGGAGTGTGCAATGGCGGGGGAACTTTCAGGTAGCGGCATCATATTCAGCGATGAATTCAATGGAAGCGGCCCTATCGACAGCGCCGTATGGCATTATCCGGTGTGGAGCGAACATAATAATCCGTCGTTTCTGGGCAGGACGCAGCAAAGGCAATTCTTGCCGGAACAGCAGGATGGATCCCTGCGGCTGCGGCTTGACACGTATAATCCTTCGGACCCAAATCAGATCAAAACTTCATTGTTCGGATCGGAAGCAATAACGAACAGAACTTTTGATATCGCGAACGGACCTGTCGCCATTGAAGCCAGGATCCGGATTGACCAGCATCAGCCGGGAATAATCGGCGGCTTTTTCACCTATAACGCCCCGAATCCGAATCATGACGAGATCGATTTCGAGGCGATCACCAAAACTCCCGCTTCTATCCAGACGAACATCTACGCCAGCGAGCCCCTCGGCCAGGGAAGCCCGATATCGTATCCGCTGCCGGGCGGACTTCAGGACTTCCATACTTATCGGATCGAATGGTTGCCCGGTGCCGTGCGCTGGCTTGTCGACGGGCAGGAAGTACGTATCGAAACGAGAAAGGTGCCGCAGAATCCCCAGGAACTGCATTTCAACATCTGGGCGCCACCGCCGGAATGGCAGGACACTGGGGATGCAAGCCTGAGGGTCGCGCAGAATCCGGGGGAAAATCAAACCTTCCATATGGATGTCGACTACGTGAGGGTGGAGAACATCGCCCAGAGCCTCGGTAGTAATGCCGATGACGTCCTGGTTGGCACCGCAGCCAGCGAGTACATCCAGGCCGGCGCCGGAAATGACAGGATAGTCGGACTTGGCGGCGACGATTTCATCGACGGCGGCGAGGGGATCGATACGGTTGCTTACGCCGCCGCTGCCCGCAATTTTGCAGTCCTTCTGACGCCGGACAATGACACTGTCGAGGTGAGGGACAGGACAGGCGGCGAGGGGACGGACAGGCTCCTGAACGTGGAGCTTCTCGAATTCGGGGATCGTACCGTCGACCTGACGTGGTTGCTGAAGGCAATCAGCCTAGCACCGGAGGATTTCGTGCCGCTGGTGGATTTGTACGTCGCCTATCTGGGCCGGGCCCCGGACAGCATCGGCCTGTCGTACTGGGCGTCGGAACTGGCTGATTCAGCATCGGTCGCGGAAATTGCCCGCCAATTCTACCATTCTGCGGAAGCGGTGCAGGTGCGCGGAGATGACTGGTCGGCAGCGCGCCAGGTCGACGAAGCTTACGCAAAGATACTCAACCGGGAGGCGGATGCCGAAGGCCGGGAGTTCTGGGTGAACGAGATCGAGAGCGGCCGCTTGTCGCCCGAACTGTTCGCGCTTGCCTTCACGCTCGCCGCGCGCTCGCACGTCGACGGCAGTGACGCGCAGGCCGTTGCCGACAAGGCGCAGATCGCGGCGTATTATGCGATCGAGCACGGGCTGAACGACGCCGACGCGCATGCAGTGCTCCGCGCACCTGACGTGCACGACGGCAAGGCGCTGATCGATGCTTATGCTGACAGCGCGGCATCGGAGGACGGAGCATTGGTGACACGGTTGGCCGGCATCGATTTCGAGGCTCACGCGAACGCCGCAGCCTACGGCGTCACGGTGTGGGCGTAGACGGGTTCGATTCATGTGGACGGTTTCGGTGTTCCTTTGGAGCGGGCTTCACCGGGCATCGGGACCGTACACTAGCGCGATGAAGTCGCCAGCGGCTTCAGGAAACGGGATGAGTGGGGGGGACCCTTCTATTTAAATGTGTTTTGCCGATTTCAATTTCTTTGCTTCGACGCGCGCGGCATCTTCCATCGTCGCACAAAATTCACATGTATAAAGCCGCAGTACAACATATACTCCGCGGCGCATGGGCGGAGGTTCGGCATGGGCTTGGTGAATAGGCGGAAGGCGCTCGTCGCCGGGGGAGTGGCCGATCCGTGGGGCCAGGCGGCGCGCCGGGCGAGGCTGGTGCCTTCTTCCAGATCAGGAGCCAACAGATCAGGAGCCAAGAGATCAGGGGCCAAGAGGCGCAAGAGCCAGGGGGCGGAGGTGCCGGCATGAGCACGAACGTTCTCGGGCTGACCCGCGCCCTCGTCTACGCCGCCGAGGCGCACGCCAACCAGCGGCGCAAGGGCGCGGCGCAGGAGCCCTACATCAATCACCTGATCGAGGTGCTCGACCTCGTCGCCCGCGCCACCGGCGGCGAGGACGCGGAGCTCCTGACCGCCGCGCTGCTGCATGATGTCGTCGAGGACACGCCGATCTCGGCCGAGGATCTCGCCGCCGCCTTCGGGGCGCGGGTGGCCCGGATCGTCACCGAGAATTCCGACGACATGACCCTGCCCAAGGATGAGCGCCGCCGGCAGCGCATCGCCGCCATGGCGCACAAGTCGCCGGAAGCCCGCATCGTCAAGACCGCCGACGTGATCTCGAACCTGCGCGCGATCGCCGTCTCGCCGCCGGCCGGCTGGGCGATGGACCGCCGTCTCGGCTATCTCGAGGGGTGCCGGCAGCTCATTGCCGCCGGCCGCGGCGCCAACGCCGTGATCGAGAGGCTCTTCGACGAGACCGCCGCCGACGCCGAGCGGGCGATCCGCGCCGACGCGGGCCTAGAGGTCGACGGCGCCGAGGTCATCGCCCGGCATCTCGACAGCGTCATCGGCCAGGCGGTGCATCTCGTCTATCTGCCCAACACCGGAGGGCGGGCGATCACCGACGCGGACATGGACCTGCTCTGCGAGACCATCTCCCGCAGCTTTCCCTCCGCCACCGTGCAGCACGCCGACTCGATCTTCGACGGGCGCCGGCGGCAGATCCTGCTCGCGCGCATCCGCAGCGACAGCACCGACGCGGTGGTGGCGCTGGCGCAAAGGCTCTGCATCGTCTTCGACCAGCGCTTCGTCGGCATCGAGGTGAGCGGGCGCTACATCCGCGTCTACGCCGACGACACCGGCTGACCGCACGCGGTCTCCGCGCCGGGCCGCACGCCGCTTCACCTTTCCGCTACACGTCCTTGTTGTGGGCGATCGTGCCCAGCTTCCTGTTGTCCGGGAGATACCTCACGCTTCCATGGTTGTCGGCTCCATCGTCATCGTCGGATCGGGGCTCTGTCTCCTATGGCAGGGGGTTCGATCCCGTCGCCATGCCATCTCAACCTCGCTGCCATCGCCGCTGACGACAGGTGGGTGTCCACCGGTGAGGGCCTCTTCCAATTTCCGCTCGGTTGGCGACCTGCTCCACCAGGAGGGGGAACCGCGGGGCGTGCTGGACGAACTGCGCGCCACCATGGGATCCGCCGCCTTCTCGGAACGCGGCGCAAGGCGCTCCCGGCGATATCGAGGTCAGGGAGTTGCGCGCGCAACCGTGCCGTCCGGCCCGCTTCTCAGGGAATGGCGCGGGCGACGGCCAGATAGCCGTAACTCCAGTCGACCGGCAGGAGACTGGATGCCAGATCGTCGAGCACCCCCAACGCCGGGGAATGGGTAATCGCGCTCTCGGGCAGCATGCTCTCGCTCGTCAGGCGCTCGATCACGTAGCCGGCCTCGGCGAGATCACGGCGGATCTCGGGTTGCCGGAACAGGTGATAGAACAGCGGTATGATCCCCTCGCTGGACGGGCGCTCGTAGTAGATGTCGCCGGGTTCAAGCTCGCCGCTTGCCACACGCGAGGCGCTTTCCGCCTGCGCGGCCCGCAGACGCCGCAAGGCGTTCGGCAGGCCGAGCACCAGACGCCCCTGCGGGGCGAGCGCCTTGCGCAGTTCCGTCAGCAGCGCGAGGCGCTGCTCGTGGCCGGGGACATGGCCGAGCACGCCGAAGCCGAGCAGCGCCACGTCGAAGTCGCCCCGCCGGCTCACCTCGGCGTGATAGGTATCGTCGCCCGTATCGCAGACCTGCACCCGCTCCGCGAGGCCGAGTTCACGAACACGGGCCGACAGATGGTCGCGGGCGACCGCGCTGATGTCGACGGCCACCGCCTCGGCCGCATGCGATTGCGCGAGGCTCAGGCAATAGCGGCCTTCGCCCGCGCCGTAATCCAGCAGACGCCCGCCTCGCGGCAGAAGCCCGGAAAGCAGACGCAAGGTACGCCGGTTCGGCCGCGGATAGCGCGAGAGATAGAGGCCGGAAGCGAAATAGGTATCGTAGCTTCGGCCCATGTCCGGCAATTGCGCGTCATGGTCCAGGGTGGAGGGGTCGGATGCGGCGGTCAAGGTACTGTGCTTTCAATGGAAGGAACGGGATGAACGGGTGCGGGCATGGATGATGGATCGGTACGCCATTGTTGCGGGTCGCTCAATCCTTGAAGGTCAGGCGCAGTTCCGCCTGCTGCCCGACCTTCCGGGTGCGGGCGTTGTCGGCGAGGCGGTTGATGAGGTAGCCGGCAAGACGCTGGGGCGCCTCGTCGTCCTCCACCATTTCCTCATGGCTCGGCGGATGGATCGCCAGTACGGGCAGCGTTCCCCGGTAGCGGATGAAAATGGTGAGGTTATACTCGTCGAGCCTGGTTTCGAGTTCGATGGCGTCGCAGTCCTGCGCCAGCAGATCGTTGTCGCGCAGCAGTTCAAAGGCCTGCCAGCAGGCGAGTTCGGCCTTCTTCACCGCCGCGTGGCGGGCGCCCCAGATCCGGCCCTGGTCCTCGATGAAGGCGAGCATTTCCTCGAAATGCGTCTGGGCCACGGCGAAGACCTTGCGCGTCTTGCGGCCGATGCCGATGCGGAACAGGGCCTGCAGCAGGACGGCCACGGTCAGCGCGAGGGCGAATTGCGAGAAGGCGAAGTAGTGGGCGCTCGGCAGCAGGTGGTTGAGCTGGTCGTGGATATCGCCATAGGTGAGCCCGATCAGCATGGCGATGCCGATCGCCAGCGTCCGGCGATTGTCCAGCATGCGCGAGCCGATCATCTGGATGCCGCCGACCGTGGCGGAAGAGGAGAGAAACAGGAACAGCGCGCCAAGTACCTCGGGCGGCAGGATCATCCAGGTGACGATGACCTTGGGACACAGGGCGAAGAAGATCAGCAGCCCCGCCGTCCACGCCGCGAGATGGCGGCTGGTGCATCCCGAGGCGAGTGCAAGGCTCGCTCCGCCGCCGCTGGCGGACATCGGCATGGCGTTGATCAGCGAGGCGAAGATCTGGGCGAGGCCCTCCGCGCGCACGCCCTTGCCGATGGAATCGAGGTCCGGCCGGTTGAAATCCGCATCGTTGAAGCGCTGGACCACGGTCTGCACGCCCATGGAGCTCAGCGACAGGGAAAAGCCGGTGATGATGGCGGGCACCAGCGCCTCCCGCTCGAAATGCCAGCCGAACTGCTGCAGGGTTGGCAGGTGCAGCAGCGCGGCACTGTCGAAGGCGGCGATGTCGGCCGGGGTCAGCAGGCCGGCGGCGACGCTGATCGCAAGGCCGAAGCCGAGCCCCGTGATGGTGGCGAACAGGCGCAGCGTCCCCTTCACCCAGACGTTGCAGATGATCATCACGGCAAGCGTGGCCGCGGCGAGGCCGACGCGCTCCGGCAGGGGGCCTCCGGTGCCGGCCTGCGAGGAAAAGATCATCCGCAGGCCGAGCACGCCGATGCCGGAGCCGATCAGCAGCATGGCGAGGCCCGCGACCTCAACCGTGAAGATCGCCTTCAGGCGCTTGATGATGAAGCTGAAGAGGATCATCGACAGGCCGCTGACCGCGAACATGCCGAAGCCCCCGCCGAGCCCCGAGCTGGCGAGGCTGACGCCGAGCACGGGCAGCACCGACGTGGTGCCCTGCACCGGCAGGAAGATGCCGGCGCCGATGCCGAAACGCCCCCACGCCTGCAGCAGCAGCGCCACCGCCGAATAGATCAGGCCGCAGGCAGCGAGGTTGAGGAAGGTGCCAAGGTCCATGCCGACATCGCGGGCGAACAGTGCCGGCACCGCCAGCAACGCCCCGAGAAACGCCACCTGCTGCAGCGCGAGGCCGAAGGCGAAACGGGCCGGCGGTACGTCATCGATCCAGTAAAGCAGCGAGTCGGGGCGGCGCATCAAGGAACTCGGATTGGAGAAAACGCTCAGACTATGGGGAAGAGAGTGGTTTCGCCCGGCCGTGTCTGCCACAGGTCACCCGTCTCCAGATCGAACCACCAGCCATGGAGTTGCAGCGTGCCGGCATCGACCCGCTCCTTCAGCCACGGATAAGTGAGCAGATTGGCGAGCGAGCCGGCGATGGCCGCGCGCTCGACCAGGAACGGATTCTCCTTGAGCAGTTTCAGGGAAACCTCGCGCCGGCCCTCGGCATTGCCGGCATCGCCCACCTGGATCCTGCAGGCGTCGAGCGCGATCTCCACCCAGTCGTTGATGAAGTCGCGCTGCATGCGCTGGCCGCCGGCGCTGCTGATCAGCGCCTTGATGCCGCCGCAATGAGCATGACCCATGATCACGATGTGATCGACCAGGAGGTCGCGGACGGCGTATTCGATGGCTGCGCCGGTGCCGTGCAGCGAGGCGCCAGGCTGATAGGGCGGCACCAGATTGGCGACGTTGCGCACCGCAAACAGCTCACCGGGCTCCGCCCCCGTCAGGATGGCGGGATCGACCCGGCTGTCGGAGCAGGAAATCATCAGGGTCGCGGGCGCCTGGCCGTCCTCGACCAGCGTGTGCATCAGGCTGTGATCCGCGCCGTAGTGGCGGGCCTTGAAGGCACGGATCCCCTCGGTGAGATGGCCGATGTCGCGGCAGGCGCAGCCCGCGGGGCGGTTCGTGCTCAATTGTTCCCCCTGTCGTTCGATGGTTGCTCTGTGAGTGAGAATGGCAGTTGCAGAAGAGCCTTGCGCACGGGTCGGGGCATCGGCGTCCGTCCGGACCCGTCAGCGTTGCGGCGGGGGCTGCTTGTCGGCTGCCGGGGACAGCTCTCGCGACCGGGATGAAGACAGGCGTAAGCGGAGCATCGGTGTTCCCGGACCAGGCGCTGTTTCATGACACAGGGAGACGGACCGATATGCGCTGACCGAGCGGACGGTGAAAATTTGCCCGCAGGTGGCGCATATCAATCGCTCAATATGCTGCATATAACGGTATTAAGCTTTAATGTCGCAGCGATGATACGCACTATGATATTAAGGTTTTTGTATAGAGCTTTCCGCATTGGAACAACGTTTTTTTGAGGATCGACCAGCATGACCATTACCTTCGAGGCGAACGAAGCCCCGGTTGTCGCCAGTCTTCAGGGACGCCTGGACAGCACCAATTCCGCCGTGGTGGAGGCGCAGTTGCTGGAGCGTGCCGACAGCGGCACGGGCGGGCTGGTGCTCGATTTTTCGCGCCTCGACTACATTTCGAGTGCGGGCTTGCGCGTCGTGCTGGTGGTGGCGAAGCGGTTGAAGGCGACCGGTGGCGACTTCATCCTCGCCGGCCTGCAGCCCCACATCCGGGATGTGTTCGAGATCTCCGGCTTCCTCGGCATCCTCGATGTCGTCGCCAGCAGGGAGGAGGCGCTCGCGCGCTTCTGATCAGGAGGCGACGGCGAACTCGGGACGGGGGCCGATGTAGCGGAGTACGAGGCAGGTGATGTCGTCCGACTGCTCGGCCGCGCCGACGAAACGGCCGACCGCCCGGGTCACGTTCTCGATGACGATCTCGACCGCCTCGTTGTGGGCGGAGCCCAGCGCCTCGCGCAGGCGGGCCTCGCTGAACTCGCGCCCGTCGGGATCCATCGCCTCCGAGATGCCGTCGGTGTAGAGGAACAGCGTGTCGCCGGGCTCGAACCGCGCCGTCCGCTCGGCATAGGCGACGTCGGGGATGACGCCGAGCGCCATGCCGCCGGTGCGCGGCAGATCGACCACGTCGCCGTTGGCGCGCCGGATCATCAGCGGCGGGTTGTGGCCGCCGTTGGCATAGACGAACTCGCCGGTCTCGGTGTCGAGAATGCCGTAGAAGGTGGTGACGAACAGGTCCATGGGGTTCTGGTCGCACAGCAGCGCGTTGGCCCGTGCGAGGCAGGCCCCGGCCGAGCGGCTTTCCCGGGCGCTCGATTGCAGCACGGTGCGCGAGATCGCCATGAAGAAGGCGGCCGGCACGCCCTTGCCCGAGACGTCGGCGATGACGATGCCGAGATAGCGCTGATCAATGGCGAAGAAATCGTAGAAGTCGCCGCCCAGTTCGCGCGCGGGCACCATGGTGGCCTTGCCGGCATAGGAGGGATGGCGCGGCAGCGCCTGGGGCAGGATCGCGGCCTGGAGGGACCGGGCGGCATCGAGCTCCGCCTCGACCCGGCGCTTCGATTCCTCGAGCAGGGCATTCTTCTGTTCGAGCTCGACGGTGCGGGCGCGGACCTGGGCCTCCAGATTCTCCTCGCGCGTCTGCACCTCGATCGCCATGTGCTGGAAAACGCGGGCGAGCGTGCCGAGCTCCCCCGGACTTGCGGCGAGCGCATCGATGCTGTCGGGGCGGAAGACACGCCGGTCGATCTCGTCGGCGGCACGTGTCATGGCGGAGACGGGGCGGACGATGCGGCCGGCGTAAAGCGCCGCGCTCGCCGCGCCGACGGCGAAGACGAGGCCGGCGGACAGCGCCCCGTAAAGCAGATAGTCGTCCAGCATGGAGTCGAGCCGGCTGGTCGACATGGTGATCACGGTCGCGCCGATGGGGATGCCGGCCGTATCCTGAATGGGGGCGGCGACCAACAGCCGCCCGTCCGTCAGGGTGGAGTCGGCGGCGCTGCTGGCGATGGCACGCTCGGCGAGCGCTGCGGCGGTATCGGTCGAGAGCATCTCTCCGACCGCCGCCAGCTGGCGCTTCGCATCGTCGATGACCTCGATCGCCAGGATGTTGTCGCGGTTGAGCAGGGCTTCGAGCAGCACGGGCAGGCTGTTCGCATCGCGGACGGCATCGAGAACGTGGGCCGGCTGGCTCGCGATCAGGGCGTGGTTGCCCGGCACGCGGATGCCGACGTAGCGCGCGCCGTCCGTCAGGGTGCCGAAGTCGACAGTGAACTTCCGGCCCGATGTCAGTGCTTCCAGCGCATCGCGCGACAGCTCCGGCGGCAGCGTCTCGCCCTCGATGATGGCGCCATAGTTGCCGCGCGAATTGGCGACGACGGCGAAATCGCGGTCGATCAGCCAGATTGCGCTGAGGTTGCTGCGGGCGACGATTTCCGCCAATCGGTCGCCGATGTCGCCCGCAGCGCTCTCGCTCAGGTGCGCTGCGGCAAAGGCGATGGTGCCGAGATCGTTGGCAAGGACGCTCTGTGTTTCCTCCAGCGAGACCTCGGTCAACCGGGCGCTCTGGGCGACGATGCGGGCGACCGTGCGGGCCTCGTTTTCCGCCTGGATGATCATGGCATCGCGGCCAAGCCGGCCGAACACGAGGCTGACCGTCAGGATCGCCAGGGCGATGCAGCCCGTTACCATCAGGACGAGGTGACGTGTCAGGGTCATGTCGAGGAGCCGTCGAAAGGCGCGCCGGGGCGCAGCATGACGAGCCGGATATGGTTGCGGCCGCCGATGCGGTGATAGGAGACGCCATCGACCATCTTGCCGACGAGATGGACGCCGAGACCACCCACGGCCCGTGTTTCCACCGGCTCGTCGAGCCGCGGCGCCGGCGTCTCGCTGAAGGGATCGAAGGCCATGCCGGCATCGCTCAGTTCGATCTGCAGGCTGCCGGGATCGGTCACGATGGTCACGCCGATGGCGGTGCCGCCGGCCCCGCCGTGCGTGACGACATTGGTGACGAGTTCCTCGACCGACATCGCCAGCCTGAAGATCTTGCCCGCATCGAGGACACCTTCGGCCGCGCGCTCGATCTCGGTCTGGATCAAGGCGATCGACTCAAGGCGCGCCGGCACGTCGAACCGGCGCTCAAGTCTCGTGTCGTCGGTCATCGGCAACTCCTTGCAGAGCAGTCAGCTTCGGCAGGGCGGTCAGATCCGCCTTGGCTCCCGCCCGCCGCGCGAGCCGTACCCTGGCGAGGCCCATCAGCCCCGCCAGCGGCCAGCAGAAGGCCAGGAACCACAGCATGGTGTAGAGATAGACCCAGATGATCGCGCCGGAATCGCCGGTGGCGGCGATCACCGTGTTGGCGCGCTGGACGATCTCCGGCACGCCGATCACCGAGGCGGTGGACGAGGCCATGACGACGATCAGGAAATAGGTCGTCCAGGCGGGGATGAAGTACAGCGCCTCGGTCACTTCGCCCCGGCGGAGATGGCGCAAGGCGGACAGCGCGTTGTCCGACACGAAGCCGGCCACCGCCACCGAGAGCGCGAGCGATGCCTTGAGCCAGCCGGGAAGGGACACGGACAATTCGCCGATCGCGATTTCGGGCGGCAGCACGTAGGCCAGGTAGTAGATCAGCACGAAGGTGGGCGGCACGCGTGCGGCCGCCGTGAGGGCGGCGCCTGCACGCGAATCCGAAAGACGCATGCGCGCGAGCACCAGCCCCAGCGCAGTGCCGATCGCCATGGTCACGGCGGAAATCAGGATGTTCCACAGGAAGCCCCCGCCGAGGAAGGGCGTCCAGGTCCACAGCATGTCGAGCGTGTCACGCGCCGTCATCGCCGCAGCACCCGGCGCTCGAAGACGGTGAAGCCATGGACGACCAGAAGCACGATGCCGATGTAGCACGCGAGCAGGAGATTCATCATCTCCGCGCCGTTGCCGTAGTCGGCGATGATCGCGGTGCTGACATGGACGAGTTCGGGCACGGCGATGGCGCTCGCCATGGCCGTCGCCTTGACGATGTTGATGCAATTGCCCATCACGGCGGGGAAGGCCAGGCGGGCGATACGGTGCAGGCGTTGCGCCGCCGTCACCGGGATCGTGCTCGCGGCGTCCGCCATGGCGACCGCGTTGGCTGCCCCGGCGTAGAGGGAGAGCACGGCGACGGCGACGGTGAAGGCGCCGAGGCTGAAGCCTCTGGCGGCGAGCAGGCTGCCGATGCCGAAAAAGACCAGATAGAGTTGCAGCAGCGGCGGCGTCATGCGCAACACGGCAAGCACCAGCCGGATCGCGGGGGCGAGCAGCGGCAGGCGCGAGCGGATCATTGCGGCCCCGCCGATTCCGGTCAGCAGGCTGCCCACGACGGCAAGGAGGGCAAGGCCCACGCTGATCAGCAAGCCGCGCAGGAACTGCCCGCGGTTGTAGGGATCGTAGAAGGCAACGAGGTCGATGCCGAATTCATCGCGCAGCGTCACCGCAAGGCCGGCGAGGCCGGTGAGCTCGTGGGCCTCGATCAGGTTGAGGTCGCGGCAGTCGGCCGGCCAGCGTCCGTCCTCCTGCCGGCGACAATGCCATTGTCCGTCCCTGTCCTTGACCGTCCAGCGGGCGCCGGTCTCGCGCAGATAGGCGGAGGGCGGCAGGCCCCATTTCGCTTCGAGCGCCGTCAGGTAGCCGTCGCGTAGCCAGCCGGCCACGGCCTCGTCGAACAGCCGGGCCAGCCGGTCGTCATTCGCCACGGCGATCGCCCAAGGCGCGACGAAGTCGGTCGGCAGCAGCCGGTAGCCGTGCCATGCGCCGCCGGCGATCAGGTGCTGCAGCGCCGCTTCGTCATAGAGCCAGCCGGCGCAGGCCCGGTCGCGCAGGGCGAGTTCCGCGTCCCGCGTGTTGCCGAAGGAACGGATGTCGACCAGCAGGCGGGTGGCCACGACGCGGTTCCACAGCGCGCCCTGGACGGCGCAGAGCGTCGCGCCCCTGACGTCGGCCCAGTCGCGGATGGGACCGTTGTCCGGCACCATCACGGTGGCGCCGCCGCCGTAGTAGCCCGGCTCGATCATGCGGACCAGCCGGCGGCGGTCGACGGTGTCGCCGAGCGTGGCGACGACGACGTCGATCTCGCCGGCGGCGAGCTTCTGCAGGCGGTTGGAACTGGTGATGGGCACCAGCCGCAGCTCGACCCCCAGCATACCGGCGAGGCCGGCGGCGACATCGGCGTCGAACCCGATGATGTTTCCTGCCGCGTCGCGATAGCCGAAGGGCTCGTAGTCGACCTTCACACCCGCAATCAGTTCCCCGCGCTGGCGGATGTCGTCCAGCCGGTCGGCCCGCGCCTGCGCCGGAACGAGGAGGCCCAGCAGCACCGCCATCCAGCGGATCAGCAGGAAGGCCGTCTCGGGACAAGACAGGAAGCGGAATTTTGACACGGGGAGGGCGCGCGGATCATCGGTTCAGGCGCCGGGCGGAATTACCCGGTACGATAACTCTCTATAAACAATTTGGCCCGGAGGTGATAGTAGTTTGCCTGTGCGGGCGACGATGGGTGGAATTGCCGTGATCGGAAACAGATGGTGGACGAATTTGCTGGCCGGGCTCGCTCTGGCGCTTGCCGGCACGGCCGCTCAGGCGGGCACGCTGGAGCGGATCGCCGAAACCGGAGTGTTGCGCGCCGGCACGAGAACCGATGCCGTGCCGTTCGCCTTCGTCGACGAGAAGGGGCAGTTCGTCGGCTTCTCCGTCGACCTCATCCAGGAAATTCACCGCACGGTCGAGACCCGGCTGGGCCGCCCGGTCAGGCTGGAGCTTTCCGCGGTCACTCCCGCCAACCGGCTGCCCAAGGTGGCTGACGGCGAGCTCGATATCGTATGCGAGATCACCACGCCCACCTGGTCGCGGGAAGAGACCATCGACTTCTCCGTGCCCTTCTTCCGTGACGGCACGCGCATCCTCGCCTTCCGCGACACGCTGGGCACCACGTCAAACCTCAAGGATCTGGTGGTAGGCGTCGCGGAGGGGACGACGACGGCGACCATCCTCAACGACGCCGTTCCCGGCATCGCGACGCGCTCCTATCCGACCATGGACGATGCTTTCCACGCCCTGAAGCGGGGGGAGGTGCAGGGCATCGCCAATGTCGGCGTCATCCTGCTCGGCCTGTCGCGCAAGCTGGAACCGAACCGCTCCGTCGTCCTGCTGCCGCGCGCGGCCCCTCTGGGCAACGAGGCCATGGCCTGCGTCCTGCCCCAGAACGACAGTCCGTGGCGCGATCTCGTCAATCACGCGATCATCGAGCTGACCCGCGGCCTTGCCGATTACCGCGGCCGCTATATGGAAATCCATCACAAGTGGTTCGGCCGTGATGGTATGATGGTCTATCCGCTCGATCGCTCGACCCGGGATTACCTGCTCTGGACCGACATCTGGGCGCAATAGGGCATTGATCCGCCAGCGGACCCCCATGGCCCTTATGCCGTCATGATCCGCAAAAAGTGTTACGGAGGGCTCCTTGGCCTATCGTAATAACTATCTGATTTTTCTTGATTAAATTGGAATGGCTGGGGCGGGAGGAGACTCATGCTGACCTCTCCTAAGCCAATGAAATGCTTGAATATCAAAGGAATCGTGGGTTGACGTGGGCTACCTGATTGGGCTACCTCTGGGATACCATCTTCCATAGAAGGCAAATCAGCGATGGCCCCTCGCGATACTAAATACCTCAAGAAACACGGCAATCAATGGCTTGTCGTCATCAAAGTCCCTGCCCGTCTCCGTGAGGTTGTCGGCAAGGCGCACCTGAAGCGTCCGCTGCACACCGACAGCCTCGCCATAGCGAACCGGCAGAAACACCGGATCGTTGCGGACATGAAGGACGAGCTTGCCAAGGCGGAGAAGGTGCGGCAGGCGAAGGCTCGCACGCTGGACCCGCTCATTGAAGAAGCCTTGGACTGGCGGGAAGGCATTACCGCAGAGGAAGAGAACCCCACGCTTATTGTGACGGAGTGGGATGAACACGGGCGGGAGATCGAAATAGGCATCAACGTCGCTCGTGATCTTCTTTCCGACAGGGCGGAGGAGATAGAGCGGCGGGAGGGTCTCGATAAGGCCGAGGCTTTCGTGGACATCGCCACCGGCAGGGCGACACCCATCATGGCTGTTGTCGATAAGTGGCTTGCCGAGAAGGTCATGAAGCCCCGGCAGCAAATCGACTACAGGCGGGCCATCTCCAAATTCGACGCATGGTTGTCGAAATCTAGGCTCCCCGTGGCGGTCGAACGGATCACCCGCAGGATGGCGGGGCGGTACGTTACGGAGGCTTTCGTCGGGACAGGGGCAAATCCCCGAACCGCGAACAAGGATATTTCTTGCCTGTCGTCGTTCTGGCGATGGCTGGAAATCAAGGAATATGTCTCCACCAACATATGGGCCAGACAATCCCTTGAAGAACCCGAACCGGCCAAGAAGGACGCTAAGCGGCCCTATACCGACGACGAGATGAAAGCCCTGTTTGCCGGGGAACCCGCCCCGTTCCTGCGGGACTTCATGACCATTGCGGCCCTGTCTGGTATGCGGATTGAGGAGATCGCCCGGCTGACGGTGGCGGACGTGGAGACCGGCTGGTTCGACATCACCGCTGCCAAGACCCCCGCAGGCATCCGCATGGTGCCCATTCATTCGGCCCTGACGGAAGTCATCGAGCGGCGATGTGGCGGAGCCACGGGGACGAAGGGCAAAGACCCCCAAGCTTCCCTGTTCCCTGAATTGCCAGTCCCGAAGGAGGGCAGCGCGATTGAGCGTTCGCAGAAGGTCGTGAAAGCCTTCACCAACTACCGGCGCAAGGTTGGGGTCGACGACGTGCCCGAAGGTGCCCGACAGAGCCGCGTTGACTTCCATAGCTTCCGGCGCTGGTTCATCACGAAGGCGGAGCAGGCGGGACAGCCTCCGCATTTCATAGAGGCGCTTGTCGGGCATAAGCGCCTTGGCATGTCCCTTGGGAAGTATTCGGCGGGGCCACTAAGGGAGCAGTTAAGGGCGGTTGTGGAGGCGGTGAAGCTGCCGACGCTGGCGGCGCCGCAGGAACACCCGGAAACGGTAGCGACCCTGGACATTTTGCCAGAAAAATCCGGATATATATTCTCGTAAGCGCGAAAGCTGTTTTAGGCTGGAGAGCTAAACTGTCTGGACCGTCACTATGCGTTCCTCAAGTGGTCAAGCTGGAGAGGGTGGTACTTTGCGGCTTCCTAAGTTGGTTATATGGTATCTCAGATGCAGCAATAGAAGTGGGCCACATTTTGAGTGATACAGATAGGGACTACGAATATGCCAAAGCGAGACATCCCGGACGCCTCTACATATCAGCACGCTTCACGCACCCCCCGAAGGATTCTAGTTGGCGATTTGGACATCGCGTGTTTCCGGAGGAAGTGATGTCTGAGATCATGAAGGAAAAAGATGAAGTAATTCTGCATACCACAGGCGCCGGCATTCAGCAGGTGAAAGCAAAATTTCTCGAAGACAGTCGTCATATTTCTCATCTATGGTTTCAGCGATGGAACACTAAGACTGATTACCCTACGGGTACACAGGTCGTACTTTACGGTGAACAAATTTCTAGATTAATGGAGTTCCTTTCAGGAATCGTCAAGCTAGAGATCCCGCACGAGCGTACATTTAACGTCAATTTTGACGCCTTGCGTTTAGTTCATTTGCCAGATGCCGATGCAAGAAAGGTGTTAGAAGAAAATCCAGAATTAGTCGCTGAATTTGCACGAAGTAAGATTACGACTGAGGATGTCGTTGCGCTTGCTTATCGCCGCAAAAAACTCGAAGAGTTCAGAAAATTACTCAATAATGGTAACGTATTAGAAGCTGATTGGCAGAAATTCTTCGAACAAAATAAATGGATATTTGGATATGGTCTTGCTTACGTATTCACCACTGGGCTCGACGGTGGAAGTCTACAGGCGACCATTCGGGGGGCAAGCCTGATCAAACACGGCAAGCGCCCTGATGGGATAATGAAGACGAGGGCCGCAATAAGTGCCTTATGTTTAGTCGAAATTAAGAAGCACAGTACTCAACTGCTGAAAAAAGAGTCTTATCGCCCCGGAACATGGGCGCCTACTGCTGAACTATCCGGTGCTGTGGCGCAGTCTCAGGAGAATGTTCGCGTTGCGCTTGATGAACTGGGAACCTATCATCAATTCACTGATCAGGACGGCAATCCTACAGGTGAGGACCTCATGGTCGTTCAGCCAAGGTCCTTCTTGATTATCGGCAATCTAGCTGAATTCCAAAGTGAACATGGAGTGAATATTGCCCGTTACCGTTCGTTCGAGGACTATCGCCGCAACCTACGCCAACCTGAAATTTTGACCTTTGATGAGTTGTATGAACGCGCGAGGTTCATCGTTGAGAATGCGGATCAAGCCGTACAGGGAGGCATCCTTCAGGATGAAGAAGATATTCCATTTTGAGGATTCACTGCCCATGCTCAGTGCTTTGCTCCAAGCAGCCCAGCACGGAAATTAGCCTCATAGGTCATCTCTTCTTGAATATCTTGAGCTTTATAAGTTAAGTTCCATCGCTAAGCAATGTAAGGGATCGCTCTCATTGAAAAATGCGAATCCAATGCTGGCTGTGGCGGAATTCGATTGTGGCGACGCTGGTCTATCGGTCAAATACCATGTGCCCACTTCTTGGAGGCTCATGCTGGCGGAAGAAGGACGCAACACGTTGTTGGATTTCCTCCGTGCTCTCTGGCCGTTCTCGGCACTTCATGGCCCAGCCCCTTCCGGGATGAAGAACGTCCCATAGCGGACGCAGGCCGCTATATCTGCCAGAACCGGGATCGTGATTTCCGAAACCATCAAGGACGCGATTCCAAAGGGGCTTGAATGTCGCGATCAATAGGCTTTCGCCAAGAGGTATCCAAATGTCGTCGACAATGAGGAATTTCACCTGAAAATCGAAAGCCTTAAGGTTATTCGGTCCATGTTGCTCTACCATAGAGATGGATTCTCGGTGTTCCCTGAGTCGATTGAACAGCCACCGACCCGTGGTTTCCGAAAACAAGCTGGAGCCACGACGAGAACCACTGGGGATAGCTTTGCCGATGTATATTGGCCAGCGCAACTCAGCGGCATTTGCCCTACTGATCGGAGCATAAAGTGGGTAATCACCCCGATAGTAGATCACGTAGATTCCTGCCCCATCGAAGACGGGGATATCGGTAATTGGATGCTCAGGTTGGTCAAGGAGCGCCTCCGCCACCGATTTGCCGAGGTTAAGCTTGTCGAGGGGGTTATACGGCCCGTCCGTCATGCACAGCCCGCCGATAAGTGGTCACGAACCGATTTGGCCACCACTTCACCAAGCGTGACAGGCACGGCGTTGCCAAGTTGGCGCATCGCCTCGCTCCAAGCGCCATGAAGCACGTAATTGTCCGGAAAGGCTTGCAAACGCGCGCTCTCCCTAACCGTGAAGTAGCGCACGCTCCCATCAGCTCGCCTGAGCATATTTTCTCCACCGGGGACCCCATGCACGCCTGCCTTCAATGTCTTGGCTGGCTCGTCGAGTGGACTGCCCGTGTGACCAACATAGCTGCGGGCGCCGGGCTGGAGCCGATGATTGAGGAACGCGCGGGAGCCCCCATCCAACCGTGGTTCAGGTAAGCCATCCAAAGCCTCGCGGACGGTCCGCCAAGGCATTTCGCTTGGCTTTTCCCTTAGGGCTTCGCCTCGTACCTTGAGTTTTTCGTTGACGACACGGTCCTTCTTGGCCACCTGATAATGATGCCAATATTCACCGCTCTTGAATTGGGAGTATAGCAGCGCGTCCAACGAATGCGTTTCCCGAGGGAAGCACCAATCGGCGGTGATACCCTCAGCGAATCCCACGAACACGACACGTTCCCGCTTTTGCGCCACGCCATAATTTGCCGCGTTCACGAGTTGATGAACGACACGATACTCAATTTGCCCACCAGAGGTGTGATGCCGCTGTAGCCTATCGCGATGATCCTGCCAGCTTTCATCACTCTCTCGCTCTAGGGAAGGGTATTGAAGTTGCAATAGAATGTAGCCAAGATAAGTAGAGAATGCCTCCCGGGTCAGGCCCTTCACATTCTCGAAAATGAACGCGCGGGGCCTAGTCTCGCGCACGGCGCGGACCGCTTCCGACCACATGTCGCGGCTGTCCTCATGAGCACGGTGCCGCCCACCGATTGAAAATGGTTGGCATGGCGGTCCACCCGTCACAAGATCAATCTTGCCTTCAAGGTCGCGGAAATCGACGTGCCGGATATCATCTTCGATTGGCGAGGGCCAAGAGGAAATCGCCGACTCGGCTAGCTTGCGATTTTCCCGAAGGGTATCACAGCACCAGCGATCCCACTCAACCACCAACTCTGGCCTATATCCGGCGAGACTCACGCCCATGCCGAGTCCACCAGCCCCCGCGAAAAGCTCAATTGCCCGCATCGCCTGTCACCTTACCGTCGAGGAAGTCAAGGAATTTGTTCTTTAGTCCTTCCTCGTCCTTAATCTCACACTCCCAGACTACAAGCACTCGCCAGCCGAGAGCAATCAGGGATTGTCTGACCCGTTCATCTCGTACCTGATTCGAAGCGAGTTTCGGACCCCAAAAATCAAGCCGAGATTTTGGCATCCTAGCCAATCGGCAATTCGGATCATCGTGCCTATGCCAAAAACAACCGTGAACAAAAATGACTGCATGGTGACGGGGCAATACGATATCGGGTGAACCAGGGAGGTCCCGACGATGCAGCCGAAAGCGGTAGCCCAAAGAATGGAGCAATCGTCGCACCCGAAGTTCCGGCTTTGTGTCTCGGTCGCGAATACGCGACATTCGTTCAGAACGTGCCAAAGGGGAAAGTGTGTCTGTCATCCTGAGTCACTTCGACTGAAATAATTGCTTTTATAATACCCCTTGCTTTGTCGGTGGGGCAACACGTTTGCCAAACGACGGCACGGGCTCGGTGCTGCGCGGCATCAATCCTCCCCCAAATAGGAATTCGATTGCTCGCGCTGCGACGTTAGATGCGAACACGCATATGCGAGGACCTGCCGGTTGGCGGTGCCTCATGCTCGCTGCCTCGACGTCAATCCCGTGAATCAGCGTTGCTCCGTGAGTGCGCAGCATGAGGCGAAGCGCGAAGCCCCGCTGAGCAGATGCGTCGGCGCGACAATCTGCCGCAGGGCCGACAGAGCCTCGCCGGGAAAACCTTCGGTTCCCTCTACCCCGTGCGTTACCCGAAGCCCCCTGCCGGTCTCCGGCGATAAAGGCCGACGACGCTATCCAACTGAATTTTCTTGGGGATTTTGGTGCCGCTTGCGTGACGAGCCGCCAGCACCTTTTATCATTGAAAAACAACGGTTTTTGTCTCACCTATGCGTCCGTGTTTACCAGTCTGGTTGATGGGTGGGCAAGCCCGGAATGCGCAGAGCTGAGGAATATTTATGCGCGGCGTTTGAAGGGGCACTCGCGCTACGAGGGCGCACGGTATGGCTGCGAGAGCATAGAACAGCCCGCTCTGGTGTGGGGCGTGGGAAGCTATCAGGAAGCGGTTTCAACGGCTGCAGAGACTATTCATCGAATAGCGGGCCATGCCCACCAGCCGCCCTACGACGGCGCACGTCCGCCTCGCGTTCCTCGCTGACCTCGTGCCAGATATCATAGGTCTCTCGCACCATCGTGTCGAGTTGGTCGAACCCGTAGAGATCAATTCCCTCATCGGTCCACAACTCGACGGGTCGCTGATCTTCGACCGCATCGCCAAACTGGATGATGCCGAGACGTGCGTCAGAGAAGTCCGGGTTCGCGACCCGAATATGCTCATGCATCATGGAGAAGACGAAGCGCCGTGCCTCAGCCGTCAGGCGCTTGCCGCGTCGGGGATCAATGAAAAGGATAGTCGGAAGGCCGTCTATCGCCGTCACCATCGGCAACCAGTATGCTACCTTCTCACCGACACTGAGCGACAGCGGGGGGAAACCATGCGAACGACTGAACAAGGAGTTGGTCTGCGCGAATATATGCAGCCCCTTGGCGACCAATAGATTGGCCTTCCGCTCCTCGTCCGACCTTACGCGCGTCTGGATCAGGTGTTCAAGAACAGACCACGGGGTCAGATCGGCTGCTGCGAACAAGTCCGGCTGGACGTTGAAGATGTCCGCGAACAGTGCTCGGACATGCTTGTAGGTGATCAGCGGATGCCCGAGTTTGAAACGCTCAAGCGCACGACGCTTCAGATCGGTCGGCAGCGGTGCTATGCGGGCAAGATCGATCTCAGGTAAGCGGCGTATCTTCATCTGGCTCTCCCGCGACCGGAGTCGCGCCAACGGAAACCTTATGGAACTTGAATCTCTTAACGATGACATCATCAGGGATTCGCAATCCCAATGCAACCGATGTTCGACCTTTGTCCTCAATATAATGCCACGGTGCATCCTTGGCGTGTGAGATATCCACCAGACGCCCCGGTGATAGTGTGCCATAGGAGTTTATGATGCGCCGGATGTGTTTGCGAATGATTGGGTCAGTCGGCAATTCGATTTCGCTTCGCTCGCCAGTCAAAATGTTCTGCCGAGTTGCCCGGAAGTCAATTGGCCTACTACCTGCTGACTTGAAGGCGGAATACACGGCCGGATGGACCGGGCCGTATTTCCAAGCCTCGAAATAGCCGCTAACGAGGGGACGCTTGGTTTCGATCAGGAAAATAGCGTGAGCGAAATAAAGGAGCTTTTGGAGCACAAGGTTAGAAACCTGTGTCTCCGAGCGGTCCGCCTCATCGAGCATCAGGTTAGCGACGGCTCTCGGATCGTGTGGACTATCGTTCATAGCCGCACTTCTGGCTTCCTTTACCTTATAAAGGGTGATGTCGCTCGTTCAGCGAACTGCAATCACCTCTTAACCATTGAAAAACAATAATTTTTATACCAACCACATGACGATGTATATCAGCGCGGCGGACACGTTGACAAGTCTGAAAAAGCGCAGAGCTTGGGATATTTTGGTGCAAAAATCCGAACTCCCTTTCTTAAAGAGCGCGGGACCGATTTACCCCCATGCCGGGGGCGGGGGCCACAGGCTCACAATCGCGCATAGAAGCCGGCAGGGAGTCGCCATGCCCTGCCCGCACAACCACCCTAGCTCCCGCCCCGTTGTGAGTCCTACGGACCGCCTGTGAGTTCGCAAGGGGCATTGCAGGGATGGGAGAGCTATTCGTACTCCGGCTACGGGTAGGGCGGCGCAGCGAACGGGGGGCGGGCAGGCAGTCTCATACGATCCTCCCCTAGTGAGTCCGGCCCACAGGAACCCGTAAGCGCCTCTAATCAGTCTCAATAGGATTGACATTGGAATTTTGATCCCATAGGCTCACTGCATCTTTAATCACAGTGAGACTTTTATCATGCTCATCGGATACGCCAGAACCTCCACCGCAGACCAACTCGCCGGACTGGAGGCGCAGGAACGGGACCTTGCTGCCCAAGGGTGCGAACGTATCTACCGGGAGCATGTTTCCTCCGTTGCCAGTCACCGCCCGGAATTGGAAGCCTGCATCGACTTCGCGAGGGCCGGAGACACCATCGTCGTGGCGAAGCTGGACAGACTTGCCCGCTCGACACTCGACCTATGGGCCATCGTCCAAAAGCTGGAAGCCAAGGGCGTCGGGCTGCGCATCCTGAATCTCGGGGGCGACACGGTGGACACCCGGACCGCCTCGGGCAAGTTGATCCTCACCATCTTCGCCGGCTTTGCGCAGTTCGAGCGCGAGACCATGCTTGAGAGGCAGCGGGAAGGCATCGCCAAGGCGAAGGCGGAGGGCAAGTACAAGGGCCGGAAGCCGACCGCGAGGGCGCAGGCGGAGGCGGTCATGAGGCTGATTGGCGAGGGCAAGAGCTACACGGAAACGGCGGAGGCGCTCGGGATCGGCAGGGCGAGCGTTGGGCGGATCGTCAGCGCTGCCAAGAATGGATGAAGGAGTGCAGTGACAGCTTCCACCGAAGCGGCGTTGACGAGGCGGGGCGATAACGGCTGAACCTCCTTGGCTGGCGAAAGGTGGCGTGACGCCACTTTTATTCCTATTGATTGGTCTATTTTCCTGTATGCGGTCGTTTATCTGTTAAGCAGCGGGGCGTTCTTGGATGTCCGCGCAAGCCTTGGGGGCTGCGGAGCATTTTGCGGGAGGCCCAGCGGTAGCCATCCATAGCTAGCTATTAGGCGCCACTCTAGGGGAGAGAGGCACCCATGCGGAGCCTTTGCATCGCTCTAAAAAGTCAGGAAATCTGACATAGTTAGCGTGTCGACGGGCGGGAAAAGTGGCGTGACGCCACCTTTCAGAAGCAAAATAGGTCAGTATTAATGACCTTGTTTGGCTTTTATCAGTTGTTTTTGACAATAATCGAGTCACAAGAGACTTATAGTTTCTCGGGAAAGATTGTGTTACATAGTGTTGCCGTTGATATAGCGCGATATGTGACTTGAATTGTGACTTTAATACAGAAAATATTTCAATAATTACTTGACGATGGGAGTCCGGTAGCCCACTCTAGTGACCACACGCAATCCCGCGTGACGGTTATAGGAGTGAATGAATGATTTTGAACGGTTTCAACGGCGGTGATGAGGACACGGCATGAGCCTCATTCCATTCCCCGGAGCTGCCCCCGCGCTCCCTTCCGACGCTCGTAATGATCACGAACGGAAGAAGGAGGGCGACAACAGCCATGCCGTGGAAAGTCAGAATGCAGACGGAACGGTTCAATGCGCTGAAGAGGCAGGCGCAGGAACGAGAGGCAATAGAAAGACGGCAGAGACCCAGGGACGGGCGGAAAAGCAGGCGCTCAAAGAGATCGTGGAGCGGTATGCATACCTGTCCGCGTGGGACCGCTACGTCTACCGGGCGGACCCCTTGAAGAACCCGCTGACATCCAAAGCCTTCGCCAAAGAGATCGTGGCGAACTACAAGCTTCCGAAGAAGGGCAGACGGGCGGCGGAGTGGAAACCGAGCATCCCGATGGTGGATGCGGCGGGGCTTGTCCATGCGACGACGACTGGGTTTGCACCGGGGGAGCCTGCGGTGTTCACGAATGAGCTTGGACAGACCATTCTGAATACCTATCTGGCACCGAAATGGGCCAGCCACACGGACACAGGTGGAGCTTGCCAGCAGAGCGCGGAGATTGAAGCGCCACGCCCGTTTCTCGATCTGGTTGCGCTCCTCTGCAATGACGATCCGAAGATCACCGGGCATGTCCTCGACTGGATGGCGCATCTTGTTCAAAAGCCTTGGGAGAAGCCAGCCCATGCAGTCCTGATAGTCAGCAAGGTGCATGGCGTCGGCAAGAGCACCCTCGGCAGGGTGTTGAAGGCTCTTGTCGGGGCTACGCACGCCCGCACCGTGTTCCCGCAAGACCTCAAAGGGACGCATTCGGGGTGGCTTGTCGGGGCGCTGGCGGTCGTCATTGATGAGGTTTACGAGGCCGGTAACTGGAATTTGTCGAACAGACTCAAACCGTTGATAACTGAAGAACGAGCGTCCGTGGATATCAAATACGGGCCTGCGATGGAGACCGAAAACCTTGCCCGGTTCCTCATGTTCTCCAATCACCTGACCCCGCTGTCCCTTGAAGCCGAGGACAGGCGCTTTCTGGTTGTCGAATGTCGGCAGGGGAAGAGGGAACAGGCGTTCTATGATCAGCTTAACGGCTTCATAAAGAGCGATGAGGGGATGCAGGCGATTTATGATTTCCTCACGGCGCGGGACATCGGCGCCTTTGCGGCCCACGCCGCACCCCCGATGACGGACGCAAAACAAGAGATCATCAGGGAGAGCGGGAATCCGGTAGAGGCGTTCCTGCGGGAGCGGATGGCAACCGGGGAGCTTTGGAGGGACCTGCCAAACCCGTTTACCTTTACGCATGTCCAGACATACCTTCGGGACAAGGGACTTGGGCAGTACAGCTATAATCGGCGTATCATCGGGGAAGGCTTGAAGGAGGCGGGCTTTAAAAGCCGCAGGCGGACAGTGGACGACCAGAAGGTGGCATTCTACACGCATCCGAAATGGCCGGAGGAAGAGAGCGCGGAAGATGAATTTTAGGCCCGCAAGACGCGATTGAAATGCAGCTTAATCGCTACGTCAACTTTGATAAGTCATTGGAAAGCCTAGCTTCTGTCTCGACAAAGTACAGGATATAAACCCGAAAAAATGAGTGATATCAAAGGATTGGTGCTGAATCCCCTCGCGCCCGCACAGGAAAAGGAAGCGCAAGAACGCCATGTCCATCGCGTCCAATGAGAAAAGAATGAATGAAATCAACAGTTTCAAGGAGGACGCGATGGACGTGATAGAGCGAAAATCGCACACGTCTTCTCACGTCCACCGCGTCCCGGTGGAAAGGGATGCAGTCCTTGCAGCGTTCCGCAGCAGGAAAACACCGCGCATAGCCGAGAAGACCATACGCAAAAGAAATGACAGCCTACGGAGAAATGAGTTTGGAAATGAAGATTGAAGACATGCGCTACGGGATCATGAATGCGCCAACACTCGAAGAAGCAAAGGCGCTGACTGCGCAGGCTAACGCCGTAGCGGAAGCGACGATGCTGGACGGGCGGAAATTCTACTTCCCCGACAAGGAGGACAGGCGCGAGGCGGCCGGATTGCGGGCGCATGCACGGCAGATGGAGGAGGCATATCATCGGCGGGAGCGGGAGGAGATGGAGATGCGGGATATTCAAGTCCCGTGGGAGCTTCATCGCCTGCTTTCGGGCATTGTTGATGTGGAGGAAGCCGAACAGGGCAGGCCGTGCGTAGACGCGAGGCGGCTTTGGGAGTTGTTGGAGACGGACACGCGCTTCAACGACTTCTGGAAACGCCGCGTGGATGACTGCGGGTTGCGGGCGGGCAAGGACTTTTACTCAAGTTTGAGTAAAACCCCCACTGATAGAGGCGGACGCCCGCAGCAGAATTACCTCCTCACTCTTGGCGCGGCCCGCGAGGTCGCCATGATAACCAACTCCGGCCCCGCTAAACACGTCAGGAAGTGGTGTGCATGGCGCATGGACTTACTGGACCAGACACACCGGGAGGCGATTGCCAAAGCCGCCAAGGATACGGAATGGCGGGAGAAACTGGCGAAGCAGCAGGCGCTGGAACTGGCTGCGCAGTCGCTGGCCGACGCGCTGGGCATCTATCCGGCACAGGCGCTTAGGCGGATCGAACGGGACCAGCTAGGGATGACGCACGGGTCCGCAGACGTGCGGAAGTGGGAACCCGGTGGCACTTACGGAGAAGACGGTAGGCGCTGGAAAGAGGAAGAAAAGGAGCACGGGAAGTTGATGCAGGCAAGGTCCGGGCGGTAGCGCAGGGGTACGGCAGCACCACGGAGAAAGGAGGCATTCACCATGCGGATCAGAATTAACGCTTTTGAGTTGGAGATTCAGGGACTCCTCCGAACCGTTTATATCGCAGTCCCGTTGATCGGGGAGGCGTTCTACGCGCGGGGGTTCGCGACACCGGGCAGGCCCATTTTTGTCTGGAACAAATGGCAGAAGAATTCGGGATGCTGGTAGGTACGTCCGACACGATCAACTAGCCCATCTTTGGGATACCGTTTTGGGCTACCGCTGGGCTACCAAGGCCCGAAAGGCTCCCGCTAAACCCTTGAAAATAAGGCTGTCAAGGCTGTGGAAAAAATTTGGCTGGGGCGGGAGGATTCGAACCTCCGTATGGCGGAATCAAAATCCGCTGCCTTACCACTTGGCGACGCCCCAACGTTCGTCCCGCAGGGGGTGAACGCAAAAATCCCCGAGATCGAATCTGTCGAGGACGGCGGATCATAGTGCCCGGGGTGCGATAACACAATCGCCGCGCACCCCGGCAGGGATATATTTGTGGAACGCCGGAGCGGCGGGATCCGGCCGGGGGTTGCGGCGTGCCGGCGCCGGCAAACGTCTCGCCACCGCTGCGGCGGCCTGCTATGGAGAGCCGCAGCCTGAAACGATTCCACGCGCAGGATGGAAAGATGCAGCCGACTAACACCTCCGGAATGCCTTTCGACGATGTCCGCGGGCTGTTGCGCACCTTGCCCGGCCCGGACGATTTCGCCGTGGCGGCCGTGCGGGCGCGCAACCGCGAACTGACGAAACCGGTCGGCTCGCTCGGGGAACTGGAGGCCATCGTCGAATGGCTCGCCGCCTGGCAGGGCAGTCCCAAGCCCGCCGTGCGGCGGCCGCTCGTCGTGGTGTTCGCCGGCAATCACGGCGTGGCGGCGCACGGGGTGTCGGCCTATCCGCAGGCCGTGACGCGGCAGATGCTCGAGACCTTCGCCGCCGGCGGCGGGGCCATCAACCAGATCTGCGCCACATACGATCTCGGCTTCAAGGTCTTCGACCTCGCGCTCGACCTGCCGACCGGCGACATCACGCAAGAGCCGGCGCTCGATGAGAAAGCCTGCGTCGCGACGCTCGCCTTCGGCATGGAGGCGATCGCCGGCGGCACCGATCTCCTGAGCCTCGGCGAGATGGGCATCGGCAATACCACCGTCGCCGCCGCCGTCTACGCCGCGCTCTACGGCGGGCCGGCGGCGCACTGGGTCGGGAACGGCACCTTCGGCAGCGCCGCCGCTGCGTCACGCCAGGAGGGCGTGTCGCGAAAGATCGCGGCCGTGGAGGCGGCGCTCGCTTGTCACGCCGGCGCGCTCGATGATCCGCTGGAGGTGTTGCGCCGCCTCGGCGGGCGGGAGATCGCGGCGGCCGCGGGCGCCATCCTCGCCGCGCGGCTCGAACACATCCCGGTGCTGCTCGACGGCTATGTGATCACTGCGGCGGCGGCGGTGCTGCACGCCGTCGATCCCTCATCCATCGACCATTGCCTTGCCGGCCACGTATCGGCGGAAGGCGCGCACGCCGAGGTGCTGGAGCGCATCGGCAAGAAGCCGCTGCTGTCGCTGGGCCTCAGCCTCGGGGAGGGAACCGGGGCGGCGCTCGCGGCGGGTATCGTCAAGGCCGCCGCCGCCTGTCACGGGGAAATGGCCACCTTCAAGCAGGCAGGAGTCTCGGGGCCGGCTTGAAGCCCCGCCCCCTGATTTCACCACGGATCGCAGCGCAGACCCCACCGCGAGTGCCAGCACGGGCCGGGGGGCAGGGCGTAAAACCCGCCCCACGCCGTCGAGGCGAGCAGGGCATCACGCTCGGCGTCGCGGCGCTGGTCGAGATCGAAGCGGCATTTGGCGAAGGCTTCCGTTCCCGGCTTGAAGCCGTAGCCGGTGCAGCGCTCGATATCCTGTTCGGCATTGAGCTGCGCGATCTCGGCGCTCGACAGGCAACCGCCGAGCAGCAGCGCCCCCGCTGTTGCGCCGATCAGCCCGGCTGTCCGCACCATTTCGTGTCGCGCCATGGTCTTAATCTCCCGGATTCCATCCGCTGATCCGCACATCCTGTCGCCGTCAAAAACGCCGAACTGATGGCGGCCGGAACGCACCGGGAGATTTGATTTTGAGTGAATTCTGATCGGAACGCGTTCTGTCGGACCGTCGCCCCGTCAGGATATATCGACGCCCCAGAACAGGAACGAGCCGACATCGCCCGGCAGGTCGTTGCGGTAGTTGATGATTTCCACGCGCAGCCCGTATCCGAGTGGCTTGAGGTGGTCGCGCCAGAGCTCGTAGAGCACGCGCGGCTGACCCTGCAGCGTCTCCGGCCATTCCGGATCGCCGGCCAGGATGGCGCGGCCGTGGTCGGCCAGCGTCTCGGACGGAAAACGGCCGGTCAGCACTTCGTTCAGCCCGTGCTCGCTCGCGGTGCGCACCAGCACGGACACGCGCCTGAGCGCTTCCTCGACGACGACTTCCTTCGGCTTCAGCAAAGAGGCGACGAGCTCCTCGCGCTGGGTATCGCCGGTTTCGTGCAGGTGCCGGCGGCGCGCCTCTTCCTCGGCGCGCTTGTCGGCCGCACGCTTGGCGAATTCGGCCGCCGGGGGGATGTTGAACGCGTTATCGGTCATCGGTGGTTCCTCGCGTATGCGTATGTTGCGCCGAGTACAGCATAGCTTGATACGATAACAGTATTGCATATGGTGTTGCGATTGCGAGGGGAAACAAACGGATCTGGTGAAAATCGCCGCGCGGCTGTATCGGTCGGCGCGCGGCTGAAGTAGGCTGAAGTGATAGCCGCTCACGTTCAAGAAGGTCATCATGCATCCGCTGCTCGTCACCGAGGCCGATAGCGCCTCCCTCTCCCCGGCTCCCGTCGCCGTCCATGCCGTCTCGCAGCAGGGCTGGCGGGATGTCGCCGCATCGCTCGCGCCGCTGGCGCGGGGGTTCGCCGCCGCGCAAGGGTTCGCGGCCGACGGCAAGGGGCCGGAGGCCGGCAAGGCAGTGTTGCTGCCCGATGCACAGGGCAACGTCGCGGTGGTGCTGTTCGGCATCGGCGACGGGGACACGGCCGCAGACGATCCGTTCATCTACGGCAAGCTGCCGGAGCTGTTGCCGGAGGGCGTCTACCGTCTTGAGGGCGTGCCGCGGCACGCGCTGGACGCGGCCGCGCTGGCGTGGCTCACCGGCGCGTACCGCTTCGCGAAATACCGCGACAATCCCGTCCCGCAGGTGCGTCTCGTCGTGCCGGAGGGGGTGGACGCGGGCGAGGTCAGCCGTCTGGCCGAGGCGGTGGCGCTGGGGCGCGACCTGATCAACACGCCGGCGAACGATCTCGGGCCGCAGGAACTCGCCAACGCGGCGCATGCGCTCTCTACCCGCCACGGGGCGCGGTTTTCGGTGACGGTCGGCGACGCGCTGCTGGAAGCAAATTTTCCGCTGATCCACGCGGTGGGCCGCGCCTCCGCGAAGCCGCCGCGCCTCATCGATATCTGCGCCGGCGACGAGAGCTGGCCGAAGGTCACCATCGTCGGCAAGGGCGTGACGTTCGACACCGGCGGCCTCGACATCAAGCCCTCCAGCGCCATGCTGCTGATGAAGAAGGACATGGGCGGCGCGGCGAGCGCGCTCGCGACCGCGCATCTGCTGCTCGACGCCGGGGTGAGGGTGCGCCTGCGCGTGCTCATCCCGGCGGTGGAGAACGCCATATCGGGCGCGTCCTTCCGCCCCGGCGACGTGATCCCGAGCCGCAAGGGGCTCACGGTCGAGATCGGCAATACCGATGCCGAGGGCCGGCTGGTGCTCGCCGACGCGCTGGCGCTCGCCGGGGAGGAGGAGCCCGACCTCATCGTCGATTACGCCACGCTGACGGGCGCGGCACGGGTGGCGCTGGGGCCGGAGCTGCCGCCGTTCTACACCGACGACGACGCCATTGCCGCCGAGATCGCCGCGACCGGCTTCACGGTCAACGATCCGGTGTGGCGCCTGCCGCTGTGGCCGCCCTACGACAAGTTGCTGGCGTCGAAGGTCGCGGACGTCAACCATATATCGAGCGGCGGCTTTTCCGGCTCGATCACGGCGGCGCTGTTCCTGCGCCGCTTCACGAAGGGCGTGCCGCACGTGCATTTCGACATCTACGGCTGGACGCCGTCCGCGAAGCCCGGCCGGCCGGAGGGGGGCGAGGTGCAGGCGGCGCGCCTCGTCTACGCATGGCTGAAGAACCGCTACGGGGTGGCATGAGCATGGCTCCCGAACAACTCGCGCACCGGCAGGTCATCGCCCCGCTCGCGCCGCTGCGGCGCGAGCCGCATTCGGCGGCCGCGCTCGACACCGAGGCGCTGATCGGCGAACGGGTCGAGGCCGCAGGGGACGACGGCGAGGGCTGGGTGCGCGTCACCCTGCTCTCCGACGGCTACGCCGGCTATCTGCCGGCCTCGGCGCTGGGCGAGCCGGTCGAGGCGACGCATCGGGTCGTCGTGCCGCGCACCTTCGTCTATCCCGGGCGGTCGATCAAGCTGCCGCCGCTTGCCGTGCTTCCGCTCACCGGGCGGGTAAGCGCGCTGGCGGCGGAGGAACAATTCGCCCGCATTCGCGGCGATTTCGGCGAGGGCTTCGTCTACGGCGCGCATCTCGCGCCGGTCGCGGCCGCCTGGGAGAGCGATTTCGTCACTGTGGCCGAGCGGTTCCTCGGCGTGCCCTATCTGTGGGGCGGCAAGTCGGCGCTCGGCATCGACTGCTCGGCGCTGGTGCAGCTCTCGCTCGCGGCAGCGGGCGTTTCCGCCCCGCGCGACAGCGGGCCGCAATCGCGGGAACTGGGCGAGCCGCTGCCGGACGGTGAAACGCCGCAGCGCGGCGATCTCGCGTTCTGGCCCGGCCATGTCGGCATCCTGCGGGATGCGGATACGCTGCTGCACGCGAGCGGCCATCACATGCTCGTCGTCAGCGAGCCGCTCGCGGAGGCAATGGCGCGCATCCGCCGGGACACGGGCCATGATGCCGCCTTCCGCCGGCGGGCGGCTCAGTAGCGGATGGTCTCGAAGCGCATGGTGAAGGCGTCGACGATCAAGAGCCGGCCGACGAGCGGCTCGCCGAAGCCGACGATGGCGCGCAAAACCTCGATCGCCATCAGGCTGCCGATGACGCCCGGCAGCGCGCCCAGAATGCCGGCCTCCTCGCAGGTCGGCACCGTGCCGGGCGGCGGCGGATCGGGGAAAAGCGCGCGGTAGGTGGGGTTCGGCTTCCCGTCCGGGCCGGTCTCGAACGGCCGCAGGGTGGTCAGCGAGGCGTCGAACTGGCCGAGCGCCCCGGCTATGAGCGGCTTCTTCTCGGCCTCGCAGACGTCCGCGACGAGGTAGCGCGTGGCGAAGTTGTCCGAACCATCGGCCACGACATCGTACTGGCGGATGATCGCGGCGGCGTTGCCGGCGTCGAGCCGCACCGGATGGGCGGTGACAGCAACATGCGGGTTGAGGCGGGCGATGGCGTCGCGGGCGCTGTCGGTTTTCGGGCGGCCGATGTCGGGCGTGCCGTGGATGACCTGCCGCTGCAGGTTCGACAGCGACACCGCGTCGTCGTCGACGATGCCGAGCACGCCGACGCCGGCGGCCGCCAGATAGGACAGCACCGGCGCGCCGAGGCCCCCCGCGCCCACGACGAGCACCCGCGCGCGCTTCAGCTTCGCCTGTCCCGGCCCGCCCACGTCACGCATGACGATGTGGCGGGCGTAGCGTTCGATTTCGTCTTCCGAAAAGGCCATGCCCCTGTCTATACCCGCAGGCCTTGCCCGGCAAGGAGGAGGGCCTAGAGCCTTTCATCATTTCACGGAAACGCTGAAAGGCTCTCATTCTTTGATTTTGATCGCATTCTTATCGATCAAACGATTCCATTTGATTGGAACGCGCTCCAGCGCGCGCCCGGCGCCGGGCAGCGATTTTTGCTGTTGACAATCGCCGTCTCCCATTCGTTGATGCGCGTTTTCGTGAGATTCTTCATGGGGTTGGGAAAGGGGTGACGTGCAATGGCAGCTTATTCCAGGAACACGGAGTCTTCCGGCCATACGGCTTCGTCCCGTCTCGCCGCGGCTCTCAGGGCGCTGGTGTTTTCCGTCGTGATCATCGCCGCCGTCGTCGGCGCCGTGCTCGCGCACGCCCCTCTGGAATCGGCCTCGCCGGCCGACACGCACAGCACCAGCGGATTGCACCACTCCACCGTCGAGCCCTGAGGCGCCCGCGTCTCATCGACGACGAGACTGGCGGGCCGAAATCGTCTGCGGGCACCGGGCATCGAGCTTACGGATCGAAGGCCAGCACGATGAACTGCGTCACCTGCCCGCGCGGGTTGAAGTTGTTGTCCGAGGCCAGCACCAGCGTCCTGCGGCCGTCGATGTCCGGCCCGAAGGTGATGCCTTCGATGTTGTCCATATCGAGCCCGAAGGTGCCCTCCTCGAGGGTGAAGAGATGTTTCTTGGCGAGCGGCTCGAACGCCGAGCCGGCGATGCGCTCGCGGCCGAGCACGTCGGTCGCGCCATCGAGCGACGCCTCGAAAACCTGGATCGTGTTGCCGTAGCCGGCGGCGAAGCTGCGCTCCACCACCAGAAGCCGCTTCTCATCCAGCGCGAGAATGGCGGATACGCCGTTGTCGGCGGGCCTCAGGCCGGTGGCGGCGCGCGGCACCGGGGCCGTGCGATAGGCGTATTCGGCGACGGGCCTGGCCGTTTGCGGATCGAAGGCGAGCACGCGCGCGAGGCTGCCTTCGTCCAGCGTGGCGGGCGGGCCGTCCTGCCGCAGGCTGCTTTCGAGCGCGGCGAACAGCACCTTGCCGTCGGGCGTGTGCGACAGGCCCTCGAACGAGGCATTGTCGCGGATGCCGGTTCCCTCGGCGCTGCTCAGGTAGTAGGCCGGCAGCTCGAACCGGCGGCGCAGGTAGCCGTCGATGCCCGCCTCGATGATGGCCGGATTGCCGGCCAGATCCCCCTCGCTCGCCCACACGAGGAGACCCGTGCGCGGATCGAGGCTGATGCCTTCCGGATCGACGTCGCCGCGGGCGAAGGGCGCGCCCCCTTCGGTGCGCAGCATCACGGTGTCGACGATGTCGAGCTTCGTGATGCCGGCCGCCGTGTAGTCGAGGCGCAGCTTGTAGAAGCGGGCCGGGCCGAACTCGGCCCTGTCGTCGGATATGGCGTAGAACAGGCCACTGTGCGGGTCGTAGTCCAGCCCCGATATGCCGCCGAACGGGAAGCCGCCGATGGCGATCTCCGTGGGTAGGCGGATCTCGCCGATGAGGCCGACCGGCTCCCGTGCGTTCTGCGCCAGCGCCGCGCTCGTGACGATACCGAACGCGGCAATAAGGTGGATAAGCCGGACCATCGTTTGCTCCGTCTAGGGGATGAAAGGGCAGGTGTGTGCCGGCAGTATAGAGAAAATGCGGCTTCTGTCTCGCCTCACGGCGTCAAAAGAACGAGCGCACGAGCCCGCTCGTCAGCAGGTTCCAGCCGTCGATCAGGACGAAGAACAGCACCTTGAACGGCAGCGCGATGACGGTGGGGGGCATCATCATCATGCCCATCGACATCACCAGTGTGGCAACGATCATGTCGATGACCAGAAACGGCAGCGCGATCAGAAAGCCGATCTCGAAGCCGCGCCGCAGCTCCGAAATCAGGAAGGCGGGGATGAGGATGCGCAGCTCCACCTCTTCCATGTCCGCCTCGCCGCCGGGGCCCGGCGCGCCGGGAACGGCGGCGGGCTGCTCGGTCTGCGGCTGCGGGAAGTTGACCTCGGCGAGATCGGCGAACAGGCGCAGATCCTTGCTGCGTACCTGGGAGAGCATGAATTCCCGGAACGGTTCGGTTATCTGCTCATAGGCCTCCTGCTCGGTGATGCGGTTCTCGATGAGCGGCGCCACGCCGCCCTGCCATGCCCGGTCGAAGGTGGGCGCCATGATGTAGAACGTCATGAACAGCGCCAGCGTCGTGAGCACGATATTCGCCGGCGTGCTCTGCAGCCCGAGGCCGGAGCGCAGGAAGGACAGCGCGATGATCAGGCGCGTGAAGCTCGTCACCATGATCAGCAAGCCCGGCGCGATCGACAGCACCGTCAGCAGCGCGGCGATCTGGATGATGCGCCCGGCCGCCGACGCATCGCCTGCCGGGATCAGGCCCGACAGGTCCGGCATCTGGGCGCGGGCGGGCAGCGCCAGCACCGGCAGGACGAGAACGGAAAGCGGAACGGAAAGGAGTGCCGCGATGCGGGGCAGCTTCACTGGACGACCATCGTTTCGAGAATGAGTTCGCGCACCTTGCCCTCCGAGCGGATGTTGACCCGGTCGTTGAGATCCTCGCGCAGGTTCTGCAGCCCGGCCGGACCCTGGATCTGGGCCAGCGTGACGGTGCGCAGGAAAATGAGGATGTCCTGGGAGATCTCGGCCGACAGGGCGTCCATCGCCTCGGCGTTCGCGGCCACCTCCCTCGGCACGACGAGCGATGTCTCGACCTTGATGAATATGGAATCGGGCGCCATGAGGTTCGTGGTGATCGGATTGAGCTTCACCAGCACGATGTCGTCGTTGTAGCGTGTCGGCGGTGGCGCCCAGCGCGCGGCCTCGACCTTCTTCTCCTTGCGGGCGACATTCTGCTCGATGCTGCTCGACATCAGAAACCCGATGCCGCCCCCGAGCAGGATCGCAAGGATCGTCAGCACGACGACGGCGAGGATGACGGCGCGCGCGCCCTCGGCCTTCTTGGGGGGATCTGTCGGCGTCTCGACGACGGTAAGATCGGTCATGCTGTCACGTGGGCATCATTGGCTAGAACGGTGTCAGGTTGTCGTAGAGCTGCTGCCCGACGGCGGGCTGCTGAATCTCGCTCAACCGCCCCCGTCCGCCGTAGGAAATCCGGGCCTCGGCGATTTTCTCGTAGGCGATCGTGTTGTCGCGGGAGATGTCGCGCGGGCGGACGATGCCGGCGATGTTCAGCACCCTGAGCTCGTAGTTCACCCGCACTTCCTGCGATCCGCTGACCATCAGGTTGCCGTTGGGCAGCACCTCGGTCACCACCCCGGCGATCGACAGGCGCAGCCTTTCCGAGCGGTCGATCTTGCCCTCGCCCTTCGAGCGCGAGTTGGAGGTCACGGCCCCGTCCCCCGACAGGCTGGTGGAATGGCTCGGCGTGCTGAAGCCGAGGTCGAGCCCGAGGTTGGCCCTCGAGTCCCTGCGGCGTTCGGACGTGTTGTCGAACTTCGCCTGGTCGTTGATCGAGATCATGACGGTGACGATGTCGCCGACATTGGTCGCGCGCGGATCCTGGAACAGGGCCTCGCCGGACTGGCCCCACAGCGAATGATAGGCGTGGCCGTTCCAGGTGGGGAAATTGCCCGGAAGCGGCGCGCGCGGCACGGCAAGGCCGGTGCCGACCGAGGTCATCGTCGGCTCGCGGCCCAGATCGTTCATGGCGGTGCAGCCGCCGAGCGAGGAAGCGCCGATGAGGAACAGGGCCGCAGCGTGCAGCCGCGGCGCGCCCTTGGGCGAACGGAGGGGTTGCGCCTGCGATCTCATGGTGCCCTCGTCTTGTTCTGGGCCGTGCGCTTCAGAACGCCGGTGATGACATTGGTGAGGTGCGCCGCCCGGCCCGGCTCCATTTCGTTCAGGATCGCGCTGGCGCTGCGGGTGTCGATCTTGGACAGGAGGGCGACGGCCGCGTCGTCCTGCATGACCGCGATCTGGGCGGCGGCTGCGTCGGCGCGCATGCGTGCATAGATGGCGACGAGCCGCTCTTCCGTCCTGTCGAGAAATTCCTGCCGGCGCCTGAGCCATTCCTCGGTTTCGGCACGCTTCTGTTCGAGCTTCGCCGCCCGCTCCTCGATATCGACGCGCATGGCCTCCAGCGTCTTGGCCTGCCACGCGAAACGGGCGTCGGAGGCCGCGTCTACGACCGCCTCGCAATACGGATTGACCGGGGCGGCGGGCAAACCCGCCTCGGCGGACGGCGCCGGCGGGTTCCCGGCCGGCGTCTGCGCCTGCGCCGCGACGGGCAGCACTGACGCCAGCAGGACGAGGACTCTCGAAAGTGCGCACATGGTCATTGAACGATGAGATCCGCTTGCAAGGCGCCCGCCGTCTTGATGGTCTGCAGAATGGAAATGATGTCGGTCGGCTTCAGCCCGATCTGGTTGAGGCCGCGCACCAGCGATTGCAGGCTCGTGCCGCTGACGATGGCGAGCCGCCCGTTCTGCTCTTCCGTCGACACCATGGTGCGGGGCTCGATCACGGTTTCGCCGTCGGAGAACGGCGCGGGCTGCGACGTCTGCGGCAGCTCCGTCACCCGCACGGTGAGGTTGCCGTGGGTGAGGGCGACGGTGGAGATCGTCACATCGCGGCCGATGACGATGGTGCCGGTGCGCTGATCGACGACCACCTTGGCGGGGACGTCGGGGTTGACGGTGAGATCGCCGATCGCCGCCATGAAGCGCGCGGCGTTGACGTTCTGCGGCCGCTGCACGACGATGCTGCGGTGATCGCGCACCTGCGCCGTGGCCGTCTTGAACTGCTGGCGTGTGTAGCGGTTGATGGCGTCGGCGATGCGCGAGGCGGTGTTGAAATCGGGATTCCGCAGCTCGAGCACGAACTGGCCGATGTCGGTGAAGCGGCCCGGCAGCGGGCGCTCGACGAGCGCGCCGTTGGGTATTCTGCCCGCCGTGGGCACCCCCTGGGTGAAGCTTTCCGCCTGTCCCGCGGCGGTGAAGCCCGACACGGCGAGCGGCCCCTGCGCGACCGCGTAGTTCATGCCGTCGCCGCCCATCAGCGGTGTGACCAGCAGGGTGCCGCCCTTGAGCGACTGCGCATCCCCGAGCGACGACACGGTGACGTCGATGCGCGTGCCGGTGCCGGCGAAGGCGGGGATGTCCGCCGTCACCATCACGGCAGCCGCGTTGCGGGTGCGCAACGTCGCATTGCGCACATTGATGCCCATGCGCTCCAGCATGGATTGCAGCGCCTGTTCGGTGAAGGGCGAGTTGCGCAGCGAATCGCCGGTGCCCTGCAAACCGATCACCAGGCCGTAACCCACGAGCTGGTTGTCGCGTACGCCCTGCAGGGTGATGATGTCCTTGATGCGCGTGTTGGCGAAGGCAAGCCCCGGCTGAATGGCGATGAGCGTCGCCAAGAGAAACCGGACTTTCAGGAGAAACCGGACTTTCAGGAGAAATCGGACCTTCGGGAGAAACCGGATCATCGCTAGCCCCCAGCCGCCCGCAGCGTGCCGTTTTCCTGCACGATGCCGTAGACGATGAGACCGCTGTCGATGTTGCGTGCGCGGATGGCTTCATTGAGCTCGCCCGCTTGCAGCGGCGATACCAGCGTGGTGATGATCAACGCGCCGTCTTCGAACACGAGCTGGGTGGGGGTGCCCTTCTGCACGAGCTTGGCGTTCTCCACCGCGTTCTGCGGAATCGCGAGGCCCGGCATCAGCGTGCGCCGGGCGACCTTGCCGATCAGCGATTCCGCGGAGGCGACATAGCCGCCCCGGACCGGCCGCAACTGGGTGAACTCGCGCTCGGCCACCATGTTCTCGCCGATGACGTCTCCCGGATAGATGGTGACGACCGGCGCCGCGAATGTCGTCGGTGCCGCAGCCGCGTTCTGCGCCCGGGCCGGTTCCGTAACAGCCGGCCCGGCCATTGCCAGCGCCGCTGCGAGGATCAGCGCCCGTCCGCACCGGCGCGCCTGCGACACGCGGCGCTCCGGAGGTAAAAGCAATCTGCGAACTGCGGACACTAGAAACATGACGACACCCAGATATGGAACGACCCGTCGCCGGCCGGCGGTCACGCCGTTCAGCGAATCCCCTTAGCGAATCCCCTTGGAAATGGTGGCGAGCATCTCGTCTCCCGCCTGAATGACCTTGGAGTTCATCTCGTAGGCGCGCTGGGCGCTGATCAGCTCGGTGATCTCCTTGACCGGATCGACGTTCGAGGATTCGAGGTAGGTCTGCCGGATGGTGCCGAAGCCGGGCTCGCCCGGCACGCCCACCACCGGCGCGCCCGACGACAGCGTCTCGCGGAACAGGTTGTTGCCCAGCGGCTCCAGACCGACGTCGTTGGGGAAGGTCACGATGTTGAGCTGCCCGAGGTCCTGCGGCACGCCGTCGTCGCCCACCAGCGCGAACACCTGCCCGGCCTCGTTGATGATGACCTGACGGGTTCCTTCCGGGATCTCGCCCACCGGCGACTCGATCTCGAAGCCGTCCAGCGTGACGATCTGGCCGTTCTCGTTCTTGTTGAACGCGCCGGCGCGGGTGTAGAGGATCTCGTCGTTGGGGCCCACCACCTGGAACCAGCCGCGGCCCGTGATGGCGATGTCGAATTCGTTGCCCGTCTGCACCAGCGCGCCCTGCTTGTGGACGTTGCGGATGGCCGCCACCCGCGTGCCGACGCCGAGCCGCGCGCCCTCGGGCACCGCGCCGTCCTGGGTCTGGTTGGGAACGCCGGGCAGCCGCAGGTACTGATAGAGCAGATCGGAGAACTCGGCCCGCGAGCGCTTGAAACCCGTCGTGTTGATGTTCGCAATGTTGTTTGCGATCACCTCGATATTGGTCTGCTGCGCCTCAGCACCGGTGGCGGCGATAGCGAGAACACCCATGACAGTCTCCAGTAACCTCGTTCGGGCGCCCGTCCGACAGGGATCGGATGCCGATGACCGGTATGCTTGCGATCGAGCGCCCGCCGGGACGGCCCCGCGGCCGCCTTGCGCGCGGGGCGCCTCAGATCGCCATGCGGCTTATTTCCTGATAGGCGGCGACCACCTTGTCGCGCACCGCCAGGGTCGTCTGCAGCGACCGCTCGGCCTCCATGATCGATTCGACGACGGCCTGCGTCGACGCCCGGCCCTGAAGGCCCTCTGCCGAAATCGCCTCGCTCGCGCGCAGGCTCTGGGCGGTATCCGTGATCAGGGAACCGAGCACGGACGCGAAGTCGACCACGGCGCTCGCCGCGGTGGCCGCCGTGCGGATTCCGCCGACGGGGGCAAGGCCGGCAACGCCGCCTTGAAGCGCATCGATAGCAGTAACAGCGGCGACCATCAGCTTGTCCTCAGCAGATCGATTGTCATTGACGAGAGCGTGCGGGCGAACTTGATCATCTGCACGTTGGCGCTATAGGCGCGGGTGGCTTCCTGCATGTCAGCGAGCTCGATGAGCAGATGCACGTTCGGTTTCTTGATGTAGCCCCTGGCGTCCGCCGCCGGGTGACCCGGGTCGTAGGCAACCTCGAAGGGCGTCCGGTCCACCCCGATATTGCGTACCCGCACCATCTCCGCACCGGAATTGCGGTCGAGCTCCTCGCGAAAGGTGATGGTCTTGCGCGCATAGGGATCGCCGCCCGGCACGTTCGCCGTCGTCTCGGCATTGGCGATGTTCTCGGAAATGACCCGCAGGCGCGCCGACTGGGCGCGCATCGCCGACGCCGCGGTTTTGGACGAAACGGCAATGGCGTCGATCTGCTCTGTCTGAGGGAAGCTCATCCTTGCGTCCTGGCGCTTGAGAGAACAAATTTATGGAAACTCTTCACGACGGCCGTGGCCTCGCCGTACTGGCGCGAGACCTCGCCGGCCTTCAGCAGCTCTTCCTCGATGTTGACCGAATTGCCCGAGTGATAGATGCCCCAGCCGTCCCTGCCGTTGTTGGGGGTCGGGCGGGCGGCGCGCATCTGGTCCGGCTGCAGGGCGATATGGTTGGCCGACGTCCTCGCCAGCGACAGCGCCGTCTTGTCCAGCGTCGCCGAGAACGGCTCGATGTCCTGGGCGCGGAAACCGGGCGTATTCGCGTTCGCCACGTTGCGGGACAGCACGGCTTGCCGCGTGGTGAGCCAATCCGCCTTTTTCGACGCCAGATCGAACAGGTAAACCGGATCCATTCCTCACTCCCGATGCGGCGCCGGACGGCCCGCACCGATCACCCAGGCGGTGTTCGGCGCACCCGGCCATGACCAGCCGGGGCGCACGGGCCCGACTGATGTCGTCATAGGACGCTGTTGCAAGCTCGCGGCTGTCTTCTCCGCCGGGTCGGCAGGAGCAATAGCGCTCTATGGCCGGATACTATGCCGATAACCTTGTCCGAACCTGTCGCGCGCGCCGTCGGTCCCGCGGGCACCGAGCCGCTAATGAAGCGGCCTGCGGTCGGCGCGGCGCGCCGTTGCGGCGAAGCGGTCGTAAATGCGCGCGTCGTAGAACGCGTCCGACAGCTCGCTCAGCGCCATGCCCTGCTGGCTGCTGCGCTGCTGAAAGTCCACCAGCGACACACCGATGAAATCGTCTTCGAGGTGGAGGAGAAAGGAGACGAACACCGCCTTGCGGACGAAGCGCATATCCATCGAAATGGCCGGCGGGGCATTGAAGCGTTCCGCCAGACGGGACCCATAAGCGTAGCAGAGGGTGCCCGGCTTGAAGAACATCTCCGACGACGATTCCACGATGTCGTTGATCGCGTCGTGGTTCCCGTCGAGGATATTGGTGATGAGAAAGGAGCGGTCGGTCAGGCAGAGATCCGCGATGAACGACCGTATGTTGAGGCAGATGAGGCGTTCCGCCTCCTGCGTGTTGCTGAGCGTAGGGCTGTTATGGGGCTTGAGGCGTCCTTGTGATTGCTGCATTACCACCGTTCCGCTGATAGAGGTAATAGAATAATTGGGCTACTGCCTTGTAGAATTCCGGCGGGATGGACCTGTCTACCTCCACATGATCGTACATGGACCTTGCGAGAGCCTTGTCTTCGATCAGCGGGATGTCGTGTTTCTGCGCAATTTCGCGAATGGCCAGCGCTATCAGATCCTTGCCCTTGGCCAGCACCACCGGCGCGCCGCCCTCCTCCGGCACGTAGCGCAGCGCGATCGCGAAATGCGTCGGGTTGGTCACCACGAGCGAGGCATTGGGAACGTTGCTCATCATGCGCTTGCGCGACCTGTCCTGGGCGATGGAGCGCATGCGCGCCTTGACCATCGGATCGCCTTCCGCCTGGCGCATCTCGTCCTTTATTTCCTGGCGCGTCATGCGCAGGTCCTTGCGCCACTTGAAGCGCGACCACACCAGATCGCCGGCCACGAGCAGCACCGTCGCGACACAGATCGCCGTCACCAGCCGCATCGCCAGATCGAGCATGATCTCGGGGATATGGGCCGGATCGCTGAACATCGCGTTCACGACATGGTGCCGCTCGGAGTTCAGCAGAATGGTGCAGACCACCGTGACGATCAGCAGCTTCGCCACCGATTTGGCGAATTCGACCTGGCCGTTCAGGCCGAAAATCCGCTTGAAGCCGGACAGCAGCGACAGGCGCGACCATTTGGGCTCTATGCGGTCGGGCGCGAGCCGCGGCGCGTTCTGCAGCGCGGAGGCCAGAATGCCGCCGACCATGAGAATGCACACGATGGGAAACAGAAACGCCGCCACGCTGATACCGACGAGCTGCAGCATCGCGGACGCGTCGTTCCCGTCGGCGAGGGTGACGGATGCCGGCTGATCGATGAAGAACGTCAGGAACTCGTTAAGGATGACCGTGGAATTGTAGAGAAACAGGTAGAGAATGATCGCTATGCAGCCGATCGAGAAGAAGACCGCCATCTCGCGCGATTGCGGCACATTGCCTTTCTCGACCGCGTCGTGGATCTTCTTCTCCGTCGGCTCTTCGGTTTTGCTGTCGGGATCGACAGAGTCTGACATTGGCGTATCCCGTCCCCAATCCGTTGTTCGGTTCGGCCTCCTGGGCGCGCCCCTCTCTGCGGGAGGGTGTCGTTAGGCCGCCGGGGCCGTCCGGCCCCCGTTCGCGCCGGTCTCGCCCGCGCGGTCCGCTCCGCCGGGCTAGAGCGCGTTCCGACCAAATGGAACCATTTGACCGATAAGAGTTCGCTCAAAATCAAAGAGTTAGAGCATGTCAGCGTTTCCGCGAAACGATGACATGCTCTATTGCATGAACATGTCCTGGTCCGCTTCCGAGGCCAGGTCGATCTCTTCCCGGCCAGCCATGTCGAGCGCCAGATCGGTGATGAAGCGGCGCGCCTCAAGCACCTCGCGCTGGGGAACCGGCTGGCCGGCGGCAAGCTCCGATTCGACCGCGCGGCGGGTGCGCGACGGCAACGCGCTGAGCACGATCTCGCGATACGCCGCATCGGTGCCGCGCAGGGCGACGATGACCTTTTCCTGCGGCACCGCGTCGAACAGGGTGGAACGCGCCGCCGGGGTGAGCTTGACGATATCGTCGAAGGTGAACAGCAGACCCTTGAGGATTTCGGCCGATTTGGGCTTGTCGTTCGCGAGGTTCTGCAGCAGATCTTCCATGTGGTCGCGGTCCATCTTGTTGATGATGTCCGCCATCTTCGCGTGCGTGTCCGATCCCATGTTGCGCGAGAAGTTGGTCATGAAATCCTCGTGCAGCGTGCTCTCGATCACCCGCATGACCTCGTCGACGACCGGCTTGCACGCCAGCATGCGGCGCGTGACGTCGTTGCGCAGCTTGGTGGGGAAATGAACCATGACCTTGGCCGCGCACGCCGGCTTCACGCGCGACAGGATGAGCGCGATCGTCTGCGGGTGCTCCTTGAGCAGATAGCTCGACAGGATGTTTTCCGAAACGGCGGAAATGCGCTCCCAGATGGACTGGCTCGAGTTGCCGAGCACGTCGGCCATGATATCGGCGATCTGTTCGGCCGGCAGGACGCCGCTCAGCAGCTTCTCCACCTCGTGCGCGGTGCCGAAAAGGTGCATGCCCGCCCTGAACTGGTCCGAAAACTCGTCCGTGAGCCGCGTCTGCTGGTCGGGGGGAATGGATCCCAGAACTGCCGCCGAGCGCGTGATCAGCTTGATCTCTTCGGAGGTGAAATGCTGCAGAAGCCGGCCCGCCGTGGGGTTGCCGACCGTCAGCAGCAGAGCCGCGACGCGGTCCACGCCCGTCTTCAGCGTCACGGTCTTGCGGGTGACCTGTCCTTGCACGCTCATACTGCATCACCGGGCTAGGCAGCTTGCGTTCAACGTGGGCATCGAAGCAAACGCAAGGTGCTGGAAACAATAGAAATGAGAGCGGGTTGCGCAACAGGCTCCGATTCAGCCACTATGCGACCCGCTCGCCTCTTTCCCTTGAGCGCATTCCGATCGATCGAACGATTCCATTCGACCGGAACCTGCGCTCCGGACTACAGACCGATCTCGTCGGTCGACGGGCCGACGATCTCCGTGAGCTGCACGCCGAAACGCGAATTGTCGTCCTCGACGACGACGACCTCGCCGCGGGCGATGATCCGGCCGTTGACGACGACATCGACAGGCTCGCCGACCCTGTGGTCCAGCGGCACGATCGCACCGCGCCCCAGCTTCATCAGCGCCGACACGGGCATGGTCGCCGAGCCGAGCACGACCTGGACGAGAACGGGGATGCGCTTGATGGTGTCGAAATTGCGCGCCTCGCTGCCCGACCGGCGCTGATGATCGTCGCCGGATATGGGTGAGAAGCCGTTCTGGGAGAAGACGTCCGCCTCCTCCGCCGCCGCCGTGTTCAGCTCATCTGTGTCCTGGGCCATCGCGTTTCGAATCCGTGTTTCATGCATCTTGACTATAGCGGGCGTTCCATCGGCCATGCCGGGCAATCGTGGGGGCAGCACCGGCATGGACTGTCAATCATTGCGACAGGATGTCCTCTATGATGTCTTTCTTGTTGTCGACGGTCTCTTCTATGCGAAGGCTATAGGAGCCGTCCGATTTCCCAAGAAAGCATCGGAACAACGGCTGGTCGTCGCTTTCGAGGGTGACGAGCGTCTTCGCATTGGCCTGCAGCCGGATCGTCTGCCCCACTTCGAGGCTGGCGATTTCCTCCAGCGTCAGGTAGCGCTTTTCCAGCACGGCCCTGAGCGACACCTCCGCCCGCTGGACCTCGGATTCGATCTGCTTGCTCCAGCGCGGATCGCGGACGGTGGGTTCGTTGGAGAGCACCCGCACCAGGTTCTGGCGCATCGGCGTCAGCGCCGACTGGGGAATGAGGACGAAGATCTCGCCGCCCCTGTTCAGCGACTGGACCAGGAACTTGGCGACGACCGCCTGGCTGTTGCGCCGGCCGATCACGGCGAAGTCCATGCGCGTCTCGCTGCGCTCCAGCTTGAAGTGGGTGTTCGTCACCAGGGAGAAGGCCGTGCGCATCGCCCGGCCGAGCTGCTCGAAGATCACGTTGGCGATGCGCAGCTCGATGGTCGAGAACGACCGTTCGTCGTCGATCGGCGGCTCCGAGCCATCGGCGCCGAGCAGCACCTCCATCATGGTGAAGATGAAGTCCCGGTCGAACCCGACGAGCACCTGGTTGTCCCACTGCACCGCCTGAAACACGCCGGCGATGGCGTTCGACTCGTAAAGCTCGAGGATTTCGTTGACGCGGCCGCTTTCGATCGCGCTCAGCGAGCAATAGGCCGGCGAGGCCGCGAGATGACGGAAGCCGTCGACCCAGATCGTCGCCATGCGGTCGAATATCACGTGCAGCATCGGCAGCCTGTCGAGCGACAGGCCGGTGGAATCGAGCAGACGGTCGTGAACCTTGCCGTCGGCGCTGGCAGCGGCATTCATGTTCAGGCGGCCTCCTGCTGATCCTGGTCGCCGTGGGAGCGGTTGTTCGAGCTCAACATCTCGTTCTCGACATCGTCGATGGACGGACGCTCGTAGGAGCTGATGGATTTGCGCCCGTGTTCGAGAGCGACCTGCGGCATCGCCCCGTTCATGAACGCGAGCAGGGTCTGCTTCACGATGAGATACGGCTGGCACTGCTTCTCGCGCGTCGACTTTATCTTGGCGGCGAGCGGCGAGAAGATGCCGTAGGAGGCGAAGATGCCGGTGAAGGTGCCGACCAGCGCCGCCCCCAGCAGCCCCGCGAGCAGCGACGGGGCCTGGTCGATGGCGCCCATCGCCTTGATGATGCCGAGCACCGCCGCCACGATGCCGAGCGCCGGCAGCCCCTCCGCGACGCTCGTCATGCTGTGATAGGGCTTGAGCTTGTTGCGGCGGATGGTGGCGATCTCCTCGTCCATCAGCGCGTCGATCTCGTGCGGCTTGGCGTTGCCGATGATGATGAGGCGCACGTAGTCGCAGATGTAGTTGGTCAGTTCCTTGTTCGCGAGAACGGTCGGAAAGTTCGCGAAAACGGGCGAATTGGCCGGATCGTCGACATGCGATTCGATCTCGCTGCGCGGCCGCGTGCGCACCATGCGGGTGAGCGCGAACAGGAGCCCCAGCAGGGCGAGGTGGTCCTTTTCCTTCGGCACCTTGCCGAGCAACGCTTCCATAGTGGCGCGTCCCGTGTCGATCTGCACGCTCCAGGGATGCCCGACGATGAACGCACCCGCCGCCATGCCGAAGATGATCACGAATTCCCAAGGCTGCCAGATGACGCCCACGTGGCCACCCATGGCCACGAACCCGCCGAGCATGGAGCCCACCGCCACAATCACACCGATGACAAAACCCACTGGCCGTACTCCTTAATCCAAAGTGTCAGGTCCAATCGCTGTCTTCTGGTTCGTTTCTTCCGTCGTCATGGCTCCCCGGCCGCGGCTGCGGACGATCCCAACGTCTTCGGTTTCGCGTCCTCGGCTGCAACGCTTGCGAAAGACGGAGGCGTTCCGGACACGGAAACATGCTGACATTGCGGGCATTCGGACACAGCAGGCAGTCCACGATAGGCGCCCAAGCTTGCGCGAGGCTGATCCGCAGTGCGCTGCAACATCGGGGGAATCTGGGAAGCTACGGACAAGCTTCGAGCGGTAAGCTCACACGTCAGTCGGGATACCGGTCCGCTGCTTGAGCTAGATGATCCAATGCCGGAGGCTTGTCGTGGCCATCTATTCGTCGTTTCTCAGCTACCAGGCCATCGTCAGGGACCTGCCCAAGGCCCTCGCGCGGAAGGCGGCCGAGCCTGTCGTGGCGCGCGATATCGCCCGCTTCACCGAGGCGGCGGCGGGCATCCGGACGGTCGACGACCTGTTCGACGACGATCGCACCTACGGTTTCGCCGTCAAGGCCTATGGCATGGACGAGCTGGCCTATGCGAGGGCACTGATGCGCAGGGTCGTCAGTGAGGGCACGGGATCGGAGAGCTACGCGGGGAAGATGTCGGACAGCCGCTATCTCGATCTCGCGGGGGCGTTCCAGGTGGGCGACGGCGGCGTGGCGCCGCCCGTGCTCCATGCCTCGGCCCTGACGGTGTCGCAGCGCTATCGCGACAATCTCGACAATATCGGCAAGAATATCGGCAAGCAGAGCTCCGAAAACATCGATGCGACGATTCTCGAATACAGAATCGAGATGGACAGGATCGGAAGCTTCGATGCGTTCCTCGCCAGCGATCTTGCACTGACTTTCACCTTGAACGCTTTCGGCCTCGACCGGCAGACGTTCCAGCTCGACGCGGTTCGCAAGGTCGTCACCGACGAGATCGCCGCGCGCGCCGCCGGGGGCGCCGGGCTCTACATTTCGGGCCTCGAGACCATCGGCATCACCGATGCGGAGGGGCGCCACAAGTTCGGCCAGTTCTTCGATGCGCTCATGGCCTCCGGCGGGGAGGAGGGCCGGGAGGCGGTGATCGTCGGCTACCGGCTGGAGGCGCCCAAGCTCGGCGAGAAGCTGGCGGCGCGCGTGGATGACGACGTCGCCGCCTTCTATGACGGGCTCGACGCGATCAAGACCGCCGACGATCTGGCGGGCAACTGGCAGGTGCTGTCGATCGGCCTGCGGGCGTTCGACCTCGGCCATCTGGCCGGGCAGGAAAAGGCGATCGTGGCCGCGCTCAAGGGCGACACACGGGCGCTGCCGCTGACGAGCACCAAGGACCGCGAGAATTTCGAGGCCTTCAAGGCGGTCTTCGCCTTCGAGAGCGACGGGACGCCGACGGCCGCGCCGCTGGTGCGCGACGCCCGGAAGACGGTGCAGGCCTATATCCGGCAGGTGCTGGAGCTCGATGTCGGCCGGGAGGACAACAACGTGCGCCTGGCGCTCAACTTCCAGCGCCGGGCGGCGGAGATCAAATCGGCCTATGACATCCTGGCCGACGAGGCGCTGGCCGCGGTGATCCGCACGGCGTTCGGCATTCCCGCCGAATCCGCCGCCGCCGATATCGACGCGCAGGCGCGTCTGATCACCAGCCAGGTCAATATCGAGGATTTTCAGGATCCCGAGAAGGTCGAGAAGCTGATCCGGCGCTTCCTGCTGCTCGCGGACGTGGAGGCGGGGGCCAATTCGCCCATGCTTTCGCTTTTCTATGACAGCGGCCCGGTGGACATCACCGAGGATCTGCTGCAGGCGCGTCAGGCTTTGGTGCGGTGAGGACAAAATGCAGGAAGCCCTTTATGTCATGCTCTCCGGCCAGGTGTCGCGCGAGCGCCAGCTGACGATGGTGGCGAACAACATCGCCAATATCAACACGGCCGGTTTCCGGGCCGAGGCGACGACCTTCGAGAGCGTCCTGTCGCGCACCGGCCGGGTGCCGGTCGCCTTCGCCGGCAGCGGCAAGGCCTTCATCACCCGCGAGCCCGGCCCTCTGACGCCGACCGGCAACGCGCTCGACATCGCCGTGAAGGGCGACGGGTGGTTCGCCGTCCAGACGCCGGCCGGCGTGCGCTATACCCGCGACGGGCGCCTGACCATGACCGACATGGGCGACGTGCAGACGGTGACGGGCCTGCCGGTGCTCGACGAGGGCGGCGCGCCGCTGGCGGTCAATCCGGCCGGCGGCGAGATATCGATCGCCTCCGACGGCACGGTGTCCCAGGACGGCGACATCGTCGGCGCCTTGGGATTGTTCCAGATCGCGCCCGGCGCCGATCTCTACCGGGCGTTGGACGGCTCCGTGGCGGTCGCCGCCAATGCGGTCGCGCCGGTCGACGATTTCGTGACCTCCGGCGTCGTGCAGGGCTACGTCGAGCGCTCCAACGTGAGCCCGGTCATCGAGATGACGCGGCTCATCGACGGGCAACGCCGCTTCGAATACGCGGCTTCGGCGACGAGTTCGCTGAGCAACGAATTGCAGCAGGTGATCCGCGATCTCGGGCCGACGTCCTGAACCGGGCCAGCGGAGAGACGGCGCACGCCATTCAGTTTGATTGACCGGCAATAGATGAGCAGCACCGCCGAAACCGCCACGGGGGAAGTGGCCGCATCCGGGCAAACGCCGGCCCGCGGCGACGGGGATATGCCGTCCGCCGATCCTGCGCCGGCGAAGGCCGCCCGGCGCAGGGAAGGCGCGGGCAAGGCCGGGCCGGATAGGGTGCGCGCCGGCAACGGCCGCCGCCGCACGGCGCTCGGGCGCATCGAGGATGTCATCGCCGCCGAAAGCGAGCAGTTCCCGCTGGTGCGCACGGGCGGCGCGGTGCAGGAGATCACCACCGGCTATTGCCGCGTCGTGGGCCTGTCGCGCCAGGTGCGCCTCGGCGACCGCGTCGTGTTCGAGCACGGCGGGCTGCCAGGCGAGGTGGTGCGCATCGACCAGTCCGGCGCGACCGTCAAGCCGTTCGGCAATCAGGTGGAAGCCGGCATCGGCTCGGGCGTGTTCCGTCAGGGAGCGATGGGTGTGCGCCCGGATCATAGTTGGAAGGGGCGGGTCGTCGATGCGTTCTGCCAGCCGCTGGACGCCGAGGGGCCGTTGCAGCCCGGGCCGCGCGAGATGCCGGTCGACGCGCCGCCGCCCTCGGCACTGACGCGCGCCCGCGTCGAGATGCCGCTGAAGACCGGCGTGCGGCTGCTCGATCTGTTCACGCCGCTGTGCCTGGGGCAGAGGATCGGGATCTTCGCCGGCTCCGGCGTCGGCAAGTCGACGCTGCTCGGCATGATGGCGCGGGCGAGGGGCTTCGACACCATCGTGGTGGGGCTCGTCGGCGAGCGCGGCCGCGAGGTGCGCGAGTTCCTGGAGGGGCCGCTCGCCGACAACCGCGACCGGGCGGTGGTGGTGGTGTCGACGGGCGACGAGAGCCCGATGATGCGCCGCATGGCGCCGCGCACCGCAACCGCGATCGCGGAATATTTTCGCGATCGCGGCGAGTCCGTGCTGCTGATCATCGATTCGGTGACGCGCTATGCGCATGCGGCGCGCGACGTGGCACTGGCGGCGGGGGAGCCGGCGGTGGCGCGCGGCTATGCGCCGAGCGTGTTCAGCGACCTGCCGCGCCTGCTGGAGCGCGCCGGCCCCGGCGTCGAGGGCAGCGGCACCATTACCGGGGTGTTCTCGGTGCTGGTCGACGGTGACGACCACAACGACCCCGTGGCCGACAACATCCGCGGCACGCTCGACGGCCATATCGTGCTCGACCGCGCCATCGCCGATCAGGGGCGCTATCCGGCCGGCAACGTGCTGAGCTCGATCTCGCGCCTCGCCACGCAGTCGTGGACGCCGGAGCAGCGCAACCTGCTGCGCCGCATGCGGGCGATGATCGCGCGCTATGAGGACACGCGCGACCTGCGGCTTGTCGGCGGCTACCAGCCGGGCCTCGACGCCGAGCTCGACCAGGCGGTGGCGCTGGTGCCGCGCATCTACGACGCGCTGCGGCAGGATATGGACGCGCCGATGAGCGAGGATCCGTTCCAGGAACTGGCGAATGCGCTGCGTCCCGGCTGAGCGGCAAGGTTCCCCAATGGTCAGCGAAAAGTATATCGCAAGTAAAAACCGGCCTCGCAGCGAGGCGAGCCTCACGCAAGGCAGGTGATGTTTACTCGCATGGCATGACCTTTCAGCAACGGAGCTTGTGATGGGAATTCTGCAGACGAGCGTATCGGGAATGAAGGCCCAGGCGAACCGGCTGAATGCGGTCTCGCAGAACATCGCCAACGCTTCCACGATCGGTTACAAGAGGGTGGCGACCGAATTTGCGGATCTCGTGCTCGGGTCGAGCAAGGGCAGTTACAACGGCGGCGGCGTCCAAACGATCGTCCGCAATCTCATCACCCAGTCCGGCGGTTACCAGGGAACGGCCTCGGCGACGGATATCGCGATCCAGGGGAACGGCTTCTTCCTCGTCCAGGATGCGAACGGCAGGTCCTTCCTGACACGGGCCGGCTCCTTTGTGCCCGACGGCGAGGGGAACCTGGTCAACAGCGCCGGCTACTATCTGCTCGGCTATAACCTTGTCGGCGGCAACATCAACCCCAGCGTGACCCTGAACAGTATCCTGGGCGCCCAGTCCGGCGCCGCGGCGACGTCGACGGTGGTGCCGGGAACGGCGACGACATCGGGCACGTTCGCGGCCAACCTTCCCAGCAACGCCCCGCTGGTGTCGCCGGTGCCCCTGCCGCCGACGCTGGTGCAGGACTTCGGCGATGCCGATCTGTCGCTCGGCGGCAGCATCACGCTGGCGGTGGGCGGCATCCATGCCGGCGACAGCGGCGTCATCAACTTCACGGATGAGACGGACCTCATCAACCAGCTCAATGCGTTGGGCGGCGTCGCCAGCGCGACCTTCGTCGGCAACGAGCTGACCATCGTCGGCGCGGAGACGGGCGCGACGGAATCGCTCGACATCACGGCGGTGGGCGGTCTGTTCTCGGCGGCGGCTGTCCCGGCGAGCACGGTGGCCGTGAACACCCCTGCGGCCGGCGACACGGTCACCCCCCCCACGCTGGTGCAGAACCTCGGCAACGCCGATCTGTCGCTCGGCGGCAGCATCACGCTGGCGGTGGGCGGCACCCATGCCGGCGACAGCAGTGTCATCAACTTCACCAGTCAGGCCGACCTCCTCAATCAGCTCAATGCGTTGGGTGGCATTGGCAGCGCGAGCATCGCCGGTGGCGTGCTGACCATCGTCGGCGAGCCGGGAGCGGTGGCCGCTACGGATACCCTCGACATCACGGCGGTCGCCAATCTCTTCGCGTCGGCGGCCGTGCCGGCGACCACGGTGCCGGTGAACAATCCGCAGAGCGGCGTGGATGTCGCGGATTCGCCGGCTGCCAATAGCGCCTCCTCCGTCTCCACGGCGGTGTCCTCGGTGCTGGTCTATGACAGCCGGGGCGAGCCGGTGACGCTCGACATCCATCTGACGAAGACGGCCAGTTCCCCCACCGGCAGCACCTGGGAGATTGCGGTCTTCGACCGGGCCGGGGCCTCGACCGGGCCGGGTGCGCCGTTCCCCTACAGCGGCGGCGTCCTCGCCACTTCCACGCTCAACTTCAACACCAGCGGCGCACTGACGTCCTCGCAGGTGATCAACGTTCCCGTTCCCGGCGGTACGACCGTCGCCGTCAATATCGGCGGGCTCCAGGAGAGCGCGTCGCCTTACGCGCCGCTCGCCGCCTCGTTCGACGGCACGCCCGCGACCACAAGCCTTTCGGGGCAGTTTTCGCTGCAGCGTGTGAACGTCAACGCCGCGACCATCCAGGCCACGCCGTCGACCCACGGGGTGTTCCAGGGCAATGTCGACGCCAATGCCGCAGTGGTGACGCCCGTTGCCGGCGCCGTCGCTCTGCCGTCCGCCAACAACGCCAGTTCCGTCTTCACCTCGAAGGCTTCGCTCGATGCCTATGACAATCTGGGCGGGGCGGTGACGCTGGATCTCTATTTCACGAAGACCGGCAACGACACGTGGGAGATTACCGCTTTTAACAAGGCCGACAGCACGTCCGGCGACTTCCCCTACAGCAGCGCGCCGCTCGTCAGCGGCACTTTCGCCTTCAGCGGCTCCACCGGTGCGCTCCTCACCACGCCGGCCGAGCTCAACCTGACCATTCCCGGCGGGCAGGCGTTCACCCTTGATCTTTCGGGCTTGAGCCAGCTCAAGCAGGAGTTCACCCCGGTGTTCGCCGGCGCCGACGGCAATCCGCCGAGCGTCGTCTCCGATGTCGTGATCGGCGCCGATGGCGTCGTGTCGCTGCTCATGAGCGACGGCACCACCAGGAGCGCCTATCGCATCGCGCTTGCCGACGTGCCGAGCCCCGATCTTCTGGCAACGTTCTCGGGCAGCGTCTTCTCGCCCACCCTCGAATCCGGCGACGTGTTCGTCGGCTTCCCCAATACCGGCCGTTTCGGTTCGATCGCCGGATCGACGCTGGAAGCATCCAATGTCGATCTCGCCGACGAGCTGGCGACCATGATCGAGGCGCAGCGCAATTACACCGCCAATTCCAAGGCGTTCCAGACCGGTTCCGAGCTTCTGGAAGTTTTGGTCAATCTCAAGCGGTAGTCGGCGTTCTTGCAGACACCATGCGGATTTGAACGGGCCGGGGGCCGGCAGGTGCCGCCGCTGTCCGGCCCGCTTCGTCGGAAGGTTTTTTTAAGGTATCGAGGTCATGAGCCTGAATGCAGCCTTGAATTCTGCGCAGTTGTCGCTGCAGGCGAGCCAGAAGCGCATCGCGGTTTCGGCGCGCAACGTCGCGGGCGCGAACGATCCGAACTACTCGCGCAAGCTCTCGCCGCTCGTGATGCTGAACGGCGGCGTTTACGTGGCGGGTCCCGTGCGCGCGGGCGACGCGCGACTCTACGAGCGCTATCTCGAATCGACCTCGGTTTCGGCGCGCGAGCAGGCTCTGCTCGCCGGCCTGACGCGCTTTTCGGAGACGGTCGGCGATACCCGGGCGGGCACCTCGCTCGTCGGCCGGCTCGGCGCGCTGACCGACAAGCTGACCGAATACGTCAACGCGCCCGCCGACGACAATCTGGCGCGGGCGGCGGTGACGAGCGCCAAGGATCTGGCGCGCGCCCTCAACGCCGCCGCCGCGGTCGTCGACGAGGTGCGCAGCGGCGCCGTGGCGGATGTCAAGATGTCCGTCGACCGGATCAATACGCTGCTGAAGGATTTCGAGCGGGCGAACACGGCGATCGTGCAGGGAAGCGTCACCGACGCGGACATCACCGACGAGCTCGACCGGCGCGACGCGATCGTCGCCCAATTGTCGGAAGACCTCGGCATTTCAGTGGTGATGCGTGCCAATAACGACATGGTGCTCTATACGGACAGCGGCGTGACCCTGTTCGAGACGAGCGCGCGCGAGGTGCGGGCGGATACGCCCGCGGGCCAGCCGGTGCGGGTGTTCATCGACGGCGTGCAGGTGGCGGGGCTGAAGAGCGACGTGCCCCAGATGCCGTTGAGGAACGGCAAGCTCGCCGGCCTGGTGGAACTGCACAATGACGTGGCCGCAGCCTACGCGAATCAGCTCGACACGCTGGCGTTCGGGCTGATCCAGGCGTTCCGCGAGGTCGACCCGGCGGATCCGCCGGTCGAGGATCCCCTGCCGGGGCTTTTCATCAACGGCGACGATGCGGCCGATCTGCCAGTCGATCCGCCGGCCGATATCACCGGGCTTGCCAGGGCGATCGCCGTCAATCCGCGGGTCGATCCCGCGGCCGATCCGGCTGGCCGGCCGAGCTTGCTGCGCGACGGCATCAACGGCGCCTACGATTACAACACCGAGGGCGCGCCCGCGTTCGCGGGCCAGCTGTCGCGCCTGCTCGGACAGCTCGACGCGAAGGATACCGCGCGGCTCGACGGCAAGAGCGCGCTCGACTATGCGGCCATGACCGTGAGCTGGGTGGAGAGCAGCCGGCAGGCGTCCGATTCGGCCGCCAGGGCGAACGACGCCGTGCTGCAGCTCGTCACGACCTCGCTGTCGAACGCCCGGGGGGTGAACTTCGATGACGAGACGGCGCTGCAACTGCAGCTCGAACAGCAGTACGTCGCCTCGGCGCGGCTGATCGCCGTCGTCGACACCCTGTTCAAGACCCTGCTGGACGCTGTGAGGTGACCATGGCTTCGAACTTCATCTCCACCTACAACCTGCTGAACGGCCCGCGTCTCCAGGCGCGCGCCGCGCAGGCGGAGATCGCGCGGCTCGGCAAGGAGGTCGTCGACGCGCGCCACGCGGATGTCGGCCTCGTGCTGGGCGCGAAGACGGGCCATGCCACCGTGCTGTATCAGGAGCTCGGCCGCGTCGAAACCTTCATCACCTCGAACGGCCTCACCTCCGGCCGGCTCGACATGACGCAGGCGGCGCTCACCGAAATCCGCGAGGCGGCGGAAAAGACGCTCGCCACGCTCGTCGGCCTGCCCACCAACGAGCTCGGCGCCGCGACGATCAGGGCCGATGCGGAGCGCACCCTGAAAGCGCTGACCGACAAGCTGAATTCGGCCTATGCCGGCCAGCAGCTCTTCAGCGGCATCAAGACGGATACGGAGCCGATGAACCTCGGCGCCGGGACGGCGCAGGTCGACGCCGCCTTCGCCAACTTCCGCGCGGCCTTTCAGACGTATTGGACCGCGAGCGGCAATACCGGCACCGCGACGGTGAACGACATCGGCGCGCGGGAGTTCGGCCTCTTCCTCGATCCCGTCGATCCGGCAACGCTCGATCCGCTCGTCGAGACACCGGAGTTCATCGCCCTGGCGACGGCGGTCTGGGGCTGGGCCGATGCCGCAGACGAACCCGCGATCGGCATCATCGACACGCCGCCGACGCTGGTTCAGAACTTCGACGACGCCGATCTGTCGCTGGGCGGCACCATCACGCTGGCTCTGGGCGGCACCCACGCCGGCGAGAGCGGCAATATCACGTTCACCGACGCCGCCGACCTCATCGCCCAGCTCTCGGCGTTGGACGGGGTGGCCAGCGCGTCCTTCGGCACAGGTCCGGACGCCAACGTGCTGACCATCGTGGGCGCCACGCCGGGGGCCGCCGAATCGCTCGATATCACCGCGGTCGCCGACCTGTTTTCGGCTCCTGCCGTCCCGGCGGCCACGGTGGCGGTCAACAGTCCCGCGAGCGGCGCGGATGGCGTCGCCGTGCTGCCGACGCTGGTGCAGGATTTCGGCAACGCCGACCTGTCGCTGGGCGGCACCATCACGCTGGCTCTGGGCGGCACCCACGCCGGCGAGAGCGGCGAGATCACGTTCACCGACGCCGCCGACCTGATCACCCAGCTCTCGGCGTTGGGCGGGGTGGCCAGCGCATCCTTCGGCACGGGCCCGGATGCCAACGTGCTGACCATCGTGGGCGCCACGCCGGGGGCCGCCGAAACGCTCCACATCACGTCGATTGAAGGCCTGAAGCCCCTGGCGCGCTTCGATCGCGCATTCGACGACACGAACTGGACAGAAAACTGGTCGTCCGCCTCCGACACCAATCTGACCAGCCGGATTTCGCAGACGGAATTGATCGAAAGCTCGGTCAACGCCAACAATGCGGCGTTCAGGCAGTTGGCCAAGGCCTATGCGGTGCTCGGTTCCCTGCCTGCGGACCAGATGAACGAGGAGGCGTTCAAGGCGGCGATCGACTACGCCATCGTGCAGCTCGGCGAGGCGGTGAATGCCGTCACGCTCATGCAGGCCGACGTCGGCTCGGCGCAGGCGCGCGTCAAGACCGTCAATGACGGCCTTGCGACACAGAAGACGCTGCTCCAGCGCAACCTCATCGACCTCGAGGGCGTCGACCCCGTCGCGGCCAAGGTTTCCCTGGACACGGTCGAGCTGCAACTGAACCTGTCATATGCGCTGACAGCGCGGCTGCAGAAGCTCAGCCTGTTGAATTATATCGCGTGAGCAGGGATCGGGAGGACGCTGCTCACACCGTTTGCCAAACCGTAATCACGGACGCTGACCGTAGGGTATAGAACGATGTACATGCTTTCATATGGCGAGATGGTGGAAAGCGATCCCCAGATCGCCCGCTCGAGCGAGAAACAGGCGTTCGATATCGTGATCGAGCTGCTGGAGGATGCCGCCGCCAAGGGGCTCGGCACGCCGGAGGCGGAGCTCGCGCTCACCCGCGTGACGGAGCTCTGGCAGTTCCTGATCGACGATCTCATCCACCCCGACAACGCGCTGTCGGACGACCTGCGCGGATCGCTGATCTCGATCGGGGGATGGATCCTGCAGGAGGCGCGCCGGGTGCAATACGGCGAGGCCAAGGACATCTCGGGCATCATCAGCGTCAACAAGCTCGTGCGCGACGGATTGAAGTGAGCGGACATGCGATTGAGCCTGAAAGCCGGAGAGCGGATATTCGTCAACGGCGCGGTGCTGCGGTCGGAGCGGCGCGTGACGCTCGAACTGCTCAACGACGCGACGTTTCTTCTCGAGGCGCATGTGATGCAGCTCGAGGATGCGACGACTCCGCTGCGGCAGCTTTACTTCATCATCCAGTCGATGCTGATCAACCCCGCCTCGCAGCACGAAACGCGCGCGTCCGTCCTGTCGCTGCTCCCGCCCATGCAGGAGACATACGGCGACGAGACGATCGCGAGCGGGCTCGCGGACGTCCGCGCCCTGATCCTCGAGGAACGTCCGTTCGAGGCGCTTCGCGTGGTGCGCGGCCTTTTCCCTCGCGAACAGCCGCAGACGCAGGCGCTCTCCCCGGATGCCGCGCGGGAGACCGGCCGCGGAAAGGAAGTCGGCGGAGAGGAAGCCGCGATCAGCAGGATGGCCTGCAGCAGGGTGGCCTGAGGCGCCCGATAGAGATGGAGATGGTGCGATGGTCTCGGTACCCGGTGTCGGACAGAATGCCACGACGAACAGGGGGGCGAAGAGCCAGACGACGCTCGACCACGAGGCGTTTCTGCGATTGTTCGTGGAGCAGTTGAAGAATCAGGACCCGACGGCGCCGCTCGACGCAACCCAATCCCTGGCGCAGCTCGCGACGTTCTCCCAGGTGGAGCAGAGCGTGGCCACGAACGAGAAGCTCGACTCGCTGCTGACGGCCCAATGGCTCTCCCTCGATGCGCTGCTGACGGCCCAATCGCTGTCCCAGGCCAACAGCCTGATCGGCCGCACGCTGACATCCGCTGATGGCACGGTGTCCGGCGAGGTCGTCTCGGTCCAGGTCGCGGAAGACGGAACGCACGCGACCCTTGCCGACGGCCAGACGGTCCTCGTGGGCATGGGCGTTACAGTATCGTAAGCCGGAAAGCCTGTTGAAAAGGGGCATCGCGGCTTGAGCACCGTGTCCGGCAGGCGCCATATCTGTCGCGACAGGGAGCTCGCCGCTCGTGTCGACTGTGTGCAGGCCGTTTGTGGCGAAAGGGGTGACGGGACATGAATGAGGCCGATGCGCTCGATCTCGTCCAATCCGCCATCTGGACGATTCTCGTCGCCGCCGGGCCGGCGGTCGCGGCGGCGATGGTGGTGGGGCTTATCATCGCGCTGTTTCAGGCGCTGACGCAAATTCAGGAAATGACGCTGACCTTCATTCCGAAGATCGTCGCCATCCTGGCGGTCACCGCCCTGACCGGGTCGTTCATGGGCGCGCGGATCTTCATGTTTACCGAGCAGGTCTACGGAAGGATCGTGACGGGCTTCGACTGAGCTTTGGAGCGCGTGCACGGGGCCTTGTTTCGTCGCTCGTCAAGTCGTCGGCCTTCGGCGAGGCCCGCGCGGCGCGTGAACGGTGCCGATGGTATCGGTGGGGAAATGATGGAACCGAATGGCTGAACTGTTCGTCAACAGCTTGAATGCGACCCAGGGCAAGAAGGGCCGGGACGTCACGTTCGCGATCGGCATCGTCGCGATCCTGCTCATCCTGTTCCTGCCGGTTCCGCCTTTTCTGATCGACGTGGGGCTGGCGCTGTCGATCGCGCTCTCCGTGCTGATCCTGATGGTGGCGCTGTGGATCCAGAAACCGCTGGAGTTCTCGTCGTTTCCGACCGTGCTGCTGATCGCGACCATCCTGCGGCTCGCGCTCAGCATTGCCACGACGCGCCTCATCCTGGCTGACGGCGACAAGGGCGTGACCGCGGCCGGCTACATCATCCACGGCTTTTCCAAGTTCGTGATGAGCGGCGATTTCGTCATCGGGCTCGTGGTGTTCCTGATCCTCATCACGGTGAACTTCCTCGTGATCACCAAGGGCGCGACGCGTATCGCGGAGGTCGGCGCGCGCTTCACCCTCGACGCCATTCCCGGCAAGCAGATGGCCATCGACGCGGACCTCTCGGCGGGCATGATCGACGACAAGGAGGCCCAGCGCCGCCGCCGCGAGCTGGAGGAGGAGAGCTCGTTCTTCGGCTCCATGGACGGCGCGTCGAAGTTCGTGCGCGGCGAGGCGGTCGCGAGCCTGATCATCACGGCGGTGAACATCTTCGGCGGCATCATCATCGGCGTCACCCGCCACGGCATGCCCTTGTCGCAGGCGGCGGACGTCTACACCAAGCTGACGGTGGGCGACGGCCTGGTGTCGCAGATCCCGGCGCTCATCGTGTCGCTGGCCGCGGGCCTGCTGGTGTCGAAGGGCGGTACGCAGGGATCGGCGGAGCAGGCGGTGCTCGGCCAGCTCAGCGCCTATCCCAAGGCGCTGTTCGTGGCGGCCGGGCTCATGGGCCTGATGGGGCTGACCCCCGGCCTGCCGGTGCTGCCGTTCGTCACGCTCGCGGGCATCATGGCCTTCGTCGGCTACATCATCCCCAAGCGCCGGGCGGAGCAGCAGGCGCGCGAGGAGATCGAGGCGCAGAACAAGCTGGCGCTGGAGAAGGTCGACACGCGCGAGGCGATCCGCGAGACGCTGAAGACGGCGGAGATCGAGCTGTGCATGGGGCGCCAGCTCTCGGTGCGTCTCAAGGCCAACCAGGGCGAGCTGATCCACCGCGTCTCGAAGATGCGCCGCAAGTTCGCCCAGCAATACGGCTTCATCGTGCCCGAGATCAAGCTGACGGACAGCCTGTCGACGCCGCCGAAAGCGTATCAGATCAAGATCCACGGCACGATCGTGACCACGCAGGAACTGCGGCTCAACGATTTTCTGGTCATCATCGGCGACGGCCGCAAGCCGGACATCGAGGGCGACGAGGTGCGGGAACCCGCCTTCGGCATGAAGGCGATGTGGATCAACGAGATCTACGCCAACGACGCCAAGCGGCTCGGCCTCGCGCCTATCGACAGCCTGTCGGTGCTGCTGACGCATCTTGGCGAGATCATCCGCAACAATCTGCCGCTGCTGCTGTCCTACAAGGACATGCGGATGCTGTTCTCGCAGCTCGATCCCGAATACAAGCGCCTGATCGACGACATCTGCCCGGCGCATATTTCGTATTCCGGATTGCAGGCGGTGCTGAAGCTGCTGCTGGCCGAACGCGTGTCGATCCGCAATCTCAACCTCATCCTGGAGGCGATCGCGGAGATCATTCCGCATGTGCGCAAGACCGAGCAGATCGTCGAGCATGTCCGGCTGCGCATGGCGCAGCAGATCTGCGGCGACCTGTCGGACGAGGGCGTGCTGCGCGTGCTGCGTCTTGGCAACCGCTGGGACCTCGTGTTCCACCAGAGCATCAAGCGCGACCAGCGCGGTGACGTGCTGGAGCTCGACATCGAGCCGAAGCTGGTGGAGGAGTTCAGCGCCGAGGCGTCGGTGGCGATCCGCAAGCATCTCGGCACCGGCAAGGCCTTCGTGCTCGTCGCGGCGCCCGACGCGCGGCCCTATGTGCGCATGATCATCGAGCGGATGTTCCCGGCGCTCGCCGTGCTGTCCCACGTCGAAATCGCCAGGGGGACGGAGATCGAGAATCTCGGAGCCATCTCTTGATTCCGGTCTCGGTGTCGGACGCGGTGATCGGCGCCATGCTGCTGATGTGCCGCATCGGCGGGTGCTTCATGCTGATGCCGGGGCTGTCCAACGCTTCCATCCCGGTGCGCATCCGGCTCTATGTCGCCCTCGCCGTGACGCTGACGCTCTATCCGCTGCTGTTCGACGCCGTTGCGCCGGTGTTTCAGGGGCAGTCGTTCTCGTTCCTGGTGCTGCTGCTGATATCGGAGGCGCTGTCGGGCATCTGGATTGGCTTTCTCGGCCGCCTGATGTTTCTGGCGCTGGAGACGCTTTCCGTGCTGATCGCCATGGCGCTCAACATCAGCAACCCCTCCGGCGTCTCCTTCGATCAGATGGAGCCGCTGCCGCCGGTGGCGGGCATCATCTCGCTCTCGGCGGCGATGCTGGTGTTCGCGGCGGATCTGCATTGGGAAATCCTGCGCGCGGTGAGGGCGTCCTACGCCAATCTGCCGCCGGGGCTGCTGTTTCAGGCGCGCCTGTCGCTCGTCGGGCTCGCGGACCAGTTCGCGGATTCGTTCCTGCTGGCGCTGCGCATCAGTGCGCCGATCGTCGTCTATTCGGTCATCGTCAACTTCACCATAGGTCTCGTGAACAAGTTCACGCCCCAGATCCAGGTGTATTTCATCTCCATTCCGTTCGTGATCGCGGGCGGCGTCATTCTGCTCTATTTCCTGGTCCAGGAGATGCTCAGCGAGTTCATGAAGGGATTTTCGCGCTGGCTGATATACGGGTGAGGCATCGTGAACGACCGGCTGAAGAAGATCGAACGCGTCGTCGAGGTCCAGCGCCAGTTGAAGCGCCTGAGCGAATGGAAGCTCGCCATCCTGCGCCGCGACGAGGCGGGCCTGCGCGCGGCGCAGGAACAGCTGATCGGCCATCTCAACGATGGATCGGTGCATCACGGGCTGTTCGTCGGCTCGATGGCGCGCCGCCTGTCGCGCCTGTCGCAGGAGGAGGAGGCGCTGCGCGAGACCGGCAAGGCGCTGCAGGAGCGGATCGTCGGCGAGTCGATGCGCCTCAAGCGCACGGAGCGGCTGGCCCGGACCATGGCGCGCGAGGCCGAGGCGCAGGACGAACGCACCGGCCTGGAGCACATCGTCGAGGCCGGCGCGGCGAAGAAAGGCGAAAGCCTCACGTAAGGTCGGCTGCCTATGATCGCAGGCGAATTCGCCCTGCGGGGCGTCATGAGCGAGGTGTCATGAGCGAGGTGTCATGGCTGTCAGCCTGCCTGCCGATATCGTGATGGACGTGGCGCGCGCCGCCGACCCCGCCCGGTTTCAGGCGGCGGTGGGCAGGCTGGAGAGCGGCGTCGACTATGCCGCCGTCGCGCGCGACGTGGCGCTTGCCTTCGCGTCCGACGGCCTCGGTGCCGCGGACGGGACGGAGCGCCCGCGCGGCGTGCATCTGCCGCTCGATGCCGAACGGGCGCGGCTGCGGCTTGACGGGCGGGACGGCTTTTCGGGCGCGACGGATGTCAGGCTCGCGGACGGACTGCTCAATGCCGACCGCCTGCGCGAGGGCAGCGCCTATGAGCAGTTCGAGGCGCTGACATTGCAGAAATTCGTCGAGGCGATCCTGCCGAAGCAAGGCGAGGCCTGGTTCGGCAGGGGATTTGCCGGTGACACGTGGAAGTCGTTCCTGGCGCAGCAGGTGGCCGCCGAACTGGCGCGCGCCGGCGGCATCGGCATCGCGCGCATGGTCGAGCGGGTCCATCCCGGTGACGGGCAGGCGCGGACCGCCGCCGATGCGCTGCGGTCCGCCAGCGGCGTCGGGGGCGGGGTCGCGGCGGCACACGGTCTCGCCCCGGGCGGTTCGATGCCGGCTGGTTCGGTGTGAAGACGGGGACGTTTGAGCGAAACGCATTCGGCGCCGGTCGCGGACCGGGGTCGATGGCATGATGGTGAGATGGCATGAGCGGCAGGAGCGAGGACACGGTGATCGACGGCGGCGCGGCGGAGCGTGGCCAGAGGAAGTCCGGCGGGGCGAGGACCGGCGGCGGCGCGCGCCGGGCGCTCGGGCAGGTGTTCACCCGGCTCGAGGCCGTTCTGGAGGCGGAACGCGACGCGCTGCAGCAGGGACGGATGGCCGATCTCGACGAGATCACCCGGCGCAAGAGCCAGTGCCTGCTCGACCTCACCCGCCTCTCGCGCGCGCTGAACGTGGAGGCGCTCGCCGCCGAGGAAGGCGGGGAGCCGTTCCTGCGCGAACTCGCCGGCGTCAAGGCGCGGCTCGCCGATAACGAGGCGATGCTCAGACGCTACGTGGAGGCGGCGCGCGAGGTGGCGTCGCTGGTGGCCGACGGCATGCGCGCGTCCGAGTCTGACGGCACCTATGCGGAGGCCGGTCCGTTTGGAAGATACGGCCGATGATCCGCCTCGTGCTTATCGGCCTCTGGGTCTGCATCGTGACGCTGATCTCCAGTTACAGCGCCGCGCAGTGGTCGTCGAGCCACGTGCCGGAGGAGCCGCAGTCAGCGTATCTGGTCGGGCTCGAGTTCCGCAAGCTGCGGCTGATCAACGTGCCGATCGTCGCCGACAACGAGGTCAAGGGCTACGTCGTGGCGCAGTTCGTCTACACCGCCGACGCGCGCACGGTGCGCGAGATATCGATCCCTCCCGAGCCGCTGATCATCGACCGCGCGTTCCGGCTGATCTACGACGACTCGGGCCGCAAGTTCGACGGCGTCAACAAGAAGGACATCGACAAGCTGACCGCCGACATCAAGGTGGCGGTCAACGAGGTCTTCGGGGCGGAGATCGTCAGGGACGTGCTGATCGAGGAATTCAACTACGTCGACAAGAAGGACATCATGCAATGACGCGCCCCCGGTCCGTCGCGGGCGGACCCGGCCATGGGCGGGCTCGCCGGGGATGAGGGTGAAAGACTGAGATCAAGGGGTTTTCAGGGCGATTCCCGGCCGGATGTCGTTGTTCGACCGGCGGGACGCTGCGGAGAAAGAATTGTGGAGCATGCGCCGGCCAGCGTCGCCGGCGGGTGCTCCGGCGTTGCGTTCCAGGAGAGGCCGATATGGATGACCTGCTGCAAGAGTTCCTGACGGAGACCAACGAAAGCCTCGATCTCGTCGACGCGGAGCTCGTCAAGTTCGAGCGCGATCCCAACAACGCCGACATTCTGGGCAACATTTTCCGGCTCGTGCACACCATCAAGGGAACCAGCGGCTTTCTCGGGCTGGCGCGGCTCGGGTCGGTGGCGCACGCCGCCGAAACGCTGATGGGGCGGTTCCGCGACGGCGCCCCCGTGAAGCCGGACGCCGTCGATCTGGTGATGCACTCGATCGACCGCATCAAGGCCATCGTCCACGATCTCGAAACCAACGACGGCGTCGAGGGCGAGGGCAGCGACGCCGACCTCATCGGCGCGCTGGAGGAGATGGCGGAAAAGGTGCTGCTGGTCGAGCCGGCGCCCGCCCCCGCACCGGCGCCCTTGAAGGCGGAAACGGATGCGGCGGCAGCCGAGGAGCTCGACGAACTCGAACGTCTGTTCCGGGAAACGCCCGTGGACCCGCGGCCGGCACGCGCCGCGCCAGCGACGGATGCGGGCAAGGGCGCGTCCGCCGCTGCTGCGTCCGCCGCCAAGCCGGCCTCCGGCGTGCCGGCGCGCGCCGAGCCGCCGCTCGCGTCGCGCGAAGCGCCGGCCTCGTCCGGCGACGATGCCGCATCGGCCGGCCGCGGTGGCGGTCCGGCGCAGTCGATCCGGGTCAATGTCGATACGCTCGAACAGTTGATGACGATGGTCTCCGAGCTGGTACTCACCCGCAACCAGCTCCTCGACCTGATGCGCCGGCACGAGGAATCGGAATTCAAGGTGCCGCTGCAGCGCCTGTCGCAGGTGACGGCGGAGCTGCAGGAAGCGGTGATGAAGACGCGCATGCAGCCCATCGGCAATGCGTGGCAGAAGCTGCCGCGCATCCTGCGCGACCTGTCGCGGGATCTCGGCAAGCCGATCGATCTGCAGATGCTGGGCGCCGATACGGAGCTCGACCGGCAGGTGCTCGAGATGATCAAGGACCCGCTGACGCACATGATCCGCAACTCGGCCGATCACGGGCTCGAGCCCCCGGCGGAGCGGCTGAAGGCCGGCAAGCGGGAGGTGGGCACCGTCCGCCTGTCGGCCTATCACGAGGGCGGCCACATCATCATCGAGGTCAGCGACGACGGGCGCGGCCTCAACACCGCCCGCATCCGCGAGAAGGCGATCAAGAACGGGCTGGTGTCCGAAATCGAGGCGGAGAAGCTGTCCGACGCCCAGGTGCACGCCTTCATCTTCCATCCCGGCTTTTCCACAGCCGAAGCCGTGACCAGCGTGTCGGGACGCGGCGTGGGCATGGACGTGGTGCGCACCAACATCGAGCTGATCGGCGGATCGGTCAACGTCGTGTCGCGGCCGGGGCAGGGGTCGACCTTCCTGATCAAGATCCCGCTGACGCTGGCCATCGTCTCGGCGCTGATCGTGGAAGCCGGCAGCGAGCGCTTCGCCATTCCCCAGCTCGCGGTGGTGGAGCTGGTGCGGGTGCAGAAAGGCAGCGAGCACCGCATCGAGCGCTTCAAGGACGCGCCGGTGCTGCGGCTGCGGGACAGGCTGCTGCCGATCATCTATCTCGACCAGCTGCTCGGCATCGGCGATCAGGCGCAGGCGGGGCAGGGCGCCGGCGGCGCGCGCGACAGCTTCGTCGTGGTCATGCAGGTCGGCAACCGCGCGTTCGGCATCGGCGTTGACAACGTGCTGCATACCGAGGAGATCGTGATCAAGCCGGTATCGTCGATCCTGCGGCACGTGTCGATGTTCTCCGGCACGACCATTCTGGGCGACGGCAGCGTCATCATGATCATCGACCCCAACAGCGTGGCGCAGGCGATCGCCGTCGGCCTCACCTCCGCCGCGGCGCAGGAGGAGGCGCAGACGGCGGTCACGTCGGCGGCCGGGCAGGGCATGTCGCTGATCGTGTTCCGCGCCGGCACGGCCGAGCCGAAGGCCGTGCCGCTGTCGCTCGTGACCCGCCTCGAAGTGTTCGACGCCGACCGCATCGAGCGCGTCACCGGCCACGATCTCGTGCAATATCGCGGCTCGCTGATGCCGCTGGTCTATGTCGACGAATCCTCGCGCCACAACGGCCAGAAGGAGCGTCCGCTGCTCGTGTTCACCGATCAGGGCCGCGCCATCGGGTTCGTGGTGGACGAGATCGTCGACATCGTCGACGAGGACTTCACCATCGAGTTCGGCTCCGGCGCGCCGGGGGTCGTCGGCACGGCCGTCGTCAGGGGCAAGGCGACGGAGATCCTGGACATCGGCCATTTCCTGCCCTCGACCTTCGCCGCCGTCACGACCCAGCGCGCCGCCATCACCGGCGCGCGGCGCCCGCGCCTGCTGCTCGTCGACGACAGCGCGTTCTTCCGCAACATGCTCGCGCCTGTGCTCGGCGCCGCCGGCTACGACGTGACCGCGTGCGGCAGCGTGCCGGAGGCCTACACGCATCTCGACGCCGGCGCGCGGTTCGATGTCGTGGTGAGCGACATCGACATGCCGGAGGTCGACGGCTTCACCTTCGCCGAGCAGCTGCGCGCCAATCCCGATACCGCCGGCTGGCCGGTGGTGGCTCTCTCCGGCCTCGGCACGCCGGAGGCCATCGAGCGCGGCCGCCAGGCGGGTTTCACGGACTACATCGCGAAGTTCGACAAGGCCGGGTTGCTGGCCGCCCTGGAGGAGTTCACCGTGCACCGCAACGGAGTCCTGTCATGAGCACCCAGCTCGCAACGGTGCGCGACGACGCGCAGATCCAGTTCGTGACGATCCGCATCGCCGGCCAGCTGTTCGGGCTGCCGATCTGGGCCGTGCACGACGTCTTCGTGCCCCAGCGCATCACGCCGGTGCCGCTGGCGCCTGCCGAGATCGACGGTGTGCTCAACCTGCGCGGGCGGATCGTGACCGCGGTCAACATGCGCCGGCGCCTGGGTTTTCCGCCGCGCGGCGCGGAGGGGCGCGTGATCGCGGTGGGGGTCGATTATCAGGGCGAGACCTACGGCCTGCTGGTCGACGAGGTCGGCGAGGTGCTGACCCTCGACAAGGCACGCCTCGCCGCCAAGCCGCCCAATCTCGATCCGCGCTGGGGCGCCATGACGGACGGCGTCTTCTCGCTCGATGCCGAACTGATGGCGGTGCTCGACGTCGAGGCCGTGCTGGCCAACATCAAGGAGGACCACGCCTCCGCCTGATCCGGAGAGGTTGCGCGAGGGGCGGGGCGTGCGGGGGCGTGTCGGCGGTTTGGGGGTTCTGAATGGCTGGCAGGCCAGATGATATTCGGGTGATGGTGGTCGACGATTCGGCGGTCATTCGCGGACTGACCGCGCGCTGGCTCGGCGAGGTGCCGGGCATCGAGGTCGTCGCCGTCCACGCCAACGGCAGGATGGCCGTCGAGGACGTGACCGCCTCGCAGCCCGACGTCGTCATCCTCGACATCGAGATGCCGGAGATGGACGGCCTCACGGCCCTGCCGTTGCTGCTGCAGCGCCGTCCCGGGCTCGTCGTGCTCGTGTCGTCGACGCTCTCGCGCCGGGGGGCGGAAATCAGCCTGCGTGCCCTCACGCTCGGCGCGGCGGACTGCATCGCCAAGCCCGACGGCAGCGGCCGCATCGCCAGTGCCGCCGATTATCGCCGGGAGCTGGTGGAACTCGTCGCCCAGCTCGGCGGGCAGGCGAAGCGCCGCCGCGCCGCCGTCCCGGCCGCGCCACCCGCATCCGCCGCGCCCGCGCCGGAGCCGCGCCGGGAGGCCGCTTTCCCGCCGGCGAGGGCCGATGCGCCGGCCCGGGATGTCCAGGCCGGCCGATCGTCCGACGCGCGCCCCGCGCCGGCGAAGCGGCCGGCGGGCAACGGGCCGCCGCTGCGGCCCTTCTCCAGCGTGCCGCCGCTGCGGCCCTTCTCCAGCGTGCCGCCGCGCGTGCTGGCGCTCGGCAGCTCGACTGGCGGCCCGCAGGCGCTGGTGCAGGTGCTGACCGCGTGCAAGGACGCGCTGGTGCGGGTGCCGGTGCTGATCGTGCAGCATATGCCGCCGACCTTCACCGCGCTGCTCGCCGAACAGCTCGGCCGCGCCACGGGGCTGCCGTCCGCCGAGGCGAAGGACGGCGAGGAAGTCCTGGCCGGGCACATCTATGTCGCCCCGGGCGGGCTGCATCTCGTCATCGAGAAGGAGGAGCGCAGCGTCGTGACGCGGCTGCGTGACACGCCGCCCGAGCATTTCTGCCGCCCGGCGGTGGATCCGCTGTTCCGTTCCGTGGCGCAGGTGTTCGGCGCGGCGAGCCTCGCGGTGGTGCTCACCGGCATGGGCAACGACGGCAGCCTCGGCGCGAGCGCCATCAGCGGCGGCGGCGGCAGCGTCGTCATCCAGGACGAGGAGACGAGCGTCGTCTGGGGCATGCCGGGGGCGGTGAGGGCGGCGGGCGCGGCGGCGGCGGTGCTGCCGCTGGCGCGGATCGGCCTCAAGCTCGGCGAACTGTTGCGTGGAAGCGGCCGATGAAGGACGACGACTATACCTTTGTCGCCCGTCTGGTGAAGGAGAAGTCCGGCCTCGTGCTGCCCGGCGACAAGCACTATCTCGTCGAAAGCCGGCTGTCGCCGGTGGCGCGCGAGGCGGGCAATTCGGGGCTCGCCGATTTCATCACCCGGCTGCGCCGGCCGGAGGCGATGGCGCTGCGCGAGGCGGTGGTGGAGGCGATGACCACCAACGAGTCGCTGTTCTTCCGCGACAGGGTGCCGTTCGAGCATTTCTCCCAGGTCATGATGCCGCACCTTCTGGCCGCGCGGGCGTCGACCCGGCATCTGCGCATCTGGTCCGCGGCGGCGTCGACCGGGCAGGAACCCTATTCGCTGGCCATGTGCCTGCAGGAAATGGCGCCGCGCATCGCCGGCTGGCGCATCGAGATCCTGGGCACCGACATCTCGGCGCAGGCGTTGGACCGGGCGAGGGCGGGGTGTTACACGCCGTTCGAGGTCCAGCGCGGCCTGCCGCAGAACCTGCTGGCGAAATACTTCATCCGCAGGACGGACGAGACCGGCGAGCGTTGGGAAATCTCGCCCGCCATCCGCGCAATGGTGACCTACCGCAAGTTCAATCTGCTCGATCCGTTCGCCTCGCTCGGCCGGTTCGACATCGTGTTCTGCCGCAACGTGCTGATCTATTTCGATCCGGGGACGAAGACCGACGTGCTCGGCCGGATCGCCCGCATTCTCGCGCCGGACGGGTTCATGATGCTCGGCGCGGCGGAGACCATCGTCGGCCTGACGGATGCCTTCCAGGCCGTGCCGGAACGCAGGGGGCTGTACCGGCTCTCCACCCAGCCATGAGCCGATTTCACGAAGCCGGCTCGTGCCTTGTAACTTTCTGATGTCGATCGGAAAGCGCCCCGTGCCGAGGGCCGCTGAACCCGCCCTGCCGCGCCCGCCGTTCACCATCCGCTTGCCATGATGTGAGCGTGATGCGTTTCCCCGCCGGCGCGGGGTTTATTCCCGGCTGCAGATCGCCTATGGAGTGGCAGAATTCAGATTCACTCCAATCAGCCCGCCGCATGCTTTTCAACTCGTTTGCCTTTCTGCTCGCGTTCCTGCCCTGCGCCCTCGCTCTGCATTTCGCGGCGGAGCGCTACGCGCCGCAGTGGCGGCTGCCGCTGCTGGCGGTGCTGTCGTTCGCGTTCTACGGGTATTGGGACTGGCGTTTCCTGCCGCTGCTCGGCATCTCGATCCTCGTCAACTGGTGGGTCGCGCACGCGTTCGGGCATCTCGGGCGCCGCGCGCTGATCTGGGGCGCCATCGCCGTCAACCTGCTGGTGCTCGGCGTGTTCAAGTACACCGATTTCGTGCTGGGGCTCGCGGCGGATCTGACGGGCGAGCCGCTCACGCCGCTCGCGCTGGCGCTGCCGCTCGGCATCTCGTTCTTCACCTTCCACCACATCATGTATCTGACGGACCTGAAGGCCAGGCGCGCGCCGCAGCTCGGGCTGCTGCGCTATACGCTCTACATCGCCTTCTTCCCGCAGGTGCTGGCCGGGCCGCTGGTGCGCTGGAGCGAGATCGTGCACCAGTTCGACGAGCGCCCCTACCAGCGTCCGGACGCCGCCGAGCGCTTCGCGCGCGGCCTGATGCTGCTGACCATCGGTCTCGTCAAGAAGGTGTTCATCGGCGATCCGCTGTCGGTCTACGTCAACCCGGCCTACGAGGCGGCGGCGAACGGGGCGGTGAGCACCGCGGCGGCGTGGCAGGCGACGCTGGCGTTTCCGTTCCAGATCTATTTCGACTTCTCGGGCTACACCGACATGGCGCTCGGCATCGCGCTCATGTTCGGCATCGTGCTGCCGCAGAACTTCGAGACGCCCTATCGCGCCACCTCCCTGCAGGACTTCTGGCGGCGCTGGCACATGACGCTGTCGCGCTTCCTGCGCGACTATCTCTATGTCGGCATGGGCGGCAACCGGCACGGGCTTGCGGTGCAGCTCTTCGCGCTGTTCATGACCATGGCGCTCGGCGGGCTCTGGCACGGCGCGGGCCTGACCTTCATCGTCTGGGGCATGGCGCACGGCGTGGGCCTTGCGACGGGGGCGCTGTGGCGCAGGGCCGGGCTGCCGATGCCGCCCGTCGTCGGCTGGGCGCTGACGTTCGCGTTCCTGGCGCTGACCTTCATTCTGTTCCGCGCGCCCACCTTCGAGGTGGCCGGAACGATGTTCGAGGCGCTCTTCGGCTCCGGCGTCGCGGGAGAGCCCTTCAAGTGGCGCACCGTCGCGCTGGCGGCTCTCGTCGCGCTGGTCGGGCCGACGGCCTGGACCTTCACCCAGCGCCTGCCGCCGGCGCGGTGGGTCGCGGTGCTGACGGCGGTCGTCTTCGTGATCGTCCTGTTCAAGATCGGCGATGACGCGAACTACGAGTTCATCTATTTCCAGTTCTGAGGCTGGAGGCTGTCAGTGACCATGGATGGGGTCTGGATGAGGTCAAACTGTCCGAATGCAAGGAGCATTGCGCAGCCGATACTTGTGTATCGGCAAGCGATGCAACGCTGCAGTCGGCCAGTGTCACCTCACCGCCAGTCCGTTTCATTGGAAGCGCCGACGTCCAGACCTCATCCATGGTCACTAACAGCCTCTGGGTCGTGCTAGGATTTCGGGGCGACACGGGACAAACGGCTTGCAGCAGGATTTGCAGCAGGAGGAGCGGGGCATGGAATCGGCGGCGCGCGGGCGTTGGCGGGCGTTCGCCGTGACGCTCGTGGCCACGGTCATGGTGCTGTTCCCGGCGCTGACGCTGGGGCTCTATCTGCTCGACCCTTACGGATCGGGGCGGGTGCGGCTCATCGATCCGCCGGGCGTGCGGGCGCAGGGCACCCGCACCGAGCACGCGAGCCGCGCGCGCGATCCGGCGTTCGATTCCATCATCATCGGCAATTCGCGCATGCAGGCGCTCAATCCCGAGCGGCTGACGGCGCTGACGGGCGCGCGTTTCGCCTCGCTCACCGTGCCGGGCACGCGCCCGAAGGAGCAACTGACGCTGCTCGACTGGTTCCTTCGCCATCGCGAGACGCCGCCCGCGGCGCTCGTCATCGGCACGGACATCTTCTGGTGCCACGGCGGCGAGAGCGCGTTCGCCACCGTCAATCCGTTCCCGTTCTGGCTCTACGAGAACGACACGCTCGCCTATCTGCGCGGGCTGGCGCGCTTCACCGTGCTGCAGGAAGGCTTCCGCCGCATCGAATATGTTGCGGGAGGCCGCGAACGCGCCCGGCCGGACGGCTATTGGGACTATGACCCGATCTACGAGTCGCACGGCTTCGAGGGCGAGGAGAGGCGCGCGCTGCTGATGGAGTACAAGCCCGAGGACGTCGTGAACGAGACCGGCGTGTTTCCGGCGCTCGACGCGCTGGGCGCGATGCTCGGGGCGCTGCCGCAGGAGACCGTGGTCGCCCTCATGGAGCCGCCTGCCTTCGTCACCGGCCAGCCACGCCCGGACACGCCGGAGGGACGGACCGACGAGGCCTGCCACCAGGCCCTGTCGGCGCTGGCCGAGGCGCGCCCGCGCACCTTCGTCATCGACTGGCGGGGAGAACGGCCCGAAACCGGCAATCCGGACGACTACTTCGACCAGATCCATTACAAGGGCAAGCTGGCGCGCCTGCTGGAGGACCAGCTCGCGGCGCGCATCCGGTCGCTTCTGACGGAATAGAGCGGCGGCTTCGAACTAAATCGTTCCGCCGCTCTATCCATTTGTTTACGCATCAAGTTCTTCCGAAAAGTGCACACACTTTTCAGCTTGATGCTATAGCGTGGCGTGCAGAAAAGTGGGCACCACTTTTCGTCGACAAAGCCGCGCAAACTCAAGAATCTGCAATGCACGTTCCGATGGAATCGGAACGTGCATTGCAGACACATCGGCGAAAAAATCATGCGGACAGGCGGTTTGTCGGGTCCCGCCGCTTGCGTGCCGCCGGCAAGTCCTGTATCCCCATGCGCGGGACACTTCCCCCCAACGGGAAGCGCCCATCTGAGAGGATGGATACAACATGACAGATATTGCAAAGCCCGTCGCGCGGCCGGTCAATCCCGCGTTCTCTTCCGGTCCGACGGCGAAGCGCCCCGGCTGGAGCGTCGAGGCGCTGAAGGACGCGGCGGTCGGCCGCTCGCACCGCGCCAAGATCGGCAAGGCCAAGCTCACGCTGGCGATCGATCTCACCCGTGACATTCTGCAGGTTCCGGCCGATTACCGCATCGGCATCCTGCCCGCATCCGACACCGGCGCGGTGGAGGCCGTGCTGTGGTCGACGCTCGGCGCGCGCGGCGTCGACCTGCTCGCCTGGGAGTCCTTCGGCGAGGGCTGGGTCACCGACGTCGTCAAGCAGCTGAAGATCGCGGACGCGCGCGTCATCGGCGCGCCCTACGGCGAACTGCCCGATCTGGCGCAGGTGGACGCGAGGACGCGCGACGTGGTGCTGACGTGGAACGGCACGACCTCCGGCGTCAAGGTGCCGGACGCCGACTGGATCCCCGACGACCGCGAGGGGCTCATCATCAACGACGCCACCTCCGCCGCCTTCGCCCAGCCGCTGGACTGGAAGAAGTTCGACGTCGTCACCTTCTCGTGGCAGAAGGTGCTGGGCGGCGAGGGCGGGCACGGCATCGTCATCCTGTCGCCGCGCGCGGTGGAGCGGCTCGAGACCTACAAGCCCGCCTGGCCGCTGCCGAAGATCTTCCGCCTCACCAAGGGCGGCAAGCTGATCGAGGGCATCTTCGTCGGCGAGACCATCAACACGCCCTCGCTCCTCGCCACCGAGGACTATCTCGACGCGCTGCAATGGGCGCAGTCCGTCGGCGGCATTGACGGGCTGATCGCCCGCGCCGACGCCAACGCCAAGGTGCTCTACGACTGGGTGGAGCGCACACCGTGGGTCGCGCCGCTGGCCAAGGACCCGGCGACCCGCTCGAACACCTCCGTGTGCCTGTCGATCGTCGATGCGGACGTCGTGGCGAAGGGGCCGGAGGCGGTCGCCACGGTTGCCAAGGGCATCGTCGCGGTGCTCGACAAGGAAGGCGTCGCCTATGACATCGGCGCCTACCGCGACGCGCCGGCGGGTCTGCGCATCTGGGCCGGCGCGACGGTCGAGCGCGCCGATCTGGAGGCGCTGACGGCGTGGCTCGACTGGGCCTTCGCCACCGAGAAGGCGAAGCTTGCCGGCTGATACGGCAGTTCCCAGTTCGATGTATCGGGAGGCGCGGCCGCGCCGGGCCTCCGTTCCCGCCCCAGATCGTCATCACGGGTGAGAGGTGTTGCCCGCCCGCACATAAGGCCCCGATAGAAGGCCACGTAGAAAGGCTCATGCCATGACCGCTCCCAAAGTGCTCATCTCCGACAAGCTGTCGGACGCTGCCGTCCAGATTTTCAGGGACAACGGCGTCGACGTCGATTTCCGCCCCGGCATCGACAAGGACGAACTCGAAAGCATCATCGGTGAATACGATGGTCTCGCCATCCGCTCCGCCACCAAGGTCACGGCGAAGCTTCTGGAGAAGGCCACCCGCCTCAAGGTGATCGGGCGCGCCGGTATCGGCGTCGACAATGTCGACGTGCCGGCGGCGACCGCGCGCGGCATCATCGTGATGAACACGCCCTTCGGCAATTCCATTACCACGGCCGAGCACGCCATCGCGCTCACCTTCGCGCTGGCGCGCGAGATCCCGGCCGCCGACACCTCGACGCAGGCCGGCAAGTGGGAGAAGAACCGCTTCATGGGCGTGGAGCTCACCGGCAAGACCTTCGGCATCATCGGCTGCGGCAACATCGGCTCCATCGTGGCCGAGCGGGCGGTGGGCCTCAGGATGCGCGTCATCGCCTATGATCCGTTCCTGTCGCCCGAGCGGGCGCTAGATCTCGGCGTCGAGAAGGTCGAGCTCGACGACCTGCTGGCGCGCGCCGACTTCATCACCCTGCACACGCCGCTGACCGAGAAGACGAAGAACATCCTCTCGGCCGAGAACATCGCCAAGGCGAAGAAGGGCGTGCGCATCATCAACTGCGCCCGCGGCGGGCTCGTGGACGAGGTGGCGCTGCGCGCCGCCCTCGACAGCGGCCACGTGGCGGGCGCGGCCTTCGACGTGTTCACCGTGGAGCCGGCGAAGGAGAATCCGCTGTTCGGCCACCCGAACGTCGTCGCCACGCCGCACCTGGGGGCGGCCACCACGGAGGCGCAGGAGAACGTGGCGCTGCAGGTCGCGGAGCAGATCTCCGACTACCTGCTGCGCGGCGCGATCACCAACGCCATCAACTTCCCCTCCATCACGGCCGAGGAAGCGCCGAAGCTGCGCCCGTTCATCGAGCTCGCCGAAAAGCTCGGCTCCTTCGCCGGCCAGCTCACGGAGAGCGGTCTCAAGACCGTGCGCATCACCTATGAGGGCTCTGTCGCCCATCTGAAGGTCAAGGCGCTGACCTCGGCGGCGGTCGCGGGCCTGCTGCGCCCCATTCTGACGGACGTCAACGTGGTGTCGGCCCCGGCCATCGCCCGCGAGCGGGGGATCGTCATCGAGGAGACGACGCGCGAGGCGCAGGGCGACTACGACGCGCTGATCACGCTCACCGTCATCACGGATCAGTACGAGCGCTCGGTGGTCGGCACGGTGTTCGCGGATGGCAGGCCGCGCATCGTCGGCATCAAGGGCATCAAGGTGGACGCGGAATTCGCGCCCTCCATGATCTATGTCTCGAACGAGGACAAGCCCGGCTTCATCGGCCGCTTCGCCACGACGCTGGGTGACGCCGGCATCAACATCGCCACCTTCGCGCTCGGCCGGGACGCCGAGGGCGGTTCGGCGGTGGCGCTGGTGCAGGTCGACGGCAAGGTGCCGCAGCCGGTGCTCGACGCGGTGCATACCATTCCGGGTGTCAAGCACGCGCACCAGTTGACGTTCTGAACGGGCGCGCCCGGCTCGGGGCTTGACCTTGCGGGCGCGATCTTTCATGACGTATACGAGAGCCCCGGCCCAAGAGTGCTTCTCTTGCGCCGGGGTTTGCTTTGCTGGCGGGCCGCAGGCTCGCGAAGGGGAGGCGGAAAATGGCGAACGTCGTCGTGGTCGGCGCCCAGTGGGGCGACGAGGGCAAGGGCAAGATAGTCGACTGGCTGTCGGAACAGGCCGATGTGGTGGTGCGCTTTCAGGGCGGGCACAATGCCGGTCACACGCTTGTCATCGGCGAGGAGACCTACAAGCTGTCGCTGCTGCCTTCGGGCGTGGTGCGGCCGGGCAAGCGCGGCGTCATCGGCAACGGCGTCGTGCTCGACCCCCAGGCGCTCGTCGACGAGATCGAGCGGCTCAGCGCGCAGGGCGTGGCGATCACCGCCGACAATCTGCGCATTGCCGAGAACGTGTCGCTCATCCTGCCGCTGCACCGCGAGCTCGATTCGCTGCGCGAGAGCTCGAACGCCGGCACGCGCATCGGCACCACGCGGCGTGGCATCGGCCCGGCCTATGAGGACAAGGCCGGCCGGCGCGCCATCCGGCTTGCCGATCTCGCGGACCCGGATTCGCTGCCGGGCAAGGTGGAGCGGCTGCTGTCGCATCACAATGCGCTGCGGCGCGGCTTCCAGCTGCCCGAGTACGACGCCGGGGCCATCGTCGCCGAACTGCTCGCGCTGGCGCCCAAGGTGCTGCCCTACATGGACACGACCTGGCGCACGCTCGACAACGACCGGCGCGCGGGCAAGCGCATCCTGTTCGAGGGGGCGCAGGGCGCGCTGCTCGATGTCGACCACGGCACCTATCCCTTCGTCACCTCCTCGCACACGGTGGCGGGGCAGGCCGCGGCCGGTTCCGGCCTCGGACCGGGGGCTATCGGCTACGTGCTCGGCATCGCCAAGGCCTATACGACGCGCGTCGGCGAGGGACCGTTCCCGACCGAGCTCTTCGACGAGACCGGCGAGCTGATCGGCCAGCGCGGGCGCGAGTTCGGCGTCGTGACGGGCCGCAAGCGCCGTTGCGGCTGGTTCGATGCCACGCTGGTGCGCCAGACCGTCAGCACCTCGGGCATCAACGGCATCGCGCTCACCAAGCTCGACATTCTCGACGGATTCGAGGAGATCAGCATCGGCGTCGGCTACGAGCTCGACGGGCGCATCATCGACTATCTGCCGGCGAATCAGGCGCTGCAGGCGCGGGTCAAACCGGTCTACGAGACCATCGAGGGCTGGTCGGCATCCACCGCCGGCGCACGATCCTGGGCCGATCTGCCGGCCGAGGCCATCAAATATGTGCGTCGTATCGAGGAATTGATCGGAGCACCGGTTGCGCTTCTTTCAACCAGCCCCGAACGCGACGATACTATCCTCGTGCACAATCCCTTCGAAGGTTGACGGCTGCCCTTGGAAGGTTGAAGGCTGCCGCATGGCGGCCGGGATATCGGGACAGATGAGGCCGCCCGCGAGGCGGTTGAGAGCTGATGACGAATTTGTATGACTTGCTGAATCGGGCGATCGATAGCCAGCCGGACACGCCCGAGGCGCGGCTTGCGGTTTATAATCATATTCGCAGTCTCTACGAACGCAGGCGCGAGGCCATCGATCCGACGCTGCCCGAGGCCGAGGTCCTCGAGGAGCAGGCACGGCTGATGCGCGAGCAGGCGTCGCTGGAAACCGTCATCGCCCGTATCGAGGCGGAGCGCTCGGGCGCGCCCCTCCCGAGCGGGGAACTGCTGTCGTTCGACCGTTTCGCAGCGGATGAAACGCCCGCCTCCGAGGCGGATGACGGGGCGCAGGCCGCGGCAGCGCAAGCGGCGGCGACGGATGCGGGGCGGGGACGTCCCCGCGTTGCCGCGCGCCGGGAGCCGCGGGAGGGGGCATCCTCGCGCCGCGGCATCGCCATCGCCGTTATCGCGCTGGTTCTCGCCGGCATCGGCGGCGCTGCCTGGTGGCTGCGGGCGGATGCGCCCCCGCCGGCCGAGGAGGAGTCCGTCGTGGTCGCCGAAGCGCAGACGGAGGACGACAGCAAGATCACCGACCGCGTCAACGGCGCGCCGCCGGACGACGAGCCGGCGCAGCAGGGAGACGTCACGCCCGCGGCCGAGCCGGCCGCGCAACCGCTGCAGCAGACGACGTCCGGCGCCGGCGGCCAGGCCGAGGTCATCGCCCAGCGTGCCTTCCTGTTCGAGCTCGACGACCAGAATCCCGAGCAGCCGAACATCACCTCCGGCCAGGTCGTATGGCGCCTGGAAGGGAAGGGCTCGCGGTCGGCCGTGCTGTATACGGATGTCACGCTGCCGGAGGCCGGCCTGTCGTTCTCGCTGGTGATCCGGCCCAACGACGACGCGTCGCTGCCGGCATCGCACACCATCGAGGTCACCTTCATCAACGCGGCGGACAAGCCGGAGCGGGTGGTGCGCGACATGGCCATTCCGCAGCTGCGCATCGACAAGGAGCCCCGGGGCGTGGCGCTGGTCGGCCTCACCATACCCGTGGCCGACAACATCTTCCTGGTCGGCCTGTCCAACCTGCCGTCCGACGTCGACCGCAACTACAACCTGCTGCGGGAACGCGACTGGGTCGACCTGCCGGTGCGCTTCGCCGATGGCGGTATCGGCACGATCACCTTCGCCAAGGGCTCGGTGGGGCGTCAGATCATCACCGACGCCATCGATAGCTGGCGCTGAAAGCCTCGCCACCATTCGACCCGGATCGCGTTCACTTCGATTGAAGCCGGATCTTTCCCCGGAGGCGGCATGCGCTTTCGGAGGCGGGCATAGCCCGCATATCCGCATGCGCGTCCGCCCTTGGACGCGCCGCCGGTCATAATTTGCGTCCCACCGGTTTCCACGGCGCACAATCGACGAAAATGAACCCCTGAAGAAAGATACGCGTCATGTCGCCCAAATCACGGGCGGCATATGGACAAATATGTCGCAAAGAGATATAAACTATTCCCAGACTATGAGGATAGTAACTCGACTGTTGTCTGACGCAGGGGTCGCCGTGAATAATTTGTCCGTCAGTCTCACTCTCAGGATCGTTATTGGCGCTCTTGTTGCCGCAAGCTTCGTTCAACTGATGCTCGACGCCAGATCGTCGTGGGAACAGGCTGCCGATCAGGCCCGCATCGAATCGGCTACCCGCGTCACGTCGCATCTGTTCGACGCCCTGCACAATCTGCGCGTGGACTCCGCCAACGTAAGCCAGGCTCTCGCGAGCAACGACGATCCGTCGGGTCATCTCGAACTGATCCGGGCCGCCCGCGCTGTCGAAATGCCGGCGATCGAACGGGCGATCGCCATCCTGCAGACGGCGGATCTGCCGGGAGGTGGCGGATTGGCCGCCAACCTGATGGCGGCGTACAGCGACCTCAAGGAACAGCAGGAGCGGACGTCGGAAGCTTTCCACAAGCCTCGCGCCGCCCGGCCGGCGGATCTTGCCGCCCAATACACCGCGACGACCGCGGCCATGATCGATGCGCTGAGCGCGACATCCCTCCAGCTCACACACAGCGTCCGCCTGCTGGACGGTTTCACGGATCGTATGCTCGACATCAAGTCGCTCGCCTGGATAGCGCGCGCCGCCGCAGGGGATGCTACCCTCGTCGCCCTGGACGTATTTGTTGGGGGGGGGGGGGGGGGGGGGGGGGGGGGGGGGGGGGGGGGGGGGGGGG